>CANQQO010000030.1 GCA_947625965.1 uncultured Oscillospiraceae bacterium
TTCTTGCTCGGGGCAAGAAAGTACCTCCCCCGGAAGGGGTCGGGGGAGCACTTACAATTACAATTGCACCAAAATAAGAAGGTACAGACTCCCCGAAACGGCCTGGGATGCCCCCACGATCATACCCGCACCGAAATAAAAAGCTACCGTCTCCTTAAAAAAGAGCACAGTCTTTTGAAACAACTCCCCCTCCGTCGTGTGGGCTGGGATTATTCATAATCTTCTCTTTTCAGTTTTTCCCATTCCTCATTTCCCTGCATATAAGCATAGGTTTCCTCCCCAAGAGACTTCAAAAGCTCCCGCTTTAGACCGGCTGAAAAATCAGCATCAACCGTTTTTAGCGCCATATGTTGATAAAGCTTTGATTTTGTAAAATCCCCCATTGTTCCAATAATACTGCGCGAGTTCAATTCTCTCCACCAAAAAGCCGAAAGTATATTTTTTATAGTCTCCAGACATCTATTTTCCAAAAAATATTCAAATATTCATCGCCGTGTATTTTTGGGGCGCACAACCCCCAAAATACACGGTTTTTCATTCCCAAAATGGGCGCGGAAAATCGAAAAACGGCCTGGGATTTCCTCCCTCTGGCCGCAAAGACGCTGTCTATGGTCAAGATATTGTATTTTATAGCTTTTTATTGTTCAATATGTAGATTTTTTCGAGGAAAATACACGCCGTCGAACAAAAGATTGGTTATCAAAATTGTGCATATTCACTAGGAATAAGTTTCCATAATATACAGTTTTCCACATATTCCACGGGGGGGGGTCAGAGTGTATAATGTGTATTTGAATCAAAGACAGTCGCGGAAAATATGTAAACTGTGCAATATTACCAAATAAACCATGAAGAAATTGTAAAAAATTCTAGACAATTGTGTTTCGGATTGTTATAATGACCTCAAACGCGAGAATTTCCCAATTTCTGGGCTTCCAGGCGATTGACGGATTCTCGGGCTGAATATGGCGAAAATGCGGAATTGTTATGCAAATCATACGGAAATGGGAGAAAATACGTATATTTGTTCGATAAAAATCGCGTTTTTGCCATCGTCGTTGGTTCGGAAGGACTAGAAAGGAAGGATCGTTAATGAGTAAAAAAGCACCAATGAAACGTTGGATTGCACTTGCGCTGGTCTTGGCGATGCTTGCAGGATTCCCGATGCCGGCCCGGGCAGAAGAAGCCGCCCCGGCTACATCGGAAAGCCTGGATTTCGTCAAGACGGATGACGTGCCCAACGCGAAGCTCCCCGCCGGACTCCCAACCGGAGAGGACTCACAGGATGTGGATACGCCTACATACGACGAAAATGAGGTCGTCCGTGTCTCCATCGTTTTGGAGAAGGCGTCCACCATCGAGGCTGGCTTCAGCACCAAGTCCATTGCAAACAACAGCGCCGCGATGGCCTATCGGGATGCTCTGAAAGCCGAACAGGACGTTATGGCGGACCGCATCGCGGCTACCACCGGCAAGGCGGAGCTGGATGTGGTTTGGAACCTCACCCTGGCGGCCAACATCATCTCCGCCAACGTGGAGTACGGCAAGATCGAAGCGATCAAGGCCCTGCCCGGCGTTGAGGATGTGCTGGTGGAGACTCGCTATGAGCCCGCCGTGGTGAGCAAGGGCGGCGATGATCCGAACATGGCCACCTCCGGCGCGCAGATCGGCTCCGCTGTCGCTTGGGCCGATGGCTATACCGGCGCCGGCCGGCGGATCGCCATTATCGACACCGGTATCGACGACGATCACCAGTCTTTCAGCGAAAGCGGCTTTGAGTACTCTCTGGCCTATCAGGCCGGCCTGGCTGGGATGTCTCCCGAGGAGTACAAGGCTTCCCTGGATTTGCTGGACGCCGACGAGATCGCCGGTGTGCTGGAGAAGCTGAACGCTTACGAAAAGCGGAAGAGCTTGACTGCGGACGAGCTGTACAAGACCAGCAAGATTCCCTTCGCGTTCAACTATATCGATGGCAACCTGACCACCGATCACGATCATGATACCCAAAGCGAGCATGGCTCCCACGTCTCCGGTATCGCCGCGGCCAACGCTTACATCCCCAGCGGGAGCAGCTTTGTGCCGGCGCTGAGCACGGTTTACGTTCAGGGCGTTGCCCCCGACGCGCAGATCATCACCATGAAGGTGTTCGGCGTGGGCGGCGGCGCTTACGACTCCGACTACTTTGCCGCCGTCGAGGATGCCATCCTCCTGGGCTGCGATTCCGCCAACCTGTCCCTGGGTTCCGCGGCTCCTGGCTTCAGCAACAGCGCCGATGAGTATCAGGCGCTGCTGGACAGCCTGGAAGGCTCTGGCCTGGTGTTGGTCACTTCCACCGGCAACAACTACGCTTGGGCCGACCTGGCTTGGGGCTCGGAGACTCTCAACGGCGGCTATATGTACGGCGACGACGTGAGCTTCCACACTGGCGGCTCCCCCGGCTCTTTCACCAACTCCTTTGGCGTTGCCTCTGTTGAAAATGACGGCGCTACCAGCGTGCACCTGGAAGCCTTTGGCAAGCCCATTTTCTACAACGAGAGCGATGGTGACGGAGACTATTCCAATCCCCCCATCATGACCGTCGCGGGCGAGTATCCCTTCGTTTTCGTGGACGGTTATGGAGAAGCGGGCTCCCTTGCAAACATCGACGTAACAGATAAGATCTTGATCGTCTGGCGTGGCAACGGCGTGAACTTCTCCGAGAAGGCCCAGACCGGTTATGAGGCCGGCGCGAAGGCGGTGATCGTTGCCAATAATGCTTCGGGCACCATCAACATGGACCTGAGCGATTACACCGGCGATATCCCCGTGGTTTCCATCTCCCTGGCGGATTCCCTTCAGTTGTGGACCAACGCGGGCGGCGCGTCCATAGATGGCCCCACCGGTTCCGGCACTACCGTCACCGGCACCATGAAGATCGTTGACACCGTCTCGCCGGGCGCCTTTAACAGCGAGTACTACACCATCAGCGATTACTCTTCCTGGGGCGTTCCCCAGTCCCTGACTCTGAAGCCTGAAATCACCGCTCCTGGCGGCAATATCTACTCCGTCGACGGCGCGATTGCCGGCGGACAGGCTTATGAGGTGATGTCCGGTACTTCCATGGCCGCTCCCCAGGTCACTGGTATGGTGGCGGTTGTGAATCAGTACCTGGCGAAGAACGGCTACGACACCCAGACCGGCAAGGATCTGCGGACCCTGGCGCTGAGTCTGCTGATGTCCACCGCTGTTCCCATGTATGAGGACTACGGCGGCGGTATGTCCGGCTATTATCCCGTGCTCCGGCAGGGTTCCGGCCTGGCCAACATCGGCAATGCCGTCCAGGCTCAGTCCTATATTCTCATGGGCGCCGATGCCACCGATTCCTATGCCGACGGCAAGGTAAAGGTGGAGCTGGGTGACGATCCTGAGAAATCCGGCGCCTATGAGTACTCCTTCACCGTCAACAACCTCAACGGCAAGACCAACAGCTACACCCTGTCCACCGATCTGTTCACCCAGGCGCTGTTTACCGACGCCGGCGTGACCTATCTGGACACCACCACCACCCCGCTGCTGGCCAACGTGGTTTACCTCGTGGATGGCGTGGAGTTCGTGCCCAAGGCCGGCATCAGTGCCGACGTGGACAAGGACGGCGACACCGACGCGGATGATGCCCAGGCCCTTCTGGACTACATCGTGGGCAACCGGGACGGCAGTGACCTGGATCTGACCGTTGCCGACCTGGACAACGATGGCAAGTACACCACTTATGACGCGCATCTGATCCTCAGCCACATGGAGACCGCCGGCTTCACCGTTCCCGCGGGCGGCTCTGTTGAGGTCACGGTGAAGATGCAGCTCATCGGCGATCTGAGCGCTTATGAGAAGGGCGCTTACGTCGAAGGCTATACCTATGTGAGCCCCGTTTCCACCGAAGAGGGCGAGCTGGATGTGACCCACTCCATTCCCATCCTGGGCTTCTATGGTAGCTGGTCCGATCCTTCCATGTTCGACCATGGCAGCCTGGTGGACGCGCTCTACGGCGACGAGCTGCCTCCCTATGCGGCGACTCCGTCCGCATGGAACTATCTTTCCATCAACGACCCCAAGGGCGATACCTATTATCAGATTGGCAACCCCTATGGTGTTGAGGATACCTTCCCCGCCGACAAGGCCGCTGTCAACAGCAGCAGTACCCTCTATCAGATCGGCTTTACCCTGATCCGTAACGCCGCTACCATGGGTATTTTGATTACGGATGGGGACGGCAATGTTTTGTACTGCGGCAATCCCACCAGCTATGGCCAGTACAACGCCAGCGCCTACTTCCACGCTACTGACATTGGCGGCTCCTGGAGTAACACCGACATTGCCCTGACGGCAAACCGGCGGATCAGCAGCCTGGGTCTGGAGGAAGGCGACACCCTGAATGTCAGCTTTGTGGCGATTCCTGAGTACTATCTCACGGATGCCATTCTGGCCGAGAAGACTGAGGGCGATGAGGTGACGGAGGAAGCGTTTACCATCACCGCTGAGGAATTCCAGTCGCTTCTGCCTCTGCTGGGGGATGGCGCGTTCCTGACCACCACCATGAAGATCGACAATACCGCTCCGGAGCTGCTTGGCGTGTCCAAGGACCTGATGACCGGCGACCTGACGGTCAAGGCGAAGGACAACATGAACATCGCCTACCTGGCGGTTCTGAACCGGAGTGGTGTGCGGGCGTATGCCGATGTTCTGGCGCCGGAAGCGGATGCCGATGGCACCGTCACCTATGAATTTGATGTGGGCGACGCCGGTATCGGCTCCAAGTGCATGATCCTGGTTGGCGACTATGCCGGCAACGAGGATGCCTTCATCGTTGAGTACGGCGGCGAGGACCCGGATTACACCGGGAAAATGATCGGCTATATCCCTGCCGACGCGGATGTTGCTTCCGAGCTGGGCAATACCTGGTCGATGATCGATCCCGCGACAGTCAACTATGCCTCCGGCACCTATACCGGAATCGAGCCCATTGGCCTGAGTTACATGACTGTTACCGGCGCTGTTGCTATTGATGACTATGTGTTCTTTACCGATGGCAGTGTGCTCTACGTTGCGAATATCCAAGAGCTGGAGGTCTACGAGACGGTCGCGGACCTGACAGGGTACGGCGCAGAGGAAATTCGTGATCTGACTTACAGCGCCACCGATAAGCTCATTTACGCGGTTGGCGATGATGATAAAAACACCGTTTGGTCGATCAATCCGCTGACCGGTTTGACTAAGGAAGTCGGCCAGGTGGATGACAGCGCCAACATTCGTTCCATCGCTGCCGCCCCCGATGGCACCTTCTATGGTACGGATGACAGCTACTACCTTGTATCCTGGACCATCGAGGACGGGGAAATTCTAGTTACCGATTCTCAGCGCCTGACCGGTTTGACCGGCGAGTACGGCGGTTCCCTGTTCTTCGACAATCAGGGCAAGCTGTATCTGGCAAACAGCTACATGGGAGATATGTCCATTGGCGATTCCTCCACGCGTAACCACCTTTGGATCATTGACCCTGAGGCGCATACGGCTGAGTACGCCAATGAGGCGGGTGCTACGCTGTTCTTTGATCCCAGCGCTATGTTCGTCGTGCCTCCCATGGGTTCCGGACTGGACTTCTCTCCCACAGATGAGGTGAGCAAGCTGGAGTTGGAAAACGAGACCCTTTCCATGCTGGTCACTGGTACCGCCACGCTGGACTACGAAATCGGGCCCTGGAATCTGTCCGATAAGAGCGTTGAGTGGAAGTCCTCCGACGAAGCGGTGGCCACTGTGGACGAAAACGGTCTTATCACCGCGCTGACGACTGGCACGACCACCATCACCGTATCCGCTAAGGTCGACCCGAACGTTACCGATACCTGCCTCGTGACCGTTGGGCCGCTGCCCTCCATCGAGCTGTCCGCGCTGATCTTCGACACCGACAGCAACGCCTACTGGGGCAATTACAATGTCCAGAATCCTAAGGATTGGAAGAAGATCGTGAATGAGCCCGCCGGCGACAGCTTCATTGGCGGCACGCTGGTTGGTGATACGCTGTACGTCGATACCGGCGCCGCGCTGGTTGCGGTGGATGCTGATACCTTTAATTCCTCCACCCTCGGCGTTATTGACTTCCGTATCCCCGACGCGGCTGAGCTTCAGACCTTCATTGCGGATGGTTACTATTACGCTTATCCGCAGGAGAACTGGATCCTCCTTGGTATGCCTTATGACATCTCTGCGAATAATGAAGGTACAGGCTGGAATATGAGCACCTATGTTGGCAATGACTACTTTGCCTGCATTGCTTCCCTCGGCACCGAGGTTTATCCAAATGCTTCCTCCGGGGTTGCCGACCATGCTCTTGCCATTACAGAAAGCGGCGACCTTTGGGACCTGTACTTCTATGACGGCGGCAAGATGGCTCGTGCGAACCTGGGCGTTGTTGAAGGCGTGAATCTGACCGGCGTCTCTGCTGGCGACGGAAGAAGCACCGCTTCCATGTTCTATGACACCGAATCCGAGTATCTGGTGCTGTCCAGCTACATTGACGGCCTGGACGATGCGGCCAAGGTACAGTTGATCGACGTTGACGATCTGGCTGTCAAGGCGACCACCTACTTCCCGGACGATGTGTGGCCCGTCATTGTGAACTACCAGCACACGCGGCTGACCGACCTTACCATTAAGCTGGACAAGACGGAGATCAGCCTGTATGAAGGCGCGACCGCTACCGTGACTGCCACTGTGAAGATGTACGAGAACAGCGACGCAGTTACCTGGACCACTAGCAACGCCAGCGTTGCCACTGTCGAAAATGGTGTGATCACCGCTGTTGGTGAGGGCACCGCGACCATCACCGCGACGACTGTTGAGAAGAACGATCAGAACCAGCCCGTGTCCGCGTCTGTGACGGTAACGGTTAAGCCCAAGTTTGAGTTGGATACAACCGCTACTGCTGTTGCCCAGGTAAACGATGGCACCTGGGTGGAGATCCCGCTGAGTAATATCGGCGCGACGACAGACATTGGCAGCTCCGAAATGTTCCTTTCCGGCGGCGGTCTCCATGACGGACACTTCTACGGCAGCGACTCCGACTTTGCTGCAAGTGCTGCGACCATGTATGAGATCGCTCCTGAGAGTGACTTCGACATTGCGAGCAGCATGGATGGCATGTCCGTTTACTATGCGCCTGTTGACCTGACCACGGCCTTTGCGATTCCCGGTTCCATGCTGAACGTTGAGGGCCTTGAGGATAAGCCTGCCTTTGGCTATCCCATGTACATCCCGTTTGACAGCTACGCTGACAACACCTGGGGCTTACTCTCCGGCAGAGGCATGTATATGCTTACTGACCTTGAGGAAGGCAGCATCTTCGGCCTGTCCAATCTTAGCGCCATTTCCTACGCTTCCGCGCTTACGCTTGCGGGCTACGCACCCACCGCATCCATTTTCGGTTCGGTTGACGAAGGCGAAGGTGCCCTCTGCGAAATGTTCTTTGTCATGAACGCCGACGCGCTGTACCAGGTTGTTTGGATTCCTACGGCGGATGATGAGGGTAGTGATTGGGTCTACGGCATAGCCACGGGCACGGTCGGTAACCTGGATATGACCTTCGACGATGACACCGCTCTGTCCATCGACTTGCTGGACGATGGTGTGAACTACGGCCTGGTGATCGCCTATGGTGGCGATGATGCGGCGCAGTTGTTCTACATCGATTTGGAGCAATCGAGCGCCACACTCCATGTTGATTACCTTGGCGAAATTCCTGGCTATACCAACATCTCCTGCCTGACGGTCCTCTATCCTGATGAGGACGGCACTGACTCCATTGATGAGATGCCCAAGGAACTCACGAAGTTTGCCTCCAATGTGAAGATGGAGAAGACCGCGGCCGAAAAGACCACCGTTGACGCCATCGCCGACGCGGCGGCTCCCATGAGCGCTGAGGCTGCCGCCATTGTGGAGGAAGCTGCCGATGCCCCGATGCGCATGACCCGTTACACTCCCAGCACCAGCACGAAGACGGCCCCGGCTGGCGGCTCCCTCAATGCCATCACTGCCGAGAATCCCAGCTCCGGTGAGGAGAAGGATCACGACATCGTTGACACTGAGAAGAACGCCATCACCCTCCCCGTCTACGCGATTGACTCCACGAACGGTCTGACCACCGTCACATATGATGCGACGCTGCTGACCCTGGAGTCTGTCAATGCCAAGGTGCCTGTGTTTGCGCACAATGAAAAGGAAGCTGGCAAGGTTATCATTGCTTTCGCCACTGAGAACAGCTACACCGGACCTGTTGCCGAGTTGGTGTTCACCTATGACGAGGCCAATGAGTCTAAGCTGGACGGCAAGATTATCCGTTTGGCCACCACTGAGGACGGCGATCCCGCTGCCGAGGGTGCTCCCAGTGAGGAGGATCCCGACGTGAACGATGTGGAAATTGAAATCCCGACCGAGCCTGGTCCCGATGTTCCCATTGTTCCTCCCGTGGAGCTGCCCACCACGCCGCCTACCGGCCCTGCCGCTACGGATGGCAATAAGCCTGGCAGCACTGCTTCGCAGCCCAGCAAAGACGATACCCCCAAGACCGGCGATGAAACACCCGTTGCTCTGCTGCTGTCCATGATGGTCCTGTCCGCTGCTGCGGCTGGCTTCCTCGTGGTTCAGAAGCGCAAGCGGAAATGATTCGCATCCCTAAAACGTTTTATTTCACAACCTCCTAAATAGCGACTGCCGCCTCGGAAACGGGGCGGCAGTCAACTTATGCTGTGATTGGTGGTGCTTTGCGGTCCTCGTGTTTTGGACGTTGACTGTTTTTTCGCTCCGTTGCGAAAGTGAGTTGCCTCGTACCGGTCGAAGAAAAACAATAATCCGAACCAATCTCTCACAGGAAACGGGTTCGGATTATATGGGTTTGTCTAACCACATTAAAAAAGATTTTTTCGGCATTTTATAGAGGGATTTGAACTCCCGCGCCGCAGGCGCGGACCCGAAACGGGGTGGTAGCGCAACGAAGCCGTCGTGAGCGCGCTTGCAAGCGAACAGGCGACTTGCGCGTGCCCCGTTTCGGAGAGGAGGAGCAGCGGAATGAGCGCGAGGTGGCATTTTATGCCTTTGGCATAAAATGTCGCCGCAAGCGATATGGAGCTTGCGACGACGTGGTGCGGGCAACAGGACTCGAACCTGCACGCTTTTAGCAGTGGAACCTAAATCCACCGAGTCTACCAATTCCACCATGCCCGCATGAGGACGCCGGCAGGGGCCGGCTGACATTATTTTATCGGATATGCCGGAGAAAATCAAGAGGGAATTATCCGCCGTCCCGCGGATGCCAGAGATGGGCGGCCAGATCTACGCGGCCTGCCCGGGTGAAGGTCACGCCCTCGGATTCCAGAAGGGCGCGCTGGGTGCCGGGGGCGAAGGTGTCAAAGGCGGGCTTGACGCCGCCCAGACGGTCCACGACCCGGTGGCAGGGCACCGACGGGTCACGGCAGGCGGCCAGGACCGTGCCCACGGCCCGGGCGGAGCGGGGCGCGCCGGACAGCGATGCCAACTGACCGTAGGTCGCGACCTTGCCCGCCGGAACGCGGCGGACCAGGGCGTAAATGCGCTGGGAAAAGGAATCCATGACGCCGCCTCCTGTCCGCTTTGATTCTACCATGGCCGGCTTCCCTTGTCAATCCACAGTGGCAAATTTGCCAAAAAAGCGGCGGGGGCATTGCAAGTGGGGGGAAGATTTGATAGAATAGAAGTACCTTTGAAATCGGCGGAGGATGGGCTGTGAAAGAGCGATATATTGCCGTGTTTGACTCCGGGCTGGGGGGCATCAGCGTACTGAGGCGGCTTTTGGAGATCATGCCGCAGGAGCGATACCTCTATTATGGCGACTCCGCCAACGCCCCCTATGGGGGACGGCCAACCTCGGAGGTCCGGGATCTGACCCTGGCCGCCGCGGGAATGTTGATGGAGCGGGGGATCAAGGCGCTGGTGGTGGCCTGCAATACCGCCACCTCCGCCGCCATCGGGGCGCTGCGGGAGGCGTATCCGGGGCGGATCGTAGTGGGCATGGAGCCCGCACTGAAGCCCGCCGCCGACCGATTCCCCGGGGGCCGGGTGGGGGTCATGGCTACGGAGCTGACCCTCCGGGAGGAAAAATTCGCCGGGCTTATGGACCGGTTCGGCGGGGAGTGCCAGGTGGAGCCCATCTGCGCCCCCGGACTGGTGGAACTTGTGGAGGCCGGCCTGGGAGAGTCGGAGGCGGCGGAGGCCCTGCTGCGGCCCATTCTGGAGCCCTACGCCGGGAAGCTGGACGCGCTGGTGCTGGGGTGTACCCACTTTCCCTTCGCGTCCCGGGTCATCGGGCGGCTGCTGCCCGGGACCGCCCTTTTCGACGGCGGCGTGGGCACCGCCGCCCAGACCCAGCGGCGGTTGGCCCGGGAGGGACTGCTGTACGACGGGCCCGGGGAGGTGCTTCTGGAAAACAGCAGCATGACCCGGGAGAGCTTGGAGCTATCCGCCCGATTACTCCGGGCGGGAGAGATATAAGGCCGCGCCGCGCGGGAAGCGGCGCCGCCCAAACAGAGGAGGACGCGCCATGGACAACATTCTGGTCATCGGCATCGCCGGCGGCAGCGGCAGCGGCAAGACGACGCTGATGAAAAACATCATCCAGCGCTTTGGCGAGGCCGTGACCGTCATCAGTCACGACAACTACTACAAGCGCCACGACGACCTGACCTACGAGGAGCGATGCCGGCTCAACTACGACGAGCCCGCCGCCTTCGACACGGATCTGATGGTCAGCCAGTTGAAGCAGCTCCGCCAGGGAAAGGCCATCGACTGCCCGGTCTACGATTTCACCGTCCACAACCGGAGCGAGGAGACGATCCACATCGTGCCGGAGCCGGTGATCATTGTGGAGGGAATCCTGATCTTTGAGGACCCGGCCCTGCGGGAGTTGATGGACGTGCGGATCTTCGTGGACACCGACGCGGATATCCGGCTGTGCCGCCGGATCAAGCGGGACGTAAACAAGCGGGGCAGGACCCTGGAGTCCGTGCTGGACCAGTACCAGACCACCGTCAAGCCCATGCACGAAAAATACGTGGAGCCCAGCAAGAAGTACGCCAATCTGGTGGTGCCCGAGGGCGGGAAAAACTATGTGGCCCTGGAAATGATCCTCAGCCGGATCCAGCGGCACCTGGATGGAGCGGCTGCCTGCGTATGAGGGCGGAATCTCTGATCTTCGACATCGACGGCACCCTCTGGGACACCCGGGCCGTGCTGGCGGAGGGGTACAACCGCCTCCTGGCCGCCGAGGGGCGGGAGGGGCTGTTTGTGACGGCGCAGACGCTGCGGCCCCTCTTCGGCATGGTGGACCGGGACATCGCCGACCGGATCTTCCCCGGCCTGCCGGAGGCGGAGCGGTATCCGCTGATGCGAAGGTGCATGGCCTCCGGGGAGCGGAACCTGCGGGCGGCGGGCTGTCCCGGCTATCCCGGGGTGGGGCGGACTCTGGAGGCGCTGTCCCGGAGCCACCGGCTGTTTTTGGTCAGCAACAGTGAGGAGGGGTATCCGGAGCTGTGCCTGGAGAAGCTGGGGGCGGCCCGGCTGTTCAGCGGCTGCCTGTGCTACGGCCAGACCCGGACCTCCAAGGGAAGGACCATTCGGACGCTGATGGAGCGGTACGCCATCAGCGGCGCCGCCTATATCGGCGACACCCAGTTGGACCTGGAGGCGGCCCGGGAGGCGGGGATCCCCTTTGTCTGGGCGGCCTACGGCTTTGGAAGGCCGGAGACCTTCGACGCGAAGATCGAGAAATTTGAGGACCTGATCCCGCTATTTGACTAAGAGATCGTCTTTGGCCCTTCCGGCGGGGCCCCGCGGACTTGGATACAGGGGGATATCATGCTTTCGTTACAAAGCTACTTGGAGGACCCTTGCGGAACGACCAGTATTCCTTATTGGAAGCATCAAAAAATGGCGGTTCCTTCCAATATAAAAATAGTTCATGAAAGGGATATGGCCGCCGGTTTGTTCCCTGATTACAGCGACGAGCCGTATTTTCGATTATATCACGATCTAAAAAAGATTCAAAACCGGACCCCACAAGAGATCGAGATCGTTTCCGGCGAATTTTCGACATATGAATTTGTTCGGCTCATCAATGCCAGTTACGCGGATCTGAGCGTCACTGTCGAGCAAATAGAGAGCTATCGTCGGACGCCCGTTTACTGCCCCGATTTATGGATCCTGCTGAAAGAAAGGGGAACGGGAACGATCATCGCGGGTGGTATCGCTGATTATGACAAAGAGATCGGCGAATTGATCTTAGAGTGGATACAAGTCCTTCCCCAATATCGAAGACGTGGATACGGGCAGGTCACAGTAAATTATTTGCTTTCTAAAATGCAAAATATCGCAAGGTTTGCAACGGTTTCGGGAAAAATCCATGATTCCTCTCATCCGGAAAGCTTATATCGAAAATGCGGTTTTACAGGAAACGACATTTGGCATATCCTTACGAAGAGATAAAAAAGAACCCCTTTTTGCCGGCATGGCAAGACCTTCTGTTTGCATCAAAACCGCAAGGAACATAGATATCATTTTGCAGAGTTTGATACAAAGACGAGAAAAGAACGAAAAAGCGTTTTGCGGAGGCGATCAACAATGAATATTGCGAACAACATTCTTAAGCACTATCTGAAAAACGTATATTTTATCACAGGGACAGCCTATGCCGGAAAGTCAACAACGGTAAAAATGCTTGCCGACAAATTTGACATGATCTTTTGCGGAGAAAACTATCACAGTGCAGTATCTGATAGAGTGGCAACGCCCGATTTACAGCCGGATATTTGTTATCTCAATCATCTTACCGATTGGAAAGATTTTGTGACGCGCTCTCCGGAAGAATATGAGCGATGGATGCTGGGCGTAGGGAGAGAAGCCGCGGAATTTGAAGTGGTCGAGTTGATTTCAATATCAAGAGATCAGAAAGTGATCGTGGATACCAATATTCCGATTGACGTACTAAAAGAAATATCCGATTATAACCACGTTGCCGTTATGCTCTGCCCGCAAGCCATGAGCGTGGATCGCTTCTTTGACCGAAACGATCCGGAAAAGCAATTTATCTTGGATGTGATCAAAACCTGCGATGATCCCGAAGCCGTTATGGAAAACTATCGGCGCGGACTTGCCCTTATCAATAGCCAAAAGCACTATGATGAATTCGCTGACAGCGGCTTTTTCACGATCGTCAGAGAAGATAATGGGGTAGATACCAAAGAAGAAGTCTGCGATGCAATAGCAAAACATTTTGGATTATACAAATAAAATATCTTTTTGTATCAAAGTCGCAAGAAACATAGAGATCATCTTGCGGAGTTTGATACAAAGCCGAGGAAAACCCAAAAGTGTGCCTTTGCGGTGTAAAATGTGTGCCGAGGTGATAGCGGTAGATTTATTCACGATTTTGTGGTATGATCGATTGGAGGATGGATATATCTGCCCGGTAAATCGAGATTTGAGGTGGAATCATGGCACGAGTAAAGAATCTTTAGAATTTTCGGACAAGAGAAACGAATATCATTCTTGATTATATTGCGGAGGTAATTGACTGTGAAAAAGTTTATTTTTGGATGTGTTTTGCTGTTGGCTGGTGTCATAGGCTTTGATGGATGGGTGATTGCCTGTACGACTGGCAGTGGTGGTGGATACTCTCAAGCCCTTTCCTATCTCGATGGAACAAAAGATTGGGTTGTAGCTTTATTCTTTATCGGTATGTTTGTTATTGGTTTTATTATCGCGTTTAATGAAATCAAGAAAGATCGTTGATCGTATAACGTGGCAGGGGCCCGATCCTCCGGCGTCCCTTGCCGCGCCTGTGACCTTGGAGAGGGTCATAAAAAACTACTACTCTATATTTATAAAGGATGGATACGCTATGATCGTCTGCCCGTGGAAGGACCTGGGGCGGTATGCCCCCATCATCCCCGGCCTGGAAGAGGCCATGAAGCTGGTGGCGGGGCTGGAAAGCCTGGAGCCCGCCACCTATCCCCTGTCCAATGGAGGCCGGGTCATGGTCCAAAAGGGGACCACCAAGGACGCCGCCACCCAGGAGCTGGAGGTCCATCACGACTACCTGGACATCCAGTACATCGTCAAGGGCATGGAGACCGTCGGCTGGGCCCCCACCGAGACCTTGACCCCTGCCGGGGAGTTCAACACCGTCAAGGACAAGGGAATGTACACCGGCCGCTGCGACTTCATGGACATCCACGAGGGTTACTGCTATGTGGTCTACCCCGAGGACGCCCATATGCCCAGCGTCCACCTGGACGAGCCCCACGACTATCGGAAGATCGTGGTCAAGCTGAGGACGGTATGATCCCCCTGGACACGGAGTGCATCCTGTGCCTGCTCCGGCGGAACCTCCAGACCGCCCGGGACCTGGGGACCGAGGAGCAGGCCACCGCCTTTGCCAGGGACTTGATGGCATTGCTGGCGTCGTCGCCGAAGGAGGTCAGCTCCCCCTGGTTCGGGCCGCGGATCGCGGAGCTTTATGATCGGCACTATCACCTGGGCCAGGACCGGTTTGCCCGGGAGAAGGCGGAGGCCAACGCCTACGTGCTCTCCCGGCTGGACGCGCTCCGGGCGGCGGCGCGGCAGGCGGAGGACCCCATCCTGGCGGGGCTGAAGCTGTCGATATTGGGAAATTATCTGGATTTTTCCGCCCTGTACGGGGAGGTCAGCTTCGATATTCTGGACGAGATGCTGCGCTCGGCCCTGAAAATGGAGCTGGACCGGGACTGCTACGGCCGCTTTTTGGCGGACCTGGCCCGGGGCGGGGAGCTGCTGTACCTGACGGACAACGCCGGGGAGATCGGCTTTGACCGGGTCCTGGCGGAGCTCATCGCCGGGGCCTATCCGGGGCTTCGGATCACCTTCTGCGTTCGCGGCGGGATCGCCCAGAACGACGCCACCCGGGCGGACGCCGCCGAGGTGGGGATCCCCTTCCCGGTGATCGACAGCGGCAGCAACATCGCCGGGATCGTGCCGGAGCTGCTGGGGGAGGAGGCCGGGGCCGCCTTCCGCCGGGCGGATGTGGTCCTTGCCAAGGGCCAGGGCAACGCCGAGACGCTGTTGGGGTGCGGCCGGAGGGTGTACTACGCCTTCCTGGTCAAGTGCGCCCGATTCGTAAAGCGGTACGGCGCGCCGAAGTTTACGCCGGTCTTCTCGGACCGCCTGGATTGAAGGGCCGCCGGAGAAGGCAAAAAGGAGAGATCGGATATGACGAACGGAGAGCGCCGGGACAGAGGCATGGTCTACGTCGCCGACGAACAGGTCTTCGCGGAAATGGCGGAGTGCAAGAAAAAGCTGAAAAAGCTGAACGGCCTGGACCGCTGGGAATACGACCAGATCGCTCTGGCGGCGAAGGAGGTGCTCCCCCATTCCCAGGGCGTCTTTGTGATCCCGCCCTTTTACTGCGAATATGGGACCCACATCCGCATCGGCAGGAATTTCTTCGCCAATTACAACTGCGTGCTGATCGACGTGGCGCCGATCGAGATCGGGGACGACTGTCTGTTCGGCCCCAATGTTTCCATCTACACGGCGGGGCATCCGGTCCACCCGGACACCAGAAAGAGCGGCTATGAATACGGAAGACCCGTCGTCATCGGCAGCAATGTATGGGTCGGCGGCAGCGTCACCATTCTGCCCGGGGTCCGGATCGGCGGCAATACGGTGATCGGGGCGGGCAGCGTAGTCACCTCGGACCTTCCGGAGATGGTGGTGGCGGCCGGGAACCCATGCAGGGTCCTCCGGCCCATCACGGAGGAGGACCGCCGCCGCTTTTTCAAAAGAGAAGAGATCGACGATGAGGCGTGGCGGGAGATCCTGGACGGACGGTAGACCCGCCCATAAGAAAAGCTCGGAAAGGCCAAACGGCTTTTCCGAGCTCAGCTTTTCAAATCGCCTTTTCGAGTTTGCCGTCCGCAGACGGCAAACCCATTTCAATCATTTTTTGCCAGGGCGTGTACCTGGCAAAAAATACCTTACAGGCTGAGAGTGTGCGAGCCGGGGGCTTTGCCCCCGGCGAGTGCGCGGTTCAGCCTGCGATCCCCTCCAAATGGGAGCCCAGCGAAGCGGGTCCCATTTGGGAGGCTGTCAAAAACCTTCGTTTTTGACAGCCTCAGCTCGGAAAGGCCGTTTGGCTTTTCCGAGCTTTTCCGTTGGTTTTGGAGCGGGGAGCGTTACGCCTCCAGCTCTTGAAGGGCGAACCGGATGGAGAAACAGACGTTCAGCAGATGGATGAAGGTCATAATGCTGACCTTCTTCTGGCGGTAGTCCAGGTACGCGACCAGTAAATGGGACAGGGACAAAACGCACCCCAAAAGGGCGCCCAGGCGGACAGCGGCTTTTTCTTGCTTCATATTCAGGACCCTCCCTTCCAGCTTCTACCGTTATTATACCGCGTTTTTCCTTTTTTTCAAGGGGGAACTTCGGTTTTGCGGGCCTTCCCGCCGGGAAATTCCACCCGGAGCGGGGTCGGCCCGGTTCCGCCCCTTTGCACAAAACCGGGGCGGGAATTGAAAAATACTTGCCAAAGCGGCACTATTGCATTTTTTGCCCGAGTATGATATACTGTTTCAGAAAAAATCCCAAGTGTTTTCGCGATTCCAGTGAAAAAAAGATATGGAGGAGCCCCTATGCGAATCGGCCTGCTTGGCTTTGGCACCGTGGGGCAGGGCGTCTATGAGCTGACGGGTCCCAGGCCGGATATGCAGGTGGTCTGGGTGCTGTGCCGCCGGCCGTTGTCCCTGCCGGACGCAAAGGTCACCCACGACTTTAACGACATTCTCCTGGACCCCACGGTGGACACTGTGGTGGAGGCCATCGGCGGGCTCCATCCCGCCCGGGAATACGTTCTGGCCGCCATCCGGGCGGGCAAGAACGTGGTCACCGCCAACAAGGCCCTGGTCGCCACCTTCTATGACGAGCTGCTGCCCCTGACCCTCGAGAAGGGGACCCTGCTCCGGTGTACCGCCTCCGTAGGCGGCGGCATCGGATGGCTGTCCGAGCTGGAGCGGGTCCGGCGGATCGAGACGGTCCGGTCCGTGGGGGGCATCATGAACGGCACCTGCAACTATATTTTGGACGCCATGACCCGCCGGGGCCTGAGCTACGAGGACGCCCTGGCCCAGACCCAGGCCCTGGGCTACGCCGAGGCCGACCCCACCACCGACGTGGACGGCATCGACACCTGGCACAAGCTCATCGTTTCGGCCAACATCGCCTTTGGCGTCAGCCTGGACATCTCCGCCATCCCCGCCGCCGGCATTCGCCGAATTCGGGGGGAGGACGTGGCCCGGTTCCGGGCCCGGGGCTACACCTGCAAGCTGATCTCCCGGGCCCAGGCCGAGGAGGGCGCCTACCACGCCTACGTCCAGCCGGAGCTGTTCCCCCAGGGGGCCCCGGAGGCCGCCGTGCCGGAAAATTACAATCTCATCACCCTGGTGGGCAGCACCTCCGGCCGCCAGAGCTTCCTGGGCCAGGGAGCGGGCAGGTATCCCACCGCATATAATGTGGTGCAGGACTGCGTGGACTTCCTGAGCGGCCGGGGCTTCTACTGCGGCTACGGTCCCAAGGTTCCCGTGACCAACGACAGGCCCATGCGCTACTACGTCCGGGGCGGCTGGCCCAGGGAGCGGACCCGGGAAAACTGGGACGGCGCCGCCGTCACCGAGCCGGTGCCCGTGGCCCAGATGCACCGCTGGCTGAAGGAGAATCCGGAGGCGTTTATCGCCGCCCTGCCGGAGTAAAGAAAGGGAAGGGATCCCATTGCTGAAAGTGACAAAATTCGGCGGCACCTCCATGGCCGACGCCAAACAGTACCGCAAGGTCCGGGACATTCTCCTGTCCGACCCCTCCCGCCGGGTGGTGGTGGTCTCCGCCGCCGGCAAGCGGAATAAGAAGGACCACAAGATCACGGACCTGCTCTACCTCTGCTACGCCCACACCCTCTACGGCGTGGACTGCACCGGGGTGCTGGAAATGGTCTCCTCCCGCTATATCGCCATCCGGGATGAGCTGGGCATCGACCTGCCCCTGGAGGAGGAATTCGCCGCGCTGAAGCAGCGGCTGGACGCCCGGTCCGTGACCCAGGACGAGCTGGTCAGCCGGGGGGAGTATTTCTCCGCCAAGCTTATGGCCGCCTACCTGGACTTCCAGTTCATCGACGCGGTGGACTGGGTGAAGTTCACCCTGGACGGCGAGGTGGATAAGGCCCGGTCCTATTCCGCCCTCCGGGCCATGGTCAGCGGCAGGGGCGTGGTGACCCCGGGCTTCTACGGGCTGATGCCCGACGGCCACATCCGCACCTTCCCCCGGGGCGGCAGCGACATCACCGGCTCCCTGGCGGCGGCGGCCCTGGACGCGGAGGTCTACGAGAACTGGACCGACGTGTCCGGCATCCTCATGGCCGACCCCCAGATCGTCAAGGACCCCCAGCCCATCCCCGAGGTGACCTACGACGAGCTCCGGGAGCTGAGCTATTCCGGCGCCCAGGTCCTCCACGAGGGGGCCATCTATCCGGTCCGGGAGAAGAACATCCCCCTGAACATCCGCAACACCAACGCCCCCAACGACCCCGGCACCATGATCCGGGAGCGGTTCGACTCCGACGCGGACCCGGACCGGTTCATCACCGGCATCACCGGGCGGAAGGATTTTTCCATTGTCTCCCTGACCAAGCGGGGCATGAGCAACCAGGTGGGGGTCCTGCGGCGGATCTTGTCCGTCTTTGAGCGGCACAACATCTCCATCGACTACACCCCCAGCGGCATCGACAATGTCTCCGTGGTGGTGCCCACGGAGGCCATCGCCGCCAGCCTGTACCCGATCCTGGCGGAGATCCAGCAGGAGGTCAAGCCCGACTCCCTGGTGGTCTACGACCAGATCGCCATTGTGGCCGCCGTGGGCCGGCAGATGGCCTTTCGGCCCGGCATCTGCGGCAAGCTCTTCGGAGCCCTGGGCCGGGCGGGCATCAATATCCGCATCATCAACCAGAGCCCGGATGAGCTGAACATCATCCTGGGCGTGGATAACCGGGACTTTGCCCGGGCCATTCAGGTGCTCTATGAGAGCTTTGCCATTTGATTTGGAGGGAACGTAATGAAGCAGTACACCGTTGCCGTTCTGGGCGCCACCGGCGCCGTGGGGCGGGAAATGCTGAAGATCCTGGAGGAACGGAACTTCCCCGTGGGGAAGCTGGTGCCCCTGGCCAGCGGCCGGAGCGCCGGGAAGACCCTCCCCTTCCGGGGGGAGGCGGTGACCATCCAGGAGGCCGCTCCGGCGGCGTTCCGGGGGGTGGACCTCGTCCTGGGCGCGGCGGAAAACGACGTGGCCAAGGCCATGGCCCCGGCGATCCTGGCGGCGGGGGCGGTCTTTGTGGACAATTCCTCCGCTTTCCGGCTGGACCCGGACGTGCCCCTGGTGGTGCCGGAGGTGAATCCGGGGGATGTTAAGCTCCACAAGGGCATTTTGGCCAATCCCAACTGCTCCACCATCATCACGGTCACGGCGGTGAACGCCCTGAACGCCCTGTCCCCCATTCGGACCATGACGGCCTCCACCTATCAGGCGGTGTCCGGCGCGGGGGCCGAGGGGCCCCTGGAGCTGGCGGCCCAGGTGGGGGCCCTGGAGCGGGGGGAGGAGATCCAGCCCAAGGTCTTTCCCTATCAGATCGCGTTCAATCTGATCCCCCAGATCGGGTCGGAGCAGTATTTAGGCTACACCAGCGAGGAAATGAAGATGCAGAACGAGGGCCGGAAGATCATGCACCTGCCGGAGCTGAAGGTGAGCTGCACCTGTGTCCGGGTGCCGGTGGTCAGGAGCCACTCCATTTCTGTGAGCTGTCATTTTGACGCTCCGGTGACGGTGGAGGCGGCGAGGGCCGCCATCGCCGCCGCGCCGGGGTGCCGGCTGGTGGACGATCTGGGGGCGAAGAAGTATCCCATGCCCCTGGACACCTCCGATCAGGATCTGGTGTATGTGGGCCGTATCCGGCCGGATCTGACGGACCCCAACGGGATCGCCCTGTGGTGCTGCGGAGATCAGATTCGAAAGGGCGCCGCGACAAACGCGGTCCAGATCGCCGAGCTGATCCTTACATGATAAAATACACCATAAAATACGCCCCCGGAGGAAAGCTCCGGGGGCGGCGTTATTTTGCGGCGGGGGCGTTATTCCCTTCCGTAGACCCGCATGGAGGAGCCGTCGTCCTGGACCAGGATGTCCTCTGGCAGCTTCCAGAATTTCCAGGCCACGTAGAAATCCCCCGCGGCGCCGGAGAGATTGCAGATCTGGATCCAGTACACCACCCAGAACCACTCCGGTGAGGTGAAGCAATTCAAGACCAACAGCACGATCCCCCAGACCACCACCGGCGCCAGGGCGATGATGAGGTAGGGCCTTTTATAAAAATACCCCTCGCTGCCGGCGAAGGCGTAGGCGCCCTTGAAGCCGTAGTGGACCTTGGCATCGCTGAAATAGTGCATACAGACCCCGTGGACCGCCTCGTGGAGAATGATGTAGACGATCATTCCCACCAGCAGCACGCCGAATCGGAGGGCATAGGGCCCCAGCCCCGCCTCCATGTCAAACAGAGCCGCCGGGGAGACGACCGCGCACCCCGCTATCGCCAGGACCAGCGCGATGCCCGCGCTCAGCCCGTTGACCAGCCAAAAGAGCTTCCTGTCCTTTGCCAGGTCCACGCGGAAGCGCTCGGAATACCCCTCGGGCAAGACCACCGGATTTTTCATAGCCCGTCCCTCCTTTTTCGCTGGAACTATTATAGCACAAAACCCGTTATTTTACAAGACTTGTTCTTTTTTGGAAACCTGGTAAGATTAGAAGGGAAAAGGAGGGAAAAAACCATGGAAAACGCTTTGGAGATCTATCAGGAGCAGCTTGCCCGGCGGGAGCTTCGCTCCCTGTCGGGCCTGCTGGCGGGCCACGGTCTGGTTTTGACGGAGGAGGACGTGTCCTCCCTGCTGGAGCTGCGCCGTCCCGCCCTGCAAAACGCCGGACGGGTGGAGCTGGGGGGCGGGGTCCTGCCCAAGCTGGCCCGGGCCTTCTGTGACTCCCCCTACGTGGACCGGGAGAGCTTCCCCACGGTCCTGGGGGACCTGCAGGACGCCTTCTACTACTACAAGACCGAATCCCTGGACCAATTCTCCGACGAGGAGCTCATCGAATACATGGTGAAGGTCTTCAACGGCCCGGCGGAGGGCTCGGCGGAGCTGCTGTGCGGGCTGTCCCTGGAGGAGCTGTGCCGCTGGGCCCGAAATGGCGGGGCGATTTCTTTTGAGGAGGGAATCTATTGAACCAAGAACTGACCCCGGCCGCCGCCGGGGCTTACCTTCTGCTGGCGGACCGGGTCCAAGCCTACCTCCAGTCCCGGGGCCGTGCGGGGGACACCTCCCTCAGGACCGAAACGGCCAGGGAGCTTCTAACATCCCTGGAATACACCCTGTCCCTCTCCCCCGGCCCCGACCCAGCCCAGAGCTATGCCCATGGGCTGGCGATCCTCCGCCGGCGGGAGCGGGAGGTCTGGGACCTGCTCCGGCTGGTCCGGGCCACGGCCCCGGAGGACGGGGGCCTCTTTGGGGCCCTGACGGAGATCGAGGCATTTCTTCGCGGCTATGAGCCGGAGCTGTTCGCCCATCTCCGGCCCCCGGAGCCGGACTATGCGCCCCTCCTGCCCCCGCCGGGGGAGCTGCTGGGCGTGGACTGGGTCCGGGCGTATCTGGACCGGCTGTGGCTGGAAAATCAGTTTTTGGCCGCCTTTTCCCCGGAGGAGCTGGCGGCCTGCTGGGACACCTCCCTGGGTCTGGGAGGCCCGCCGGAAAATCTGGCGGAGAAGCCCCTGCTCCACGGCCTGGGCAGGGCGCTGCTTTCCCCGGGCCCTCTGCCCCTGGCGGGGGAGGACCTGGAGGCCCTGGCGACGGCTTTGGCCCGTCCGGGGGCGCTGGACCGGGGGCTGGACCGCCTTTGCCGGGAGCTTCCGGCCCGGGTCCGGGAATACCTGGCGGGCTATCTCCCGGGCTTGGCCCTCCGGCTGGAGGGGCCGATGCGCCGGGGAGATCTGACGCCGGTGTTTTACGGAGCGGAATAGGCCCCGCCCAGGGCGGCCAGGGTCAGGATGCCCAGGCAGTCCTGGTAGATCTCGTCGAACTGGGACAATGGCAGGGGGTTGACGCCCTGGCCCACCTCGATGGTATAGCCGGGCTTTTGAAATTCCTGGATGAACCAGTCCTTATACCCGGCGAAGCTGGAATTGTAAGGGGTGTCCGCCAGGGTATAGCCGCTGGCGGCGGCCATCTGCTCCCCCAGCTCCCGGGCCCCGGGGACCGGGATCGAACCGAACTGCCAATAGATCTCCTTCCCCTGGCTGTGGAGGGCCAGGACCAGCGCGGGGTCGATGTACTCGGTATAGCCGGCCATGGCCCGGGTCTCCAACTGACCCAGGGGGGCCCGGCCCACGTAGTCCCGGGGTCCGGGGCGGGTGAAGCCCTGGGCGAATTTGATCTCCCGGGCCTGGAGCCATCCGGCGGGATAATTGAGATTTAGGTCCACCCCCAGCAGATTGGCCTTCCAGCCCAAGGGGAAGGGGATGGCGGGGTAATTCTGGGCCATGCTTTTTGCGTTTTCGTAGGGCACGGTCCCTTCGGGAATGGCTCCCGTGACCAGGTCCACCCCGTCCGGGTCCACCATTGGGACCATATAAATGGTGACGGAGGAATCCAATGTGGCGCCCGGCACCCCGAAGACGCCTCCGCCCTCCAAAATGGCCCGCGCCAGGTCCTCGCCGTATTTCAGCAGGACCAGGGTTGTGATCCACTCATTGGCGTGATGCGCGGCGGAAAAGATCACCTTTCGTGGGCCGCTGCCCACCACGAAGGTCCGCAGCGGTCTTTGGAACACGGTCGTGCCGATGACCTCCGTCCGGCAGAAGGGGTAGGTCTTGACCAGGTCCTGGATCATCTGGTCGCATCTGTCCGAAGTGATCGGCACATCCGTCTGTACAATAGCCATAAAAATCGCCTCCGACTATTATATGCACGGCGAGCGGGCGTTGTCAAGACGCATGGAGCGCTCTGGGGTCGTTACCCGATTCCTTTTGCCCGGTATCGGCGGCGTGCCGCCGCAGTCAAAGCGTGCGCGGGCCTGGTGGGAATCGTTACACCTCCCGGGCTCGCTCGGTATCGTTCTTGCGGGCGCGATAGATGGTGGGTGTCGTTACCCTTGCCACCAGCCTGGTATCGGGGGCGCTCTGAGAGGCTTGTCGGAAGCCTGTGCCTTTTTATTTTGGTGCATTTATCTTTGCGGGTGCTCCCCCGACCCCTTCCGGGGGAGGTACTTTCTTGCCCCGAGCAAGAAAGTACCCAAAGAAGTCGGCCTAAG
>CANQQO010000031.1 GCA_947625965.1 uncultured Oscillospiraceae bacterium
TCGGCGGTCTTGGACTCCTCGATGGTGATGACGCCCTCGGTGCCCACCTTCTCCATGGCCTCGGCGATCAGCTTGCCGACGCTCTCGTCGCCGGAGGAGACGGTGCCGACCCGGGCGATGTCGTCAGACCCGTGGACGGGGACGGAGTGCTTCTTGATGGATTCCACGGCGGCGGCCACGGCCTTCTCGATGCCCTTGCGCATGACCATGGGGTTGGCCCCGGCGGACAGGTTCTTCAGCCCCTCCCGGGTGATGGCCTGGGCCAGGAGGGTGGCGGTGGTGGTGCCGTCGCCGGCCACGTCGTTGGTCTTGGTGGCGACTTCCCGGATCAACTGGGCGCCCATGTTCTCAAAGGGGTCCTCCAGCTCGATCTCCTTGGCGATGGTCACGCCGTCGTTGGTGATCAGCGGCGCGCCGTACTTCTTGCCCAGGACCACGTTCCGGCCCTTGGGACCCAGGGTCACGTTGACGGTATTGGCCAACTGGTCAATGCCGGATTGCAGCTTCTTGCGGGCGTCTTCCCCATAAACGATCATTTTTGCCATGTCAATTCCTCCTCTTACTCAGTCACGATGGCCAGGATGTCATCCTGCTTGACGAATTTGTATTCCTCGCCGTCCAGCTTGATCTCGCTGCCGGTGTACTTGCCGACGACGACCTTGTCCCCGGCCTTGACGGTCATGGTCACGTCCTTGGTGCCGGGACCCACAGAGACGACCTCATAGATCGCGGGCTTTTCCTTGTTGGTGGTGGCCAGGATGATGCCGGAAACGGTGGTCTCCTGGGCGTCGGACTGCTTGAGCAGCACATTGTCCGCCATGGGTTTGAGTTTCATGCTTGATTCCTCCATACAAAAGTATTTAGACCGCAGGCTCATCGCCCGCTTATATCTACCACGGGATTAGCACTCTTTTTTCCTGAGTGCTAATATATTCTAGCCCAATTCCTTCCAAATTGCAAGAGGCAAATGTGGATTTTTCGTAAAAATTTTATGAATGTGCCCTCCGCCCTCTGTTTTCCCCACAGACACGCCCTTTTGCCGGGGCGGCGGCATGGGGTGAAAAAAAGAATTGTTCAATCTGATGAAATTTTTGCAATTTTACCCGGATTTGCACTTGCATTTTGTGGACTATTTCATTATAATGGTTCCATACGCAAGGGAGGCTGTGGAGGATGGGAGAAGTGATCGCCATCCTGTCCGGAAAGGGCGGGACGGGTAAAACGTCCGTCTGCGCCGGACTGGCCACCGCCCTGGCCCAGGACGGGCGGCGGGTGCTGTGTCTGGACTGCGACGTGGGACTGCGGAATTTGGATATCTCCCTGGCCCTGGATCAAGTCCCGGCGCTGTCCTTTCTGGAGGTCTGCCAGGGGGGCTATTCCCTGGACCAGGCCGCCATCCACCCGGACTACCCCACCCTCTCCTTCCTGACCGCGCCCATGAACTGCCCCCCGGGGGCCATCGACCCGGCGGCCTTTGGGGCCATGCTCCGGTCCGGCCGGGATCGGTTCGACTTCGTCCTCCTGGACGCCCCGGCGGGGATCGACGCCGGGTTCCACCTGGCCGCCTCCCACGCGGACCGGATCCTGCTGGTCGCCGGGCCGGACCCCGCCGCCGTGCGGGACGCCGGGGAGACCGGCCGCCGTCTGGAGCTCATGGGCAAGGCGGAGGTGCGGCTCATCGTCAACCGAGTCGACTCCGGCCTGGCGGACGCCATGGACCTGACGGTGGACGACGTGATGGACCGCTCGGGCCTGCCCCTCCTGGGGGTGGTGCCGGAGGATCTGAACGTGACGCTGGCCGCCGTCTATGGCAAGCCCCTGCTGCGCTATACCCGCTGGGGCGCGGCCGCCGCCTGCAAACGAATCGCCAAACGGATCCAAGGCTACAGCGTGCCCGTCGCGCTGCGGTAAAAATAGAAAGGTGTGAGCATCGTGAATATCGCGTTTTTGGCCCACGACAAGAAGAAGGAGCTCATGGTCCAGTTCTGCACCGCCTACAAGAGCGTGCTGGCCAAGCATGAGCTTTACGCCACCGCCACCACCGGGCGGCTGATCATCGACAACACCGGCCTGCCGGTGACCCTTTTGCTGTCCCACAAGCAGGGAGGCCACCAGCAGATCAACGCCCGCATCGCTTACAACGAGATCGACCTGGTGCTGCTCTTCACCGACCCCAACACCACCGACCCCTGGGACGACAGCCAGATGGTGGAGACCATCCGCTACTGCGACAAGCACAATGTCCCCATCGCCACCAACCTGGCCAGCGCGGAGATGTTCATCATGGGGCTTCAGCGGGGCGACCTGGATTGGCGGGAAATGCTGCACAAGCCCCGTTACTGAGCCTGCCCAAACACTTCTGTTGGCGGGGGACCCCCGCCAACCAATTTTTCTATGGAAATGAGGCATTTTTATGCAGATCATTCGTCCCCGGACCCTGTCCGGTTTCATGGAGCTGCTGCCGGAAAAGCAGATAAAAATGGAGCGCATGATGGCGGTGCTGCGCCAGGTCTATGAGCGCTACGGCTTCGCCCCCCTGGACACCCCCATCATCGAGGACGCCCAGATCTTGCTCGCCAAGGGCGGCGGGGAGACGGAAAAGCAGATCTACCGCTTTCAGAAGGGGGACTCGGACCTGGCTCTCCGCTTTGACCTGACGGTCCCCCTGGCAAAATATGTGGCCCTCCACGAGCAGGAGCTGGCCTTTCCCTTCCGCCGCTACCAGATCGGCAAGGTCTACCGGGGGGAGCGGTCCCAGCGGGGCCGGTTCCGGGAATTTTACCAGGCGGACATCGACATCATCGGCGACGGGACCCTGGATGTGCTCAACGAGGCGGAGATCCCCGCCATCATCTATCAGGTCTTCCGCCGCTTCGGCCTGACCCGGTTCCAAATCCGGGTGAACAACCGAAAGCTCCTGTCCGGCTTCTACACGATGCTGGGTCTGGGAGAAAAGAGCGGCGACATCATGCGGACCGTGGACAAGTTGGACAAGCTCGGCCCAGAGAAAATTTCCGCCCTGCTTCAGGACGACCTGGGCCTGACCGGGGACCAGGCGGCGGAGATCCTCCGGTTCACCGCCATCTCCGGCGGCAATGAAGAGGTCCTCTCCGCCCTGGAGAACTACCGGGGCCGGGACGAGGGCTTCGACCGGGGCCTGGAGGAGCTGAACACGGTGACGCGGAATCTGGCCGCCTTTGGAGTGCCGGAGGCCAATTTCGCCGTGGACCTGTCCATTGCCCGGGGCCTGGACTACTACACCGGCACCGTCTATGAGACTTTCCTTCTGGACCACCCGGAGATCGGCTCCGTCTGCTCCGGGGGCCGGTACGACGACCTGGCCGGGTACTACACCACCCGGAAACTCCCCGGCGTGGGCATTTCCATTGGCCTGACGAGGCTGTTCTATATTCTGGACGAGCAGGGGCTTCTCAGTGACGCCCTGCCCAGCGCCCCCGCCGACGTGCTGGTGCTGCCCATGACGGACAGCCCCGCCCCCGCCATCACCCTGGCGGAGGCCCTCCGTGCCCAAGGACTGCGGGTCCAGCTCTACACCGAGCCGAAGAAATTCAAGCAGAAAATGCGCTATGCCGACGCCCTTCGCGTCCCCTTTGCCGTGCTGCTGGGGGAGGACGAGCTGGCCCAGGGCAAGTGCTCCGTGAAGAACATGACCACGGGGGAGCAGGTCCTCCTGACCCCCGAGGCCGCCGCCGTCCACATTCAGAAAGCCCTGGCGGCCCTGGACGGTCCCATCATTTTGGAGAAGTAACGATGGAGCGGGCGTTTTTGACCGCCTGGGACAAGGCCCGCCAGGCCGCCCAGGCCCTGGGCATCCGTCTCCGGCCCCAAGAGCTGACCCTGGAGAACGCCCGGCGGGCCCTGTCCACCCGCCGCCTCAGCGACGGCTTCGCCGCCCTGCGGGAGGCGGGACGGCTGGACCTGACTCTGGAGGCCCTGGCGGTAGACAGGCGCTTCACCCCACTGTTTACGGACAAGGAGGCCAACGAGGCGCTCACCCGGCTGTTGGAGGCGGGATATCGGTTTTAAGCATCGCGGCCCCGGGGTCCCGGGGCCGTTTTGCAATCAAAAGCAGGATGTTATGTTAACCAAAAAACTGCCCGCTTTTGGAATAAACTGCCGCCCAGGAGGCGGTCATTGCTCCCCCCGGCGGAGAATTTCCTCCGCCGGGGGGAATTTCGGGGAAAAATAATCGCTTTTGGGGCAAAATCGAAAAAATCTTAAAAATAGGACTGTTTTTTTCCGGCGGAATGTGCTATAATTATACACTGATTCTCGGCACTCCCCCGCGCAAATTTTTTACGAACAGGAGAGAAAAAGAATGAAGAATGTCATCCGCCGTGTCCTTACCATTCTGCCCGCCATTTTGTTGCAGGCCCTGTGGCTCTTTGTCCTCTTTCAGTGGCTTGCGCCCTGGGCGGCGCTGATCAACGCCGTGCTGTCGGTGCTGGCGCTGCTGTTTGTCCTGTACCTGATCACCAAGCAGGACGAGAGCACCTACAAAATTCTCTGGCTCCTGGTGATCCTCACCTTTCCCCTGCCCGGCGCGCTGCTGTATCTGATCTTCGGCAACAAGCGCACCACCCAGCCCCTGCAAAAGAAGTTCAGCGCCACCCCGCCCCTGCCCGCCGACGCCACCGACCCGGAACCGGTGTACGAGGCCCTGGCCCGGGAGGATCGCCGCCTGTCCCAGACCTTCCGGTGGGTGCAGAATAAAACCGGCTTCCTGCCCTACCCTAACCAGGCCGCCCAGTACTATCCCCTGGGAGAGGTCCTGTTCCCGGAAATGCTCGAGGAAATGAAAAAAGCGGAGAAATTTATCTTCGTGGAGTATTTCATCATCGACAACGGCCTGATGTGGGGCTCCATGGTGGACATCTTGGCGGAAAAGGCCGCCCAGGGCGTGGATGTGCGGGTCCTGTACGACGATCTGGGCAGCATCTCCACCTACACCAAGAAGGATGTGGAGGCCCTCCAAAAAAAGGGCATCCGCTGCGTGGCCTTCAACCCGCTGGTGTTCATCAAGGGCACCCTGAACTGCCGGGATCACCGGAAAATGCTGATCATCGACGGGAAGGTGGCCTTCAGCGGCGGCGTCAACCTGGCCGACGAGTATATCAATCACATCGTCAAATACGGCCACTGGAAGGACATCGGCTTCAAGCTCACCGGTCCGGCGGTGGAGAATTACACCCGGATGTTCGCCCAGTTCTGGAACGCCTTCGCCGGGGAGCGGGTCCCCGACTCCTATATCGTGGAGCGGCCCGTGGAGCTGGCGGGGGCCGACGGGTTGGTACTGAGCTACTACGACTCCCCGCTGGGGGTGGACGCCATCTCCAACGAGCTGTATATCGACCTGCTGGGTCAGGCCGAGGAGACGGCCTGGTTCTTCACGCCCTACCTGATGCCCGGCAACGCTCTGCTGGACGCCTTCGTGCGGGCGGCCCGGCGGGGGGTGGACATTCGGATCATCATGCCCGGCGTGCCGGACAAAAAGCTGGTCTATCGGATGTCCCGCAGCTTCTATGCGGTGCTTTTGGAGGCGGGGGTCAAAATTTACGAGTACACCCCCGGCTTCGTCCACGCCAAGGCCTGCCTAATCGACGGCAAGGTGGGCGCCGTGGGCACCGTGAACCTGGACTACCGCAGCCTGTTCCTCCACTTTGAGAACAACTCCCTGTTCTACCGCGCCTCCCTGCTGGAGGACCTGAAAGCGGACTTCCTGGCCACCCAGGAGCAGAGCGTGGAGCGGACGCTGGACAGCCTGGACCGGAGCTTCTGGAAATGGCTGGTGGACGGCGTGCTGCGGATCTTCACCCCGCTGTGCTGATCTTCTGACAAAAAATGGGCTCCCCGGTAAAAGCGGCGCTTTTACCGGGGAGTTTCCTCTATTTTTGGGAACCGGTCAGGTCCGGGCCGGCGGCGTGAGCCGCTTTTTCAGTCCCAGGCAGCACAGGGCGATCACCCCGGCGGTCAGGGCCAGGCTGACGGGATAGACCGCCATCAAGGTGGCGAAGGTGGGGTCCTTGGGAAACACAAAGGCCACCCACAAAATTCGCGTCCCGCAGGTAAAGGCCAGGGCGCACAGCGCCGGGACGGCGCTCATGCCGAAGCCCCGGAGGTAGCCCGAGAGCACCTCCACAAACTCGGTGAACACATAGGCCAGCAGAATATACCGCAGCCGGATCATGCCGAAGCGCAGCACCTCCGGGTCCCGGTTGAAAATGGACAGCAGTCCCTCGCCGAACAGGAGCATGACCGCCCCCGTCACCACGAAAAAGCCGCAGCAGAAGCTCAGACTCAGCTTCAGCGTGCGCCGGCAGCGGTCCAGTTGCCCCGCGCCGTAGTTCTGGCCCACCAGGGTGGTGCAGGCCTGGCCGAAGGCATTGATGATGCTGTAAATGAACACCTCCAGGTTATAAGCCGCCGAGGAGGCCGCCAGAATGGCGGTGCTGTCCAGGGAGTTGACGGCGGACTGGACGCAGATGTTGGACAGGGAGAACACCATGCCCTGGACCCCGGCGGGCATCCCGATCCGCAGGATCCGCCGCAAAATGCCCCAATCCACCCCCAGGGCCTTCACGTCGATCCGCACATCCCCGGTCTTCCGGCAGAGCAGGAAGAACAGCACCCCGGCGCTGACGGCGTTGGAGGCCACGGTGGCGATGGCCACCCCGTCCACCGTCCGCTTGAGCACCAGGACAAAGAACAGATTGAGCAGCACATTCAGCACCCCTGAGGCGGTGAGCACCAGCAGAGGCGTCCGGGTGTCTCCGGCGCTGCGCAAAATGGCGGCCTCGAAGTTGTAGAGCAAAATCACCGGCAGACCCGCCAGATAAATCCGCAGATACAGCGCCGCCAGCTCGAACACGTCCGCCGGCATCAGCATCAGCCGCAGCAGGGGCCGGACAAAGAACTGCCCCGCCAAGGCCATGACCAGTCCCCCCAAGACCGACACCACGACGGAACTGTGGATGGCCCGACGGATGCTGTCATGGTCGCCCATGCCGATGCACTGGGCGATGAGTACGTTGGCGCCCAGGGAAATGCCCACAAAAAAGTTGACCAGCAGATTGACAACGGCGCTGTTGCCGCCCACGGCGCCCATGGCGGCCTTGGCCAGGTCCTCATCCGGGACGAAATTGCCCACCACCGCCACGTCCGCCGCGTTAAAGAGCTGCTGGAGCATGGCCGTGGCCGCCAGGGGCAGGGCCAGAAGCAGCAGCTTATCCCAAAGGCTGCCGTGGATCATATCAATGTCACGCTGCCGAATTGCCTGTTTCATTTTGAAGATCTCCAATATCAGAATCCATGCCCAAAGGGCACCTTATCATACCCCCTTTTCCCCAGAATGTCAATAGGGAAGTCCCCCAGCCGAAAGGGCTGGGGGCCGAATTTTAGCTTCCTCCGCAGGAACGATACCGGGCATGCCCGGGAGGTGTAACGATTACCAGCATCCCGGTGCGCATTGGCCGCGGGCCCTGCCCGCCCGGGCAGGCCCGGGAGGTGTAACGATTACCAACATCCCGGTGCGTATTGGCCGCGGGCCCTGCCCGCCCTGCCCGCCCTACCCGCCGATGGAAAAGCTGCCCCGGTGGTCCTGGGCGGTGATCTTGACCGTCACCTTGCCCGCTGCCGGCACCTGATAGGTCCCGTTCATGTCCTGCTGGGAGAAAATCAGGTTCCCCTCCCCGTCCCACATTTCCATGGAGAGGGTCCCGGCGTCGGTTTTGACCTCCACCTGGAGGATATCCCCCTCGGGATAGAGGGTGCGCTGCATCCAGCCGCTCAACAGCGCATAGCTGGCCGACCAGCTCTGGCGGCTGTCAGTGTCAAAATAACCAATACGGAGCGCGGAACGCATGGTCCCGACGCCAAAGTAGTTGGCCACCAGCACCGCCGCCACAAGGACAACGGCCAGCGCGGCGGTGAACAAGACGCTTCGCAGGGCGGGCCGTCCGGCTTTTTTCTCCATTTCTACCACTCCTTTGTCTTGGCTTCCCGCCGGAGACGCCAGATCTGCACCTGATAATACAGCGCCGGAAGGGCGAAAAGCGCCGCCAGCACCCAAAAGATTATATTGGGAAACACCACGCCGAAAAAGGCGAACATGGCCGTCATACACAGCCAGGGGCCCCGCAGCACCCCAGTGCAGGCGATCTGGTCTTCGTAGGTGGTGTGCAGCTCGAAGGGCTTGCCGTCCGCCTCCTTCTCCACGATCAGCAGCTCCCGGTCATAGGTGGTGGCGTTGGTGGCGATCCGGCCCCCCGGCTCCGCCCAGGGCCGCCAGCGGACCTTGCCCACGGAATAGTTGAGATTGATATTTTTGTAGAACGTCCGGTAGCCCAGGTCCTCCAGGAATTGGCGGTAGTCCTCCGCGTCCTTCCGGGACTTCTGGCCCACAAATTCCACCCGGTACTGATACTTCCCGGGTCCGCACGCCTCAAATTCGTAGAGGAGCTTTTCCGTCCTTGCCAGCCGGAAGCCTCTGGCGGCCATCCGGTTCAGCCATTTTTCCTGGGCCGCCAGGGCCCCGCCGAAAAATCGATAGCATTTCTTACTCATGTCGCACCTCCCATGATCTCGCTGGCCGTCGCCGCCAGCTCCCGCAGCCTCTGTAACTCCCGCTCCGCTCTCTCCCGCCCCAGAGGGGTGATGCGGTACTCCTTCTTCCGGCCCTCGGCCTCCCCCCAGGGGGCGATCCAGCCCTTTTCCAGCAGGGTGTTCAGGGCGCCATACAGCGTCCCCGCCCCCAGGGCCAGCCGCCCGCCGGTCTGCTCCTCGATGAACTGCATCACCGCATACCCGTGCTTCGGGGTGTACAGGGAGAGCAGAATGTAAAACGTCACTTCCGTCAATGCGCCGCCCTTGGCATAGTCCCGCAATCCGTTCACCTCCTTATTACGGTTACTGTAATTACTATATCACTAACCGTAATAATTGTCAAGAGGGTTTTCAAAAAAATATCGGCGCGGCGGAAACGTTCTCCCGCCGCGCCGCGTAAAAAAGCGCCGCGCCGGTCTTCGCCGGCACAGCGCCATTCAAAATCATTCTTTCCGTTCTTCCGCCAGGGTGAAAACCGCCGTGACGCCGCCGCTACGCGGCGCATCCACCCAGCCGGTTAAATCGTCCAGACGCCCGAGCCGGGTGCAGTTCCACGAATTGGCGCCGTAAAACATCCCGAAGAGGAACGGGCGCGGCGCAAAGCCGGGGTGCAGGCAGGAACGCGGAAAACGGCATGACCGCAATCATGCCGTCCCTGCAAAACTTGATAAGCCTTTCTTATGACGTCCCGCGGAGTGTCGGAGCTTTTTATTCCTTTTCCAGCGCCATGACCTTGTCGATCCTCCGCTGGTGGCGGGGCTCCCCGGAGAAGGGGGTCTCCAGCCAGGTGTCCGCGATGGCCAGGGCCAGATTCTCGCCGGTGATCCCGGCGCCCAGGGCCATCATGTTGGTGTCGTTGTGCTCCCGGGTCAGGCGGGCACTGAGCAGGTCCCCCAGGAGGGCGCAGCGGATACCCTTGATCTTGTTGGCGGCGATGGAGGCCCCGATGCCCGTGGTACACAGGACGATCCCCCGGTCGCACTCCCCCGCCGCCACGGCCCGGGCCGCCCGCCCACAGTAGTCGGGGTAATCGCAGCTATCCCGGGTGTGGGTGCCGAAGTCCTCCACCTCGTAGCCCCTTTGACAGAGATGAGCCTTCAGAACGTTTTTCAAATCCAGCGCGCCATGGTCGCAGGCGATGGCAATTTTCATTCCTTTTTCCTCCCGTTAAATCACAAATCCGCCGTTCACCGGCAGCACCTGGCCGGTGACAAATTCCGCCGCGCACAGGTATTCGATGGCCTGGGCCACCTCCTCCGGCCGGCCGTTCCGGCCCAGGGGAGCCTCCTCCGCCAGGGAAGCCAAGGTCTCCGGCGGCAGACCGGTACACATATCCGTCAAGATCACCCCGGGACTGACGCAGTTGACCCGGATGCCGCTGGGGCCGAGCTCCTTGGCCAGGGCTTTGGTCAGGGCGATCACCGCCCCCTTGGTGGCGGAATAGGCCGCCTCGCAGGCCGCCCCGGTCTGGCCCCACATGGAGGACACGGTGACGACGCTCCCCCTCTGCCTCGCCAGCATCCCGGGCAGCGCCGCCTTGATACAGTGGAACACGCCCTTGACGTTCACGTCGAAGAGCCGGTCCCAGGCCGCCTCCGTCACATTCTGGACCAGGCCGTAGGCGCTGACGCCGGCGCAGCAGACCAGGTTGTCCACCGGACCGATCCGCTCGAAGGCCGCCTGGACCCCCGGCCAGTCCGCCACGTCCTGGCAGATCGCCTCGGCGCCGGTCCGCCCCGCCACCAGCTCCGCGGCGGCGTGGTCCTTTTCATACAGGAAAAACACCCGGTCCCCCCGTTCGGCGAACCGGGCCACGGCGGCGGCGCCGATGCCCCGGGAACCGCCGGTGATCACAGTGGTTGACATCATCTTTCTCCTCTGGATAGATGCACAGTTTTGGCCGCTGGTCCACAGCGGCCAAAAGCAGCTTGTCAAAAAAGCCTTTCCGAGTTTGCCGTCCGCAGACGGCAAACCCATTTCAATTATTTTTTGCCAGGGCGTGTACCTGGCAAAAAATACCTCTCAGGCTGAGAGTGTGCGAGCTGTGCGCCTCCGGCGTACAGCGAGTGCGCGGTTCAGCCTGCAATCCCCTCCAAATGGGAGCCCAGCGAAGCGGGTCCCATTTGGAAAGCTCATCTCCTCCGGCTCCGGGTCCGATGCTCGGAATACTGGCGGATGGAGGAGATCTTGCTGTCCGACTCGGACATGAACTGCTTCAGCTTCTCCTCAAAGACCTGGTCGGCGGTCTTGGGAGCGGCGGGAGGCGTCACCATGGCGGCCCTGGGGGGGCGCTGGGGCGAAGCGCTCTCCCTCCGGGAGGCGGCGGGGCGCGAGGAGGAACGCTGGGGCTTGGGCTCCAGGCGCTTGATAGACAGATTGATCTTCCCGTTGTCGGTGCCAATGACCATCACCTTCACGTCCTGGCCCTCCGTCAAATGCTGGCGGATGTCGCTGACGTAGGTATTGGACACCTCCGAGATATGTACCATGCCGGTCTTATTCTCCGGCAGGGAAATGAACGCGCCAAAACTGGCGATGGACTTGACTTTTCCTTCCAGAACGGTCCCAACGGTTAACTCCATAATTCCCTCTGAATCCTCCCGCGCGTTAGCTGACTGGTTCAATAATGACGGTGTCCGGGTCCGCCAGACCCAGCTCCTCCTCCGCCACCTGGACGACGCCGTCCACGGACCCCAGGGCGTTTACCTTTTCTTCCAGCCGGGCCTGTTCCTGCTCCAACTGGGCCGCCTGGGCCCGGAGCGCGTCGGTCTCCATCTGGGTGGTAAGGATCGCCCCCCGCAGCGCCAGCAGCGCCGCCATAGACAATACGACGGCCGTCAAAACCACCGTCTTGGTCAACGGTCTGCTCCTGCGAAAGACCAGCCGATATTTTGGGGTGTTGTTTCCCATGGGTCCTGCCTCCGGTTCTCCGCCGTGGCGTGCGGCGGGTATTTTTCTTTATTGTAACCCATTTTTTCCAGATTGCAAAGTGTTTTTTGAAAAAATCTTTGGTTTTTTTGAAAAATTTTTTCACTGGGGACAAAATCCCCCGAAAAACGACAGCCGTTTCCCTCCAGAATCCAAAATACACCGGCCGCAGGACCTTCCCCAGGGTCAGCTCCCAGGCCATGGCTCCCAGGAACAGTCCGGCGGCGTACCCCAGCCGCAGGTCCCCCAGGCAGATCCCGAAGCTCAGGTACAGCCAGGCCCAGGCCGCCGCCAGCACAAACAAAGCGTCCGCCAGTCCGGTCCGCCGGGGGCGGAGGGGACGCAGAAACCCATACCAGACCCCCAGCGCCATTCCCAGCAGACAGCTCCATCCGAACCGGAGGGCCGCCGTCGCCGGGGGCGTCATCCGAAGAGGCGGCGCATCCAGCCGCCCTGCCGGGGCTCCTCATAGACCAGGGAGGAAATGGTCCCCTCCACGGCCACCTGTCCCCCGTCCAGGGAGAGCTGCTTCAGGGAAAGCTCCCGCCCCTGGATCACCAGGGTCCCCAGGGCGGTGTGGAGCACCACCGCCGTATCGTCAAAGCTGACTACCTCCTGTACCCCGGTCATGGTCAGCTTGCTCCGTTCCTCCAAGGTCAGCCGATGGGGCATATCGCCCATGGTACATCCCTCCTTCGCATGGTGGTAGAAGGTATGCTCCGGGCGGGGGGAATATGCGTTGACAAAGCCGGGGAAAACGTGATATAGTACAGGTCAAAGGAGGCGGACCTATGGCGCATATGGAAATACGCGGCCTGCCCCTGGCCTGGGCCCCCGTCGAGCGCGACGGCCACGCCGCCGGCCGGGCGCTGCTGAGGGCCCTCTACGCCGAGGCGGTGGGCGGCGAAATGCCGGAGATCCGCACCGGTCCCTGGGGGAAGCCGGACTTCGCCGCCGGGGACTGGCACTTTTCCATCAGCCACACCCAGCGCCACGCCTTCTGCGTTCTCTCCCGGAGGGCGGTGGGCCTGGACGCGGAGGAGCTGACCCGCCCCGTCTCCCCCGCCCTGCCGCCCAGGGTCCTCTCCCCCGGGGAGCTGGCCCAATATTGGAGCGCGGAGGACAGGCAGCGGGCTTTCCTGACCTTCTGGGTCCTGAAGGAGGCTCTGGCCAAATGTACCGGCCGGGGCCTCACCCGGCAGCTCAACCAAACGAATTTCTCCCTGAATGATTCCAGGGTCTTTCATCTCGGCGGCTGTATCGCCGCCATTGTACAGGAGGACGACGATGCTTTTTGACACCCACGCCCATTTGGACGACCGGGCCTTTGACCAGGACCGTCCGGCTTTGCTGGACAGCCTGCCCGGGAAGGGCATTGCCCTGCTGATGAACCCGGGATGCAGCTTATGCTCCTCCCGGGCGGCGTCCCGGCTCTCCCAGGAGCGGGATTGGATCTACGCCGCCGTGGGCTCCCATCCCGACGCCGCCGGCGAGGTTAGCAACGAGGTCCTCGAGGCGTACCGCCGCCTCTGCCGGGAGAATCCCAAGATCAAGGCCATTGGGGAGATCGGCCTGGACTATCACTACGAGGACATTCCCAGGCAGATCCAGCTCCCGGCCTTTCGGGCCCAGATGGCCCTGGCGGAGGAATTGGATCTGCCAGTGATCGTCCATGAGCGGGAGGCCCACGGGGACGGCATGGCGGTGGTCCGGGAATTCCCCAGGGTCAAGGGAGTCTTCCACTGTTATTCCGGCTCGGCGGAAATGGCGCTGGAGCTGGTGAAGCTGGGGTGGTACATCGGCTTTACCGGGGTACTGACCTTCAAAAACGCCCGCCGGGCGGTGGAGACCGCCCAGGCTCTGCCCATCGATCGCATCGTCCTGGAAACCGACTGCCCCTACATGGCCCCCGACCCCTTCCGGGGCCGGCGAAACGACCCGGGGTACCTGTTCCGCATGGCGGAGCGCCTGGCCCAGATCCGGGGCATGGCGGTGGAGGATGTGGAGAGGATCACCCTGGAAAACGGGAAGCGCCTGTACCGGATCTAGGAAGCGCCGGTTCCCTCGGCGGGAAAAGGAAGGCGCGCCGCCATAAAAAGAATGGGAAAGGGAACGATCCTGTGTGGATCTCCCCTTTCCCATTCCAAAAATGGGGCAAAACGCCTTATTTCTTCATGAGCCCGGCTCCGCTGCTCCAGGCCTGGCCCACCTTCTCGCCAATCGCGTAGTAGCCGTTTCGCATCTGGTCGAAAACGAAGGTCTGGAGCTTCCCGGCGTCGATCCTGCCCTTTTCATCCAGGACCGCCTCATCCGCCAGCACATTCACGATCCGGCCCAGGACCCGCAGGCCGTAGGGCTCGTCCTCCATCCGCTCCACGGTACACTCCAGGGTCACCGGATATTCCTCGATCACCGGCGCGTCCACCCGGGCGCTTCTCACCGCGTGGAGGCCCGTCCGGGCAAATTTGTCCGGCATTTTGTTGGCGCTGGCAATGCCCAGGAAGTCCGATACCGCCAGAGTGTCCATGCCCGGAATGGCAAGGGTAAAGGCCCCTCTGGCCCGCAGATTGGCGACGGTCTTGTGGGCCGCCTCCAAATTCAGGGCCACCATGTCCTCGGCGCAGATCCCGCCCCAGGCCATCATCATCACGTCCACAGAGCCGTCCTCGTTGTAGGTGCCGATCATGTAGGCCGGCATGGGGAACAAATAGGGCTGCACACCAAAATCCTTTTTCATGGTCAAATCTCCTTATCCGCCAATTTTGACTCCTTCGAGTCCCGGCGTTCCTATCATACCAGGAAACCGCCGAAATTGCAAGCCGTCCTTCTCCGCAATTTGGATAATTCCAGGCCCCTCCCAGGGGGGCGCGGACGGCAATTTTCTACAAATTTTGTCGAAAGAAAAAGTTATTTTGTTTTTCTTTCAAATTCTATGCTATAATGAAAGATAAAAAGGCACGGGATATTTTGAAAACCGTTTCGATCCCTCGGAGGTAACAGCATGGCGACATACCGGGCAGGCATCGACATCGGCTCCACGACAGTGAAGCTGGTGGTGATGGATGCGGAAAACCAGATATTATACGGAAACTATCAGCGGCACCAGGCCCATACCCAGGAAACTCTGGCCGCCCTGCTTCGGGAGGCGGAGCGGACCCTGGGGGACTGTGCCCTGCAAATTAAGATCACCGGCTCCGGGGCCATCAATCTGGGCAAGGCCCTGGACATTCCCTTCGTCCAGGAGGTCGTGGCGGTGGCCACGGCCTTGAAAAGGCGCGCCCCTCAGACCGACGTGGCCATCGAGCTGGGCGGCGAGGACGCCAAGATCATCTATTTCACTGGCGGCCTGGAGGAGCGGATGAACGGCGTCTGCGCCGGGGGTACCGGGTCCTTTATCGATCAGATGGCCTCCCTGCTGCAAACCGACGCCGCCGGCCTGAACAAGGCGGCGGAGAGCTACCGGCAGATCTACCCCATCGCCGCCCGCTGCGGCGTCTTCGCCAAGTCCGACATCCAGCCCCTCATCAACGAGGGCGCCACCAAGGCGGACCTGGCCGCCTCTGTTTTCCAGGCAGTGGTCAATCAGACCATCTCCGGCCTGGCCTGCGGCAAGCCCATAAGGGGCTGCGTGGCCTTCCTAGGCGGGCCCCTGCACTTCCTGCCGGAGCTGAAAAGGGCCTTTGTCCGCACCCTGAAGCTGACCCCGGAGACCACCGTGGACCCGGAGAATTCCCACCTCTTCGCGGCCATGGGCGCCGCCCTTGAGAGCGGGGACGCTGCCGCCGTCCCCATTCGGAGGCTGATGGAGACGCTGGAAAAGGGCGTCGCCGTCTCCTTTGAGATGCCCCGCCTCCCCGCCCTCTTCGCGGACGAGGCCGAATATCTGGCTTTCCAGACCCGGCACGAGAAGGCCGTGGTCCCCAGAGGGGAGCTGTCCACCTACGCCGGGGACTGCTTCCTGGGGATCGACGCGGGCTCCACTACCACCAAGCTGGCGCTGATCGGCGCGGAGGGCCAGCTCCTGTACTCCTTCTACTCCGGCAACCACGGAAGCCCCATCGAGACGGCGAAGCAGGCCGTGGCCGATCTGGGAAAGCGGCTGCCCTCCGCCGCGAAGATCGTCCGCTCCTGCTCCACCGGCTATGGCGAGGAGCTGCTGAAATCCGCCTTTTCCCTGGACGAGGGCGAGGTGGAGACCATCGCCCACTGCACGGCGGCCTCCTTCTTCGACCCCCAGGTGGACTGCGTCCTGGACATCGGCGGCCAGGATATGAAGTGCATCAAGCTGAAAAACGGCGCCGTGGACAGCATCCTGCTCAACGAAGCCTGCTCCTCGGGCTGCGGCTCCTTCCTGGAAAACTTCGCGGGCTCCCTGGGGCTGACGGCGGAGCGCTTCGCGGCGGAGGCCCTGTTCGCGGAAAATCCCGTGGACCTGGGGACCCGCTGCACCGTCTTCATGAATTCCAACGTCAAGCAGGCCCAGAAGGAGGGGGCCGGCGTCCCGGACATCTCCGCCGGCCTGGCCTACTCGGTGATCAAAAACGCCCTGTTCAAGGTCATCAAGCTGTCCAGCCCCGAGTCCCTGGGAAAGCACATCGTGGTCCAGGGCGGCACCTTCTACAATCCGGCGGTGCTGCGGGCCTTTGAAAAGATCGCCGGCGTGGAGGCGACCTGCCCGGACATCGCCGGGATCATGGGCGCCTTCGGGGCCGCCCTCATCGCGAGGCGCCACTACCGGGGCGAGCGGACCCAGATGCTGCCCCTGGAGGACATCGCCTCCCTTACCTACACCTCCAAAAGCACCCGCTGCGGCGGCTGCGCCAACAACTGTATGCTGACCATCAACACCTTCTCCGGCGGCCGCCGGCACGTCAGCGGAAACCGCTGTGAGAAGGGCGCTGGGGGGAGCAAACGGGCCCAAAACGTCCCCAATCTGATGGAATACAAGCGCAGGCGGATCTTTGCCTATGAACCCCTCCCGGAGAGCGAGGCCCCCCGGGGCGTGATCGGGCTGCCCAGAGTGCTGAATATGTACGAAAACTATCCCTTCTGGGCCACCTTTTTCCGGGCCCTGGGGTTCCGGGCGGTCCTGTCCCCCTTCGCCAGCCGGAAGATCTACGCCCTGGGCATCGAGAGCATCCCCTCCGAATCGGAGTGCTACCCCGCCAAGCTGGCCCACGGCCACGTCCAGTGGCTCATCGATCAGGGCGTCCGAACGATCTTCCATCCCTGCGTGTTTTACGAGCACCAGGAGACGCCCCACGCCCAGAATCATTTCAACTGTCCCATCGTCGTGTCCTATGCGGAAAATCTGAAGAACAACGTGGAGGACATCGTGGACGGGAAAGTCCATTACATCCGTCCCTTCATCGCTTTCACCAGCGAAAAGACCGCCGCCGACCGTCTGGTCCGGGTGTGCCAGGAGAACTGGGAGATCCCTGAAAAGGAGGTCCGGAAAGCCGTGACCCTGGCCTGGGCGGAGCAGCTCCGGGCCAAAGCCGACATCCGCGCCGAGGGGAAGCGGGTCCTGGACCTGCTGGACCAGACCGGCGGCCGGGGGATCGTCCTGGCGGGCCGGCCCTATCACATCGACCCGGAGATCAACCACGGGATCCCGGAGCTCATCGCCTCCTACGGTCTGGCCGTTCTCACCGAAGACAGCCTGCCCCTGGAGGCGGGCCCCCAGCGTCCGCTCCGGGTGGTGGATCAGTGGGTGTTCCACTCCCGGCTCTACAGCGCGGCGGAATATGTCTGCGAAAAGGAAAATCTGGAGCTGCTGCAGCTCAATTCCTTCGGCTGCGGCCTGGACGCCATCACCACCGACCAGGTCAGCGAGATCCTGGAGTCCGCCGGAAAGCTCTACACGCTCCTCAAGATCGACGAGGTGGCGAATCTTGGCGCCGCCCGGATCCGGATCCGCAGCCTGATCGCCGCCATGAATATGCGCCGGGAGGAACCTCACCCCGCCGCCCCCGCCGCCGTCCAATATCATCGGGCGGAATTTACGCGGGAAATGCGGCGGGAGGGCTACACCATCCTGGCCCCCCAGATGAGTCCCATCCACTTCGACCTCCTCGCCCCGGTATTCCAGAAGCACGGCTACCACATGGTCCTTCTGGACAACGACAACCGGGCCGCCATCGACATGGGCCTGAAATACGTCAACAACGACGCCTGCTATCCCTCCATCACCGTGGTGGGGCAGATCATGGACGCGGTCCTGTCCGGCAAATACGACACCGACAAGCTGGCCATCATCATGACCCAGACCGGCGGCTGCTGCCGTGCCAGCAACTACGTCTCCCTGATCCGCCGGGCCCTGAGCAAGGCGGGGCTGTCCCACATCCCCGTGATCTCCCTGAACGCCAACGGCATGGAGAAAAACGCGGGCTTCTCCCTGTCCCCGGCCCTGCTGATCGACGCCATCCACGCCCTGGTGTACGGGGACCTATTCATGCGCTGCCTGTATCACGTGCGGCCCTACGAGCTGACCCCCGGCTCCGCCAACGCCCTCCACAGCCATTGGCGGGACATCTGCGTTGACTCCCTGGTCAACCCCAAAAGCCCCCACGCCTACAAGGAGGTCTGCAAGGGCATTGTGGACGCCTTTGACGCCTTTCCCATTGACGAGACCCTCCGCAAGCCCCGGGTGGGCATCGTGGGGGAGATCCTGGTCAAGTATATGCCTCTTGCCAACAACCACCTGGTGGACCTGCTGGAACGGGAGGGCGCCGAGGCGGTGGTGCCGGACCTGCTGGACTTTTTCAACTACAGCCTCTATGGCTCCCAGTACAAGGCGGAATTTCTAGGGGTCCGGAAATCCATGGCAATGGTCTCCGCCGCCGCCATCAAGCTGCTGGAGGAGCTCCGGAAGCCTGCCATCGAAGCCCTGCGGGCCAGCCGCCGTTTCGACGCACCCATCTCCATCTATCGGGTGACGGAGCTGGCGAAGCCATTCCTGTCCCTGGGCAATCAGTACGGAGAGGGCTGGTTCCTGACCGGCGAGATGGTGGAGCTGCTCACCCACGGCACCCCGAATATTGTCTGCATTCAGCCCTTCGCGTGCCTGCCCAACCATGTCGTGGGCAAGGGCGTCATCAAGGCTCTGAAGCGGGCCTATCCCTGGAGCAACATCGCCGCCGTAGACTACGACCCCGGCGCCAGCGAGGTCAATCAGCTCAACCGCATCAAGCTGATGCTCTCCGCCGCCAAAGAAGCCGTCACGGCCGGCTAAGGGGAAGGTTCGTGCAAAATTAAGGAAACACAGCAAAAAAGGCATTACCGACTGTAAAAGTCAGTAATGCCTTTTCGATTGATTCAGATATCTCTGCAAGCCATCCGAAAACCCGCAATAAACACGTTTTTCAGCCTGCTGTCATTTTGCTGTCAAAGGGGGGGTAGCGGTTAAAAACCAGTGTTCATGCGGGTCTTCAGGATTTGAAAATTATTCCCACTCGACCGGCATTAAACAATTCTGATTAGGAATTATTCTCTTTCGTGTCTATGTGTCTTTTGATTATTTGATGTATCCATATTATCCAATCTATTCAACACCGCGTTATTATTTTGTTATCACCGTTGATAACAGGAGTCGTTCCTCTGTGGATATGTCATCAATGATACCATATATATTATTTATAAGCAACTTTGCTTAGAAAAGCAAGCGGATTGGTGCAAATAATCGGCTCGAAATAAGTATCTGGAATTTTTCGGAATCAAAAATGCCGTTGTCCTGTCGCTGGTTTTTACTTATTATCGGCACACAAATGTAACCTTACTTTACATTTGAATATTGCTTAAGTGTGAGTTCTCGCTGCTTACACTTATTGTCTGTCGACTTATTATAGTATCCCGCTATAATAAAATATGGAATTTTGTATTTGCAAAGGAGATTAAATTGCGCTTATGAATATAGTCAAAGTTTTTGGTACTAACCTGCGCAAATACCGCAATGAACTTGGTGTTTCTCAAGAAAAGTTTGCGGAAATGTGCGGGTTACATCGTACATACATCAGTGATATTGAGCGATTCCGCAGAAGTCTCGCTCTTGAAAATGTGCAAAAGATAGCCGATGCGCTTGGAATCGAAACCTACAAATTATTTATGGAGGAAAAGTAAAATGTCGTTTTATGACTGTGAGCATCGTCAAAAAATTAAAACTTTAGAAAGAATTTGGGACAGCCTTCATGATTTATCTGATTTGGCAAAAGAACACGGTATTGAAGACATCTTTCAGGATAATGGTGCTAAGGTTCTTCAACAATTAATTTACCTAAATATGGTGATATTGCCAGGCCGTGAAGGAAATGATGCAGTCTCAGCAAGCGGAATGGAATGGGAAATGAAGTCAATCAATTTAGAAACATCCGCAAGTGGATTTAGCACAAATCACCACACAACTCTCGACATTATTGCTAAGTACCGTAAAGTTCCTTGGACTTTCGCAATATATCACGGAATTACCCTTGCTGAAATGTATGTAATGACACCTGATATGCTTGAACCAATATATCAACACTGGGAAATCAAATTGAAAACGATGTCTCATCTGAACAATCCCAAAATACCCGTAAAATTCGTTCGTGAAAATGGAATTTTAGTATATCCGATTGACCCAAGAAATCCCATTGATCCTGATTCTTTATATAGAGCTTAACTCTATTTGATATGGTTCAATTTTTACCATTTCCCCATTCATTATTTGAGCATAATACTTTTCAGCAAGAGCTTCTGTTTCCGCAAAACGGAATGATGAAACTGCTACATACTCTTGAGACAGTTCAAAGCTCCGCCATTTTCGATGGAGCTTTTCGGCCACCATTCCGGTCGTATTACTTCCTCCAAATATATCAACGACAAGATCGCCTTCATCAGTTAAAAACTTAACGAAAAACTCAGGCAGACCTGCGGGAAAACGCGCGGGATGTCCTTTCACTCCTAATGATTTACAATATCTTAGATATTGGCTATTACTCTCGCTATTTGGAATTTGAAGCAAGTTAGATGGAATTCCTCCTCCATTATCCTTGCTCCAAGATGATTTACCTAAAACATGACCTGATGGGCGGATGGTTCCTTCTTCTTTTACAAAATCTTCGGGATTAGTTATTAGCCTCTGCATTCTTGAAGAATACGGAGATAATACATTAGAAACATTCGCTTTACAAGAGAGTGGATCTTTACAAAGCCACCAAACAGTATTCACAGATGTTTTGGCTCTTAGTTTTCTTTTGTTTACCCACTCAATGGGCGCAGGAAGCGCAGAAGGATTATGCCAATAAAAAGGCTGAGACAACTTAAAGCCAATGTCATCACACATCCTAATCAATGCCTTAAATTGATACAAACTATACGATGGCACACCCTTTTCATATGCGCCACCAATATCTATTACAAAACTACCGCTTTTTTTAATCTTGCGAAACACAATTTTGGCAAATTGACAAAGCCATTCTACATATTCTGACTGCTCTTCATTGCCATATGCTTTTTTTCTTTGCAATGCAAATGGTGGACTCGTAATTACCAAATCGACACTTTCATCATCCAGCGTATTAAGAGCTAATAGAGAATCGGCACATATACATTTGCCATATTTTGTTTCATAACCAATGCTATTATCCATTCGTTTCTTTCTCCTCGACCTTAAGAACTATACATTTTTCCTCAGAATCAAAATAGATATCGAAATGAGTAACGCCCTTTTTGATATTTAAATTAGATAAAATTGCTTTCGGCATTCTTATTCGCATATCTTGTTGAAGAACATAAGTATCGAGATATATCAGAGAATCCATGTCAACCTCCAGTCTAATATTCGTCTAATATCAGTCTAATACTGCCCTAATTATATCATTGTATAGCCGAAAAAGCAAGGTGCCCGAAAACCCAGTATTCATGCGGGTTTTCGGGCACATCAAAGCCAATGGATGTCATTCCCACTCTACGGCCGGTGGCTTGCACCTAGTTTTTTCGGGGGTGTTTTGGTCTCCCCGCCGGGTGTCGTTTGGCTCCGTTCCTCTGTGGCCTCCCTGTTTTCGTGGGCGCGTAGTATCATAACAGTATCACAGCAGCAAAGCCCACCTTTTTTCAACGTGGGCTCTTTTCATATAAGTTCATGCGGGTCAACGCCCAGTGCGTCTGCAATCGCCAAAAAGTTTTTGGCTGTCAGATTTTCGGCTGCGGATGAGCCTGATTCTACACGCTGGATTTGCCGAATGTTAACCCCCGACTTATCTGCAAGCTGCTGTTGGGTCATGCCGGCGGCGACTCTGGCCGCCCGGATGGTCATAGAATGTACGCTTTTAAGTTCCGGGTGTGAGTCAGGCGGATAGCTCTCCCTGAATCCGTCGAAGTAGCTGCGCTCCCCAGCTTGCAGGGGGTGTTTGCCGGATAGGGACGGGTAAACCACGATGCCGTCCATATTGCAAACATTGCCCCATCCGTCCAGTTTGAACTCAAACCAATCTGCATCGTTGGGGCCTTTGGCATAGGAGATTGTCCGCTTTGCGGGGTCGGGTTCGCTGTCACGGGTTACGTCCTTAAACTCTACGTTGATAAGGCCGGGATAGAGGATACGGTAATTCTTGGTTATAACCATGTTGCTGCCACCTTTCACTCCTGCCGGGCCTGTTTGGCCCGGTGCTTGCGGATACGCTGAGCGTTGATAGTGGGGGTGTCGCTGTTGTACACGCATTTGGTGTAGGGGATATAGCTTTCGATAGTTTTCGGCTTACAGCACAGGATTTGAGCAATCTCCTCTTTGCTGTGGCCCTGCTCCGCCAGATCCAGAACCTTGTCCGTCATAGGGGAGGTGTAGAGGCCGGCTGTAATCAGGATTTTCCGGCATTTGGAATATCCTAAGTTGGTATCCACGGCGATCTGCCGGAGGCTATGGCCTTGTTTGTAGCCTGCGATAACTTTGGATTCTATCGTTTCGTCCATGCTCCCTGCTCCTTGCCTTACGCGAAATACATCTTTCGGCCGAGGCGCTGTTCCTCTGCATCAAAATCGGGCTTGGTCACGTCCAGCACAGTCTTGCCTACCGCAATGTTCAGCCCATCAAACTTGATGCGCCCGGACACCAACCCGGCGACGGTATCGCTTTGCTCCTGAGTTGGAACGAACGGGTGAACAAACGGATTGTCGCTTTCCGCGACTTCCGTCGTGTGCAGGTAGGGGTTTCCATAGCCGTCCCAATCTACCCATTTCCACGCCCTAAATATCAGATTGCCGTCCTTACGGATGGCAATTTCGAGGGCAAGCGGAATACCGTGAAACGGCTGGCATGAGCAAATGAGATCTCCCGGCTCATATCCACCAAAAGGGCGGGAGGTGTCTACAGTGTAATTGTGTTCGTCAGAGTGTACTGTGAAGATCGCCATATTATTTACCTCCTGGGCTTTGCCCACGTTTTATAGTTATATTATACGCTAATATTAGCGTGTTGTCAAGTATAATTTTATGCTTTTTCAAAAAATTTTTGTTTCCGCCAATAAACAAAAAAAGCGCCCCCTTCCAGGGTAAAACCTGGAAGGGGGCTTGCTGTTACTCGCCGTCGGAACTCTTGGCGGACTGGATGCCAAAATAGAAGGCGATTATCACCGCGTAAATCGTCATAAAATCCTGGTTGACCTTGCCGCTGACGGTGAGGATCGCGAAGACGATGGTCAGAATCAGGGTGACGATACTCTTAACGCTGACCAGGGCGGCCAGGCGCTTGAGGAGGTTGTCGATCATGCTCTCACCTCCTTACGCCTCGGTGAG
>CANQQO010000032.1 GCA_947625965.1 uncultured Oscillospiraceae bacterium
AAAGCCCCATTTTTTGAGGGCTTGATTTCGTGCGCCCTTTTTCGGAATGGTGCTGGAATCACAATGTTTCAACCTTCGCGCTCCTCATATAATAATAGTTTCAGTGGAAATTGGATCGGTGTTATCTGCCGCGTTCCCTTTCGGCTTTCTATTCTAGCAAATTTTCCAGGCCGCGTCAATGATTGTTGCTTTTTTTCTTTTCTTTCGGTATAATGGGAAAAAACACGGGAGGGAAACAATGAGCAAGTGCGAGAGATTTGACCGGCTTCTGGAGGCCGGACCGGTGCTGCTGGACGGGGCCACGGGCTCCAATTTGATGAAGGCGGGAATGCCCCGGGGCTGCTGCGCCGAGGCGTGGATCCTGGAGCATCCGCAGGCGTTGACGGAGCTGCAGCGGGCCTATTTCGAGACGGGAAGCCGGATCGTCTACGCCCCCACCTTCCAGGCCCAGCCCCTGGCCCTGGAGCGGGCGGGACTGGCGGAGAAATGCGAGGAGGTCAACGCGAGGCTGGTGGCGCTGAGCCGGTCCGCCGCCCCTGGGGCCCTGATCGCCGGGGACTTGACCACCTTGGCCGCCAATATGGACAGCTACGACGAGGCCCAGACCGACCAAATGGTGGCCCTCTATCGCCGCCAGATCCGGGGGCTGCTGGACGGCGGGGCGGATGTGCTGATCGCGGAGACGCTGCTCTATCCCCTGGAGGCCGAGGCCGTCTGCATGGCGGCGGAGCTGGAGGGCGCGGGAGCGGTGATGTACACCTTCACCATGCAGGCGGACGGGGCGCTGTTCTCCGGCCGGGAGGCCGGACCCGTGCTGCGGGAGCTGGAGAAGGCCGGGGCCGCCGCCGTGGGCTTCAACTGCGTGGCCGCCGGGGCCGATACCCCCGCCCTTGTCAGTCGGCTGCGCCGGTTCGTCCGGGGGCCTCTGGTGTGCAAGCCCAACGCCGGCGTGCCGGTGGTGGGGCCCTCGGGGCTGGCGGAGTATCCCATGGGGGCGGAGGAATTCGCCGGGGTCCTAAAGCAATGCGCCCAGGCGGGGGCGAACCTGCTGGGCGGCTGCTGCGGCACGGGGCCGGAATATATCCGGCGGGTCCGGGAGGCTGTGGGCTGATGGAGGAGCGGATTCTGAGGATGCTGCGGCGGACGGAGGGGTATCTGTCCGGCGAGGCCATCTGCCGGGAGCTGGGAGTCTCCCGGCAAACGGTGTGGAATATCGTGGAGAAGCTCCGGGTCCAGGGCTATCAAATCGACTCCGCCCCCCGCCGGGGCTACCGGCTCCAAAGCGGGCCCAGGCAGGTGGTCCGGGAGGCGGTTTTGTCCTACCTCCCCGAGGACTTTCCCTGGCGGGACCGGGTGACGGTGCTGCCCGAGGCTGACTCCACCAATACCCAGCTCAAGGTCCTGGCCGCCGGCGGCGCGCCGGAGGGGACCGTGCTCATCGCCCGGCGGCAGACCGGCGGCCGGGGTCGGATGGGCAGGGACTTCCTCTCCCCGGAGGGGATGGGAGTGTATCTGTCCGTGCTGCTGCGGCCCGAATGCCCGGCGGGAGAGTTGATGCACCTGACCTGCGCCGTGGCGGTGGCCATGTGCGACGCCGTCCAGGACGCCGCCGGATTCCGGCCCGGCATCAAGTGGACCAACGATCTGGTGGCGGGAGGGAAAAAGCTCGCCGGCATCCTGACGGAGCTGGGCCTGGAGGCGGAGAGCGGCGCCGTCCGCTACGCCGTGGCGGGCATTGGCATCAACTGCCGCCAGAGAGCGGAGGACTTCCCCCCGGAGCTGCGGCAACGGGCCGGGTCCCTGGAAATGATCGCCCACCGGGAGGTGGACCAAAACCGGCTGGCCGCCGCCATGATCTCCCGGCTCCAGGAGATGGCCGGGGCGCTGCAGGCGAAAAAGGCGGTGACGATGGCCCGGTATCGCCGGGACTGCGTGACCCTGGGCCGGGAGGTGACCTTCTCCTGGGAAGGAAAGGTCCTGGAGGGTCGGGCGGAGGATGTGGACGAAAATGGAGCCCTCATCGTGGCGCTGCCGGAGGGCGGGACCGTGAAAGTGGCCTCCGGGGAGGTCAGCGTCCGGGCGAAAAACGGGTATTTGTAAATTTTCGCCGGGTTCCGGCAAAAAAACGGTTGCATTTTTTCCCAAATGCGGTTATACTGAGTGTGACAGAAAAACAACAGATTGGAGGCATCCCAATGAAAGTTATTAACGCGTTACTGGACCTTCTCACCGCCATCATCGCCATTGCCGGCGTAGTCTTCCTGGTGGTCAACTACGGCGATACCGTGGTCGCCTGGTTTAAGAAGATGGCGGCCAAGTGTTCCTGCATGGGCAAGTGCCATGAGGGGAAGACCAACGCGGAGAACTCCTGCTGCTGCTGCGGAGAGCCCAAGGAGGAGGCCCCCGAGGCCCCCGCTGAGGAACCCGCTCCCGAGGAGCCCGCCGAGGAGCCCGCGCCTGAGGAAGCTCCCGCCGAGGAGTCCTCCGAGGCCCCCGCCGAAGAGCCCGCCCCCGAGCAGGAGGAGGACCCTGTGGTGGCCGAGGACGCCGACTTTGAAGGCTGATCCGGCGTATAACGCGGTAAAACGGCAGTCACTTGCGTGGCTGCCGCTTTTTTGTGAAAAAGTGTAACCCGCCGGGGAGAAAAGGTGCTTATAGGAGTGGGAAGGGCCTTTCCAAAAAACATAAGGAGATGAGACGGATGGAGGACTGGCAGATCGTGGAGCTGTTCCAAAAGCGGGAGGAAATCGCCATCGAACGGACCCGGGAGAAGTACGGCGCACGGCTCCGGGCGCTGGCGCTGGGAGTTACGGAGGATTTCCAGACCGCAGAGGAATGTGAAAACGACACCTATCTCGCTGCCTGGAATGCCATTCCGCCCCAGGAGCCCCGGGACTACCTGTATGCCTTTTTGGCCCGGATCACAAGGCACATCGCCCTGAACCGGTGCCGGGAGGCGGGACGGCTCAAGCGCGACGGGAAGCTCTGCGCCATCAGCGCCGAGATGGAACAGTCCATCCCGGCTCCGGACGACGTGGAGTGCCGCCTGGAGGAGGGGGAGCTGAAGCGGGCCATCAACGGCTTTTTGGGGGAGCTGAAGCCGGAGGCCCGGCGGATCTTCCTCCGGCGGTACTTCTTCCTGGACTCCGTGGCGGACATTTCCCGGCGCTTTGGGATCTCGGAGAGCAAAGTGAAGACCTCGCTGTTTCGGAGCCGAAACCGGCTGAGGGAATTTCTCATCAAGGAGGGTTACACGCTATGAGAGGCGAAGAATTTTTGGAAAAGATGGAGCTGGCGGACCCCAAATATCTGGCCGAGGCGGAGGAAGTCCGGCACAAGACCCCCTGGGGAAAATGGGGCGCCCTGGCGGCCTGCCTGGGGCTGCTGGCCATTGTCGGGGCGGCGCTGCCCAAGGTCCTGCCCCATGACGAGCCCCTACCCGGCACGACGGTGGCGGATTACTCCACGGCGCCGTCTCAGACCACCGGGTCCGCGCCGGTGCAGACGGCCCCCGCCGGGCCGACAGCACCGGACTGGGAGCCGGTGTACAATGCGGGCAGCGAGCTGCTGACGCAGGATCTTGCCTACCGGGAGGGGACGTTTTTTGAGCCACTGACGGAGGAGGCCCTGGAGGCCCTGCTGCCACAGACGCGGGAGGAATGGATGACCTTCACCGGCACCGCCGGCTTTACCCCGGAGGGGGAGGCGTTTCTGGCCGGGCTCCATGTCCAGGCCCGGGACGGGTCGGAACTGACCGTGACCATGAGCACCGGGCACATTCCCCGGTGCTGCATACTGGACGCGGACCCGGTGGAGAGCCTGTGCAACGGGGTGAGCGTTACCCTGGGCCGCTATCAGGCGGGAAAGGTCCTGCTTTTGGAGGGGGAGGCGAAAGTGGGGGAAACCTACTTCCTCTTTACCGCCGACGCCCTGACGGAGGCGGCACAGGCGGATTTTGAGGCGCTGGTGGCCTGCTTCACCACTTACGAGCCGGATTTAACCCAGATCCAGCCCCAAATGATCCCGGTGGACCGGAAGCTGACCTGGGAGGAGGCCCGGGCGGAGGAGGATCTCGGAGCGTATCTGCCTGAGGGGATTCCGGCGGGGTTCGCGGCGGAGGAGGTTCGACGGTATCAGAGCTTGGAATACGACTTCCTGCGGTGCCTGTTCACCCGGGGCATGGCGGAGCTGCGGTGGGAGGTCCGGTACTTCCAGCCGGAGGATGCAAAGCGGCTGACAAGCGTTTCCCAGCGGGAAAACTACGATCTGTCCCTCTACCCCATCCCCAGGGCGGAGACGGTGCCGGAGGCGCTGTGGGAAATCGTAAATGACCCGATTTTCGACATCGGGGAGCTGACCCGAGAGGCCGTCTGGGCCCGGACCTACCAGGTTCAGGACGCCGGGGATGTGGAGGGCTGGCGGATCAACTCCTTCTGCGTCCGGCTCGGGGAGATCCTGGTGAAGGTCAGCGGCAAGGGCGTGGACCCGGACTGGGTGTACGAGCAGCTCGCGGCGCTGAAAAGCGCATGATCTTTGGCCCGCCGGAGGCACTCCGGCGGGCATCGTTTGCCGACGGACCGGGCATGGGGCGGGGGCGAGCCCTTTGATTTTGGCGGGGATAAGCCTTGACGGGGGATTTTTCGGGGGTTATAATTAAGAAAAAACGGTTTGGGAGGCGCGAGATGAAAAAACAGGTGTTTAATCCCTATCTGCCCAGTTGGGAGTATGTGCCGGACGGAGAGCCCCATGTGTTTGACGGGCGGGTGTATGTCTACGGGTCCCATGACCGGTTCAACGCCCCCATTTTCTGCGTCAACGACTATGTGTGCTGGTCCGCGCCGGTGGAGGACCTGTCCGACTGGCGGTATGAGGGGGTCATTTATCGAAAAAATCAGGACCCAAGGAACAGACTGGGACTGCGGCTGCTCTTTGCGCCGGATGTGGCCAGGGGGCCGGACGGGCGGTACTATCTTTACTACGCCTTCGATTTTTATGGCATGATCGGCGTGGCGGTGGCGGAACGGCCCCAGGGCCCTTACCGGTTTTACGGCCATGTCCACTACCCCGACGGGGTCATCTGGGGACGGCGGAAGGGGGACCAGTTTCCCTTCGACCCGGGGGTCTTGGCCGACGAGGACGGACGGGTGTGGCTCTATTCCGGCTTTTACACCCCCACCCCAGCGGTGGCCAGCGGGTTCCACAGCCTGAAGAACGACGGCGGCGTGGTGCTGGAGCTGGAGGCCGATATGGTGACGGTAAAAGCGGGGCCAAAGCTGCTCTTTCCCAAGGAGGGGCCCGGGTCCTTCCCGGGACACGCCTTTTTCGAGGCCAGCTCCATCCGGCGGGATGGGGACCGGTATCTGTTCGTCTATTCCTCCCAGAATAACCATGAGCTGTGCTACGCGGTGGGCGACAGACCCGACGGGAAATTTGTCTATGGCGGGACGCTGGTGGACCTGGGGGATCTGTACATGGGCAACGAGGACGAGAAAAAGGGCGTCAACTATTTGGGCAATACCCACGGCGGTCTGCTCCATCTGGGGGAGAAGTGGTACATCTTCTACCACCGGCAGACCAACCGCCACTCCTATTCCCGGCAGGCCTGCGCCGAGGAATTAAAGGTGGGCCCCGACGGGTCCTTCCGGCAGGCAGAGGTGACGAGCTGCGGACTCAACGGCGGGCCCCTGCGGGGGCTGGGCCGGTATGAGGCGCGGATCGCCTGCAATCTGTGGAGCAAGGACGGCGTGGGACGGTACGACTGCCCGAATCCCAGGAGGGTCTTCCGGGACCATCCCTACTTCACCCAGACCGGGGGCGACCGGGAAAAGGACCCGGATCAATACATCGCCAATTTCCGGGATGGAGCCGTGGCCGGGTTCAAATCCTTCCAAATGGAGGGGGCGGACCGGCTGGAGCTGAGCCTCCGGGGCAGGGCCAAGGGGGTCATGGAGGCGGCCTACGATCCGGAGTTTACCCGGCTCTGCGGCAGTCTGAAGGTGGAGCTGACGGGGCCCAGGACCACCGTCGCCGGGCCCATTCAGACGGAGTGGGGAGTGAAGCCCCTGTTCTTCCGGTTCCGGGGAGAGGGAGCGCTGGACTTTTTGGCGTTTACGCTGAAAAAGGTCGGGAACGGTTGACTTTGTGGGGAAATACAGGCGGCTCCTTTTGATGGGCCGCCGCGCGGATCTTGGAATAGGAAGCGTCCCGGAGGGGGAAAGGAGCCCCCTCTGGGGCGTTTTTTTGTGGGATATTTTTTTGAGTTGCACGTTTTGGGGCAACTTGGAGGCGGCTTCGGACTCCGGTTGAGGGGGGAGGGACTTGAAGGAGGCAGGATTGAAAAAACGAATCCGCAGCGGAAAGGTGAAGCGGGAGGACGTAAACCGGCGGCTGGCCGAGTTGGCTTTCGGGGAGGCGAATGACTGCGTGCGGCTGATCCTGGAGCAGTCGCCGGAGCTGGATAAGCTGGATCTGAGCCTGCTCAGCGAGATCAAGCGCAGCGAAAAGGGCTCCGTGGAGATCAAGCTCATCGACCGGCTCCAGGCCCTGGAACAGCTTGCCCAGGCCGCCGGGGAGGAACAGGAGGGCATGGAGGATCTCCTCGCCGCCCTGGGAAAGGCGGGGGAGACACCGTGAGCTACGCGGGCTTTTCCCGAAAGCAGAGGACCGTGCTGACCTGGTGGGCCCCGGGAAGCCCGTACCATGACTATGACGCCATCGTCTGCGACGGGGCGGTCCGGTCCGGGAAGACCCTGGCCATGGGGCTGGGGTTTTTCCTCTGGGCCATGACCTGCTTCCGGGGACAGCGGTTCGGCGTCTGCGGGAAGACCATCGCGTCCCTGCGGCGGAACGTGCTTACCGAGCTCATGCCCAGGCTGGAGGCCTTGGGGGCCGTCTGGAAGGAGCGGCGGACCGAAAACCTGGTGACCGTCCGGTTCCGGGGCAGGGAAAACCAGTTCTACGTCTTCGGCGGACGGGACGAGAGCTCCGCCAGCTTGATCCAGGGCATCACCTTCGCCGGGGTGCTGCTGGACGAGGCGGCGCTGATGCCCCGGTCCTTCGTGGAGCAGGCCTGCGCCCGGTGCAGCGTGGCCGGGAGCCGGCTGTGGTTCAACTGTAACCCCGCTGGACCCACCCACTGGTTCTACCAGACCTGGATCCAGAACGCCGGGGAGCGAAACTGTCTGCGGCTCCACTTCACCATGGAGGACAACCCCAGCTTGACGCCCCAGATCCGGGAGCGGTACCGGCGGCTCTACACGGGGGTATTCTACCAGCGGTTCATCCTGGGCCAGTGGGTCCAGGCGGAGGGAAGAGTCTACGATTTCTTTCAGCCGGAGATGGCGCGGCCGGTGCCCCAGGGGAGCTTCGACAGATGGTACGTTTCCTGCGACTATGGCACCGTCAACCCCACCTCCATGGGCCTCTGGGGGCGGATGGGGGAGACATGGTACCGGGTAAGCGAGTTCTACTTCGACTCCCGGCGGGAGCAGCGGCAGATGACCGATGAGGAGTACGCCGACGCCCTGGCCTCCCTGGCGGGGGGCAGGAGCCTCACGGCGGTGATCGTGGACCCCTCGGCGGCCAGCTTCCAGGAGGTGCTGCGACGGCGGGGGTGGCGGGTGACGAAGGCCGACAACGACGTCCTGGCCGGGATCCGCGTCACCGCCGACTGCCTGAAGGCAGGAAAAATCGTGATCTGCCAGGGCTGCGACGACTGCCTGCGGGAGATGGAGGGCTACGTCTGGGACCTGTCCGCCGGTCAGAAGGACCGGGTCAAGAAGGAAAATGACCACGCCATGGACGATATGCGCTACTTCGCCGCCACCGTCCTGGCCGGGAGAAGCGCCGGCTTCGCCGCCAGAGCGGTGGAGCGGACCAGGGGAAAGGAGCCATGGAAATGAAATGGAAACGAAAGGAAAAAACCGCCGCCACAGCCTGCCAGCTCCGGCGGGCGGGGGAGCACCCCTTCGGGGCCCTTCGGGGCTTCGCGCCCCTGGGCGCCGGGGAGGAGCGGGTGTACCATGAACTGCGGGAGGCCATCCCTGTGCTGGACGCCGCCATCGGGAAGCTGGTGCGGCTCACCGGAGGCTTTGCCGTGAAGTGCCCGGACAGGAACATTCAGCGGAGACTGGAAGCGTTCCTGCGGGATGTGCCCTGCGGCAACGGACAGACCGGCATTGACAGCTTCCTGGGCAGCTATCTGGACAGCCTGCTGACCTATGGCCGGGCGGTGGGAGAGATCGTGGTGGCCGGGGGCCGGGTCCGGGCCGTGTGCTGGGGGGATGTGACCCAGCTTCAGATCCAGGAGGGCGGCGACCCATTGCAGGTGGAGCTCTGGGGGCCGGACAAAAGCGGGATCCTGCGGCCGCTGCCCTATCAGCACTTACTGCTCTTTACCACCCATCTGCCGGAGCCGGGGCATCCCTATGGGGTGAGCCTGTTCCGGGGGATGCCCTTCCTGGCGGATGTTCTCATGAAGATCTATGCCGCCGTGGGGTCCAACTGGGAACGGGCGGGAAACGTCCGGTACAGCGTCATCTGCCGGAACGCGGAGGGGCTGGACCCGGCAAGCGTCCAGGAGCGGGGCAATCAGATCGCCCGGGAGTGGGCCAAGGCAATGGAGGACGGGAAAAACGGCACCGTCCGGGACTTCGTGGCCGTGGGGGATGTGGAGATCAAGGTCATCGGCGGGGAGGCGCCCATTCTGGACTCCGAGGTGCCGGTGCGACAGATCCTGGAGCAGCTCGTGGCCAAGACCGGACTGCCGCCCTTCCTGCTGGGCCTGAATTGGAGCACCACCGAACGGATGAGCACCCAGCAGGCCGACATCCTCACCAGCGAATTGGCGGCGCTGCGGCGGGCGGTGGAGCCGGCCCTGCTGAAGATCTGCCGAAAGTATCTGGCCCTGGAAGGGCTGGACGACCGGGTGGAGATTCTCTGGGACGACATCAGCTTGCAGGACATCACCGAGGAGGCCCGGGCGGAGCTGTACCGGGCCCAGGCGGGCAAGGCCCGGCACGAGGCGGGCCTGGAACCGGAAAATTGACGGAGGGATACTATGGAAATCAAAAAGGAAGCCCAGGTAGGGGAGAACGGCGCGCCCACCCCCGCCCAGCTCGAGGCCATCAACGCCCAGGCCAGGAGCGCTCTGACAGCGGATCAGGTCTACGTCTTCGCCCTGCGGCTCTGCGACGACCAGATCGACCGGGACTATGAGCGCTTCGACACCCAGGCCCTGCCGGAGCTGGCAAGGCTCTTCCTGGGAAAGACCGGAATCGTGGACCACCGGTGGTCCAGCGAGGCCCAGGTGGCCCGGATCTTCGCCACCCAGGTGGTCCGGGAGGCGGATACCAGCTACATCAAAGCCTGGGCCTACATCCGCCGGGGGGACCAGACCCGGGAGATCATCGCGGACATCGAGGCCGGGATCAAGAAGGAGGTCTCCGTGGGCTGCGCCATGGGGCGGCGGGTCTGCTCCGTCTGCGGCGGGGAGTATGGGAGCTGCGGCCATCAGAAGGGTGAGCGGTATGACGGGCAGGTCTGCTGCGTGATTCTGAAGGAGCCTATGGACGCCTACGAGTTTTCCTTCGTGGCGGTGCCCGCCCAGTGCGAGGCGGGGGTGCTGAAGGGAATGGGGACCGGGCGGAGAAGCCTCAAGGCTCTGGCCGAGGAATTTGGGGCCCAGGCGGAGTACCGGGCGCTGTTTTCCATGGCGCAGTTGGGAAAACAGTACCAGAAGGAGCTGGAGGACAGCGTGGTCCGGCTCTGCCTGACCCTGGAGCTGGGAGCGGAGGAGCCGGTGCTGCGGGGGATCGTCTCCCGGGCAGCCCCCGAGGACCTGCAAAAGCTGAAGACCGCCCTGGAGGCCCGGGCGGCGGAAATGCTGCCGCCCACTACCCAGCTCCCCGGTAAGAGCGGGAAGTCCGCCGTGGTGGAGAGCGGGTATCTTATTTAAGGTATCGCCGGGAGTGCCCGGATGCCATATTTTTGACAGGAGGAGAAGCTATGAACATTTCCTATGAGGAGATCGGCCATCTGAGCGTCACCTTCCCCGCCGGGGAGTGTACGGTGGGCCAGGTGTGCAAAATGGGGGCTGACGGAGCCGTGTCGGCCTGCGACGCGGGGGACAAGTTCTGCGGCGTGGTGGAGAGCCTCCACGGCGGCAGGGCCGGGGTCCAGATCCACGGCTTCGCGACGGTGAGTTTCAGCGGCGCCGCCCCCGCCACCGGCTACACCGCCCTGACGGCCGACGGCAGCGGCGGCGTGAAGACCGGCGACGGCAAGGAATACTTGGTGGTCAAGGTGGACGACACCGCCAAGATCGCCGTCATCGAGCTGTAAAGGAGGACGGAGCATGAGTTACGAAAATCTGAAGCTGGAAAAGGGAATGTACCGCCAGGAGGGCATGACCTTCACCCAGGTGCTGGAGTCCCTGGACCCCAGCGACAACTACCGGGGCACCGCCCTGGAGGGCACCGACGCCTTCCAGCGGCAGCTCAAGCGGTTCGGCATCCGGGCCAAGGGTCCGGGGTCCTCCTCCGTGGAGAAATTTTTCCGGACCATGGACTCGGCGGTGCTGTTCCCCGAGTACATCGCCCGGACCGTCCGGGTGGGGATGGAGGAGAATGACATCCTGCCCAGCATCGTGGCCACCACGACGGTCATCGACAGCATGGACTACCGCTCCATCTACTCCGAGCCTACCGAGGAGGACAAGGCCCTCCGGGACGTGGAGGAGGGAGCCGCCATCCCCGCCACCCAGGTCAAGACCAAGGACCACCTGGTCCACCTGACCAAGCGGGGCAGGATGCTCGTCGCCAGCTACGAGGCCGTCCGGTTCCAGAAGCTGGACCTGTTCTCCGTCATGCTCCGACAGATCGGCGCCTACATCCAGAAGATGCAGATGAAGGACGCCGTGGAGGTGCTGATGAACGGCGACGGCAACGACAACGCCGCCGCCGCCTTCAAGGTCGGCACCGCCCCCATCTCCGGCACCGCCGGGACCCTGGGCTATGAGCAACTGGTGGAGTTCTGGGGTCAGTTCGATCCCTACACCATGAACACGCTGCTCATGTCCACCGGGACCATGACGAAGGTGCTGAAGATCGAGGAGCTCCAGAATCCCCTGACGGGCCTCAACTTCCAGGGCACCGGCAAGCTGACCACGCCCCTGGGCGCCCAGCTCCATCGGACCTCCGCCGTGGCCGACGGGACCATCATCGGCCTGGACAGCCGGTACGCCCTGGAGCTGGTCCGGGCCGGGGATGTGCTAGTGGAGTACGACAAGCTCATCGACCGGCAGTTGGAACGGGCGGCCATCACCTCCATCTCCGGCTTCGGCAAGATCTGCGACGGCGCGGCGGCGGTGCTGACCATATGAGCCTGACGGAACAGGTCTTCGCTCAGGCCCAGCTTCTGGCGGGGACATTGGAGGAGCGGCAGTACCATCTGCTGAGGCTCCTGTGCCAGGGCGTGAGCCACAGCCTGGCCCAGCAGCTCCGGCCGGGGCTGACGCCGGAGGATTGCAGGGCGGATTTCCTGGCGGCGGCCAGCCTGCTGGCCCTGTCCGCCCTGTCCGGGGTCCAGGAGGGGGAGACGCTGGAACAGGTGAACGTGGGAGATCTGACCTTCCGCCGCCGGGGCACCGATCCGGCCTCCAACTGTCTCCGCAGCCAGGCGGAGCTGATCATCGCCCCCTATCTCCGGGACCGGTTCCACTTCCTGGGGGTGTGACATGGAGAAGACGGCGAAAAGCGTCATGGAAAAGTACGGGACCCAGATGGAGGTGTTCCGGGAGGGCCGGTGGACGGCCCTCCGGGGCTTTTTGCAGAACGTCCGCTCCGGCGCGTGGCAGAATTTGGAACGGACCGCGGTGGAGCTGGGGGATGTGCCCCGGAACCGGTACGTCTACATCGGCCCGCCGGAGGTGCCGGCGGAGGAGGGGGACCTGCTGCGGTGCCGTGGACAGGAGTACGTCTTTCGACGGACCGATGAGGTCCTCTGTGGAGATGAGGCGGTCTACCGCTGGGGACTGTGCGTGAAGAAGGGGGAGGACACATGGGGCTCCTAGAGCAGACGATCGACGCTTTGAAGGCCGCCGGCCTCCGGGCGGAGGAAAGCTATCCCGGACGGCCCATGCCCCATCTGACCGATGTGGCGGCGGCGGTGTCGGTGCGGGAGGTGGACCTCAGGGAGAAGACCGTCACCCTGGCGGTGACGGTGATGGCCCCCTTCCGAATGGGCGGCGCGGCCTGCCGGGCTCCCGCCGCCACGGCGGCCCAGGTGCTGGAGGAGCTGGGGGGCGTATGGCTGCAGGGGCCCTGCGCGCTGAACCGGACCGGGGACTATTTCCAGGTGGAGGTCACCGCCGTGTTCTCCGGCCAGGCCGCCGAGGAGGGATGGGCGGAAAAGACCGCCTTTACGGTCCAGCAGGGGGACACGGTATTTCCCCACGCGGTGGGCTTCACCATGGTCCAGACCATGGACCCCCTGGGAACGGCCACCCTGGAAAACTCGCCCATCACCATCCAAATGGAGGAACGGTTTGCCCCGGGGGAACTGGAAACGGTGCTTTCCAGCCGGGACTTCACCCTTCGGATCACCCGGCCCACCAGCATTGAGATCCTGCGGGGATGCCGGTGGACCTCGATCCGCAGAGTGGATTCTTCCGAGGGACTGCGGCAGGTCCGCTCGGGAGAGGCCGCCGGAAGAACGGTGGCCAATGTGTTGAACTGACTGCCGGAATTTGGGGAACAGGGGACGCCTGTTCCCCTTTTTTTTCTTTGTCCGGGCCCCGGGAAAACCGGGGATTTTTTGCTTGCTATTTTGCGGCTTTGCGGGTATAATACAGGAGAAAAGTTATGGGCCCGGTCGGGCCGGACGGAGGGCGGCCATGAAGAAAAACATCCTGCTTTTGACCACCGGAGGAACCATCGCCTCGGAGCCGGGGCGGGAGGGCCTGGAGCCCCACCGGGCGGGCGTCATGGAGCGGGAGCTGAATCAGCTCAGGACCTACTATACCGTCTCCGTCCGGGATCTGATGTGCCTGGACTCCTCCAACATCACGCCCCAGGAATGGCAGAGCATCGCCCGGAACGTGTACGAGGACCGGGGCGGCTTTGACGGCATCGTCATTTCCCACGGCACCGACACCATGGCCTACACCGCCTCGGCGGTGACCTTCATGCTGCCGAATATCGACCTGCCGGTGGTCTTCACCGGCTCCCAGCTTCCGCTCCACGACATCCTCTCCGACGGACCGGACAATCTGCGGACCGCCTTCGCCATGGCCGCCTCGGGATGCCCCGGGGTCTTTATCGCTTTCGACCGGAAGGTGATGCTGGGCTGCCGGGCGGTGAAGGTCCGGGCCTCGGGCTTCTCCGCCTTTGAGAGCGTCAACGCCCGCTACGTCGCCCGGGTCACCAATCGGGGCCTGATCGTTGACCGGGAGGTCCTGCCCAAGCGCCATGGGGAGGCCCGGCTGGCGGAAAAGATCAGCCAGGATGTGTTCCTGGTGAAGCTGACCCCGGGTCTCAGCCCCAGCATCTTCGACGCCCTGGTCCGGATGGGCTGCAAGGGCATCGTGCTGGAGGCCTTCGGCCTGGGAGGCGTCAACGTCCTCAACGAGGGCCTCCGGGGCATCCGGGCGGCGGTCAGGGCCGGGACCAGCGTGGTGGTCACCACGCAGTGCCTCTACGACAGCTCGGACCTGCGGGTCTACCAGGTGGGGAGCCGCCTGCTGGAGCTGGGGGTCATCCAGGGACGGGATATGACCTCCGAGGCCGCTCTGACCAAGCTCATGTGGGCCATCGGCCAGGGTATGGACCAGAAACAGATCGCCGACCTTTTCGCAACCAATCTGGCGGGGGAGATCACCGCCGAAGACGAACAATAAACCTTTGGAAGCGCTCATCAGATCGTCTTCCGCGGAGGGCAAGGGGAAATAGATTCGCCCTTGTTCCCGCAGAGGGATCATATTGGAGGTGTTTTTTTGGACCCCATCTATGTCACCGGGCACCGGAACCCGGATACCGACTCCATCGTGGCGGCCATGGCCTACGCCGCCCTTCGGAACGCCCTGGGCGACCGGGAATACGAGGCCGCCTGCCTGGGCCATGTTTCCGACGAGACGCAGATCGTCCTGGACCGGTTTGGCTTCCAGCCCCCCAAGCTCATCACCAGTATGTACACCCAGGTCCGCGACCTGGATTTTGACGTGCCGCCGGTCCTCAGCGCCGCCGTCACCGAGGACCGGGCCTGGTCCGTTTTGCAGCAGCAGAAGGGCATCTCCTCGGTGCCGGTGGGCAACGAGGACGGGACCCTCTATGGGATGCTCTCCCGGGAGGATGTGGCCAGCTACAATATGGCCCTGGTCACCGCCGGGGTCTTGGAGGAGGTGCCGCTGTTCAACGTCCTGTCCGTGCTGGAGGGAAAGATCCTCAACGAGGCCGGGGAGAATACGGACACCGTGGCCGGGGAGGTCACCATCGCCCTGCCCCAGAGCCGGGAAAACCTCCTGTTCAACTCCCCCAACGCCATCGTCCTCTGCGGCCACCAGCCGGATATGATCCGCCGGGCCTTGGAGCTGAATGTCAACTGCCTGGTCCTGTGTCAGGCGGAGCTGTCGGAGGAGCTGCGGGACCTGGATACCAAGACCTGCATCATCTCCACCCCCTTCGACGCCTACCGGGCCGCCAGGCTCATCTTCCAGTCCACCCCCATCGGCCGCATCTGCCGGACCAAGGACCTGGTGTGCTTCCACCTGGACGACCGGGTGGACGATGTCAGGGAGCAGGTCTTGCAGCATCGGGATTCCTGCTATCCCATCCTGAACGGGGAGGAAAAGGTGGTGGGCGTGCTGACCCGGTATCATCTGCTGCGGCCCCGCCGGAAACGGGTGGTCCTGGTGGACCACAACGAGGCGTCCCAGTCCGTCCCCGGCCTGGAGGAGGCGGAGATTCTGGAGATCATCGATCACCACCGCCTGGCGGACATCCAGACCAGCAACCCCATCTACGTCCGCAACGAGCCCGTGGGCTCCACCAACACGATCATCGCCAGTATGTTCCAGGATCGGGGCCTGATGCCCTCGGAGAAGATGGCGGGCCTCATGGCGGCGGCAATCCTGTCCGACACCGTCATGTTCAAATCCCCCACCTGCACCCTCCGGGACCGGCGGACCGCCCAGCGGATGGCCCGAATCGCCAATGTCTCTCTGGAAGAGCTGGGACGGGACATCTTCTCCGCCTCTTTGGAGAGCCGCACCGCCCGGGAGCTGCTGTTTACGGATTACAAGGAATTCCACATTGCGGGCCACGCCCTGGGGGTGGGCCAGGTCACCTGTATGGACAGCCCCCGGATGCTGGAACGGAAGGATGAATTCCTGGACCTGATGCGGACCGCGGCCAAGGAAAAGGGATTGTCCATGCTCCTGCTTATGCTGACGGATGTACTTCTGGAGGGCACGCAGCTCCTCTACATAGGCGACGACGACACCATTTTCCAGGCGTTCGGGGCGCCGCCCAAGGACAACGCCGTCTTTTTGCCCAGGGTGATGAGCCGGAAGAAGCAGATCATCCCCATGCTCTCCGCGCTGTGGGGCTGAGCCATGGGATTTGAGAGCCTGCTGGGCAATTCCCGCCTAAAGGAAAATCTTGCCAACGCCCTGGCCGCCGGCAAGATCTCCCACTGTTATCTGATCTGCGGCCCGGCGGGGTCCGGAAAGCGGACCCTGGCCCGGCTCCTGTCCGCCGCCATTTTGTGCCGGGGGGCGGGGGAGAAGCCCTGCCTGAAGTGCCGGGACTGCCGGAAGGTCCTGGCGGGGACCCATCCGGACGTGATCACCGTGGACGATCCGGAGAAGAAGACCGTGCCCGTGGACCGGATCCGCCAGGCCCGGGCGGAACTCTACGTCCGGCCCAACGAGGCGGAGCGGAAGATCCTGCTGATCCCCCGGGCCCAGGACCTGGGTCTGCCGGGGCAGAACGCCCTTCTGAAGGTCCTGGAGGAGCCGCCAGGCTACGGCGTTTTTCTCCTGCTGGCGGAGGCGGCGGAGAAGCTCCTGCCCACCGTCCGCTCCCGGAGCACGGAATTGGAGCTCAGTCCTCTGCCGGAGGACATCTTGAAAGCACAGCTCCGCCGGGAGTATCCCCAGGCGGAGGCATCCGCCCTGACCCAGGCGGCGGCCCAGAGCGGCGGTTTCCTGGGCCGGGCAAAGGACCTGCTTGGGGCGGAGCCGGATGAGACGGCCCTTGCCTTTGCCAGGGCCTATGCCGCCGGAGATCCGGCGGCCCTGCTGCGGGTCCTGGCGCCTCTGGAAAAGAGCAAGCGGGACGTCCTCGCCGCCCAGCTCATCGCCTTTCTGGCCCTTCTGCAGGGGGCCCTGGTGTGTCAGGCGGGGCTGCCGGAGACCGTGCCCGGGGCCCGGGAGATCGGCGCCCGGCGGGACGGGGCCGCGCTCCTCCGGGCCGTGGAGGCGCTGAAAAAGGCTGTTGACTATCTTCAGGGCAACGTTTCCCCCGCCGCTGTCTGCGGCTATCTGGAATGGGCCCTGCGTTAAAATAAAGGAGTATACCATGGAAGAACGAGAATTGAACCAGGCTGCCCAAGTGGTGGACGTCCAGTTCCGCCCGGGACAGAAGGTCTATTATTTTGATCCCAGGGGCCTGAAGCTCCGGGCCGGGGATCACGTCATCATCGACACCGCCCGGGGTCCCGAGTTTGGCACCTGCACCAGCGGGAACCACAGCGTGGCGTCCCAGGAGCTGGTCACCCCTCTGCGTCCTGTGCTGCGGATCGCCACCCCCCGGGATGAGCAGACCGCCGCCGACAACCGCGTCAAGGAAAAGCGGGCCTACGACATCTGCCAGCAGCGGATCGGGGAACTGGGGCTGGATATGCAGCTCGTCAGCGCGGAGTGCGCCTTTGACGGCGGCAAGCTCCTGTTTTTCTTCACCGCCGATGAGCGGGTGGACTTCCGGGAGCTGGTGAAGAATCTGGCGGGCATTTTCCACACCCGCATCGAGCTCCGGCAGATCGGCGTCCGGGACAAGGCCAAGATGGTGGGCGGCCTGGGCATCTGCGGCAGGAGCTTCTGCTGCGCGACCTTTTTGGAGGATTTCCAGCCCGTGTCCATCAAGATGGCCAAGACCCAAAATCTGAGCCTAAACCCCACGAAGATCTCCGGCACCTGCGGCCGTCTCATGTGCTGCCTGAAATACGAACAGGACGCCTATGAGGACCTCCTCCGCGCCAGCCCCAGGGTCGAGTCCCTGGTGGACACTCCCGACGGCCGGGGCACGGTGGTGGAGCTGGACCTTCTGCGCCAGCGGGTGAAGGTCCGCATGGAGGCCCAGCCCGAGACGGTGAACACCTACGGCAATGGGGAGATCGCCGTCCTCCGCAGCGGCAAGGCCAAGAAGAACGACCCGCCTGTCCCGGCGGACCTGGCGCCCATCTCCGGGGTGGCGCGGCGGAAGCCGGAGCCCCAGCCGGAGGAGGAGGGGGTCCATCTGGATCCCATCCGTTTCCGGTACAGCACGGACACCATTGCCGAGGCATATGACCAGGAGACGGAGACGGAGGAGGCCCCCCGCCGCCCCCGTCGGAAGCGCCGCTTCAAGCAGCCGGAGCAGGAGGCCCAGCCCCCCGCCGCCCCAGCCCCCCAGGCCGAGGAAAAGCAAGAGAAAAAGCCCCGCCGCCGTCCCGGCTTCCGCCGGAAAAAGCCCAGGCAGGACTCTGCGGGGGAGTGAAAGCCATTCAAACCGCCCGCCTGACGCTCCGCCCCTTTCCGGCGGGAGGACCTGCCGGATCTGTATGAGATCTTTGGGGCCCGGAGGTCATGCGAAGGAACAAAGCCGCCGGAGGTCCGGCGGCTTTGGATTTTTTGACAAGCTGTGGGCGCCCTCTTCCGAGGGCGCCCGTTCGATTTATTCCGCGATAAATTCCTTGCAGACCTTCACGATGTTCTCCGCGCAGAGGCCAAAGTCCGCCAGGACCTCCCAGGCCGGGGCGGAGTGGCCGAATTGGTCCGGCACCCCGATCCGGCGGACCCGGGTGGGATAACGCTCCGACAGGGTGGAGCAGACCGCCTCCCCCAGACCGCCGATGGTGCTGTGCTCCTCGCAGGTGACGATTTTGCCGCTTTTTTTCGCGGCGTGGAGCACCAGCTCCTCGTCCAGGGGTTTGATGGTGGGCATATTGATCACCATGGCATCGACGCCCTGCTCCCGCAGAGCCTCCCCGGCCTTCATGGCCTCGTAGACCATCAGGCCCGTGGCGATAATGGCCACCTGGGCGCCGTCTTGCAAAATCTCGCCCTTGCCAATGACGAATTCATAGTCCTCCGAATGGAACACCGGCACCGCCAGCCGCCCCAGGCGCATATAGACCGGGCCGGGCTGCAAATAGGCCGCCCGCACCGCCTTCCGGGCCTCCACCTCGTCGGCGGGGGACAGAATGGTCATGCCGGGGATGGAGCGCATCAGAGCGATATCCTCGCAGCACTGGTGGCTGGCCCCGTCCTCTCCCACGCTCATGCCGCCGTGGCTGGCGCAGATCTTCACGTTCAGACGGGGGTAGCCGATGGAATTGCGGACCTGCTCAAAGGCTCGCTCCGCCGCGAACATGGCGAAGCTGGAGGCAAAGGCCACCAGCCCCGTGGTCGCCAGGCCCGCCGCCACGCACATCATGTTGGCCTCGGCAATGCCGCAGTTGAAATGCCGGTCCGGGAACGCCTTTTTGAACACGCCGGTCTTGGTGGAGCCGGCCAGATCCGCGTCCAGGACCACCACATTGTCGAATTCCGCGCCCAGCTCTTTTAGGCCCCGGCCATATCCCTCCCGGGTGGCTTTCCTGATGATATCCGCCATTACTGCGCCTCCAATTCTCTGAGGGCGGCCTCCAGCTCCTCCATGCCCTGGCGGTACTCCGCCTCGTTGGGAGCCTTGCCGTGCCAGTCCGCCACGTCCTCCATATAGCTCACGCCCTTGCCCTTCACCGTTTTCAGGACGATGGCGGAGGGCTTGCCCTTGGTGGCCCGGGCGGTATTCAGCGCCGCCTCGATCTGATCAAAATCGTGGCCGTCGATCTCCTGGACCGCCAGGCCGAAGGCGGCCAACTTCTCCCCAATGGGGTAGGGGCTCATCACGTCTTGGATCCAGCCGTCGATCTGAAGGCCGTTGTTGTCCACCATGATCACCAGATTGTCCAGCTTATAGTGGGCGGCGAACATACACGCCTCCCAGACCTGGCCCTCCTGGATCTCCCCGTCCCCCAGCAGGGTGTACACCCGGGCGGGGATGCCCTGGTGCTTCAGGCCCAGGGCCATGCCGCAGGCGCAGGAAACGCCCTGGCCCAGAGAGCCGGTGGACATATCCACCCCGGGAACGGAGTCCATATTGGGGTGGCCCTGGAGGTAGCTGCCGTCCTTCCGCAGGGTGGTCAGGTCCTCCACGGGGAAGAAGCCCCGGTTGGCCAGCGCGGCATAGAGGCCGGGGGCGGTGTGGCCCTTGCTCAGGACGAACCGGTCCCGGGCGGGGTCCTTGGGAGCGGCGGGGTCCACGTTCAGCTCCCGGAAGTAAAGATAAGTAAAGATGTCCGCAGCGGAGAGACTCCCGCCGGGGTGACCGCACTTGGCGCTGTAGGTGCCGGTCAGGATGCCCATGCGGACCTTGCAGGCCATGATCTCAAGCTGCCGTTTCTCTTGGGGCGTCATAATTGCAGGCTCCTTCCTGAGGAAATAAGCCTTAACAGTATACTCCATTTCCCCGGCAATTTCTACGGTAATTCTTTTTTCACTGGAAAAATTGATAGATTTCATCACTTTACCCACATTTTCTCCGTCGTTTTTGGCGAAAAAGACATGGCTTTTTCCGTTGACAAAGTGGATTTTGGAGAATAAAATAAGCACAGGATTAAAACAAAGCAAATGTTTAGGGGGCGATCCCATGACCCAGCGGGAGCGGCAGATCCTGGGCCTGATCCAGGCGGACCCCATGATCTCCCAGCGCCGCCTGGCGGAGGAGCTGGGGATCACCCGGTCCTCGGCGGCGGTACACATCTCCAACCTGATGAAGAAGGGCTACATCGCCGGGAAGGGCTACGTCCTCCGCTCGGGGACATACGCCGCCGTCGCCGGAGGCGTGAACGTGGACATTGGCGGCCGGGCCCTGGCGCCATTGGTGGCGGCGGACTCCAACCCCGGCCGGGTCCGGCTGAGCCTGGGGGGCGTGGGGCGGAACATCGCCCACAATCTGGCCCTGCTGGGGACCGACGTGCGGCTCCTCACCGCCTTTGGCCGGGACCTCTACGGCCAGCAGGTCCTGTCTTCCTGCGCGGAGCTGGGCATCGACGTGAGCCAGGCCCTCCAGGAGCCGGACTGCGCCACCTCGGTCTATCTCTACATTTCCGGTCCGGAGGGGGACATGGCCCTGGCTCTGTCGGATATGGAGATCTGCCGCCGCATTACCCCGGCCTACCTTGCCAAAAACCTGCCCCTGCTCAACGGGGCCCAGGTAGTGGTCCTGGATACCAATCTTCCGGCGGAGAGCGTGGCATATCTGGCGGAAAACTGCCGACAGAGTCTCTTCTGCGACCCGGTGTCCACCGCCAAGGCGGAAAAGCTCCTGCCCATTCTGCCCAGGATCCACACCCTCAAGCCCAACCGTCTGGAAGCGGAGCTCCTGGCGGACCAGCCCATCCGGGACCGGGCCGGGGCGGAGAGCGCGGTGCGGAAGCTCCTGGACCGGGGGGTGAAGCGGGTCTTTCTCTCCCTGGGGGCCAGGGGGGTCTGCGCCGGGGAGGGGGAGCGGCTGCTGTGGCTCCCCTGTCTGCCGGGCCGCCGGGTGAACACCACCGGCTGCGGGGACGCCTTCATGGCGGGGCTGGTGTGGGCCTATCAGGAGGACCTGGATCTGGCCGGTTCCGCCTTGGCGGGTCTGGCCGCCGCCGCCATTGCCATGGAGAGCGAACAGACCATCAATCCCGAGCTCAGCGCCGCCGCCCTGCGGAAGCGGATGGCGGGAAAATAAGCAACAGGACCTCCGGCCGAGGGCCGGCCCGGTCCCGAATCATAAAAAATAGGAGCGGAAAACGATGAACAAGTATTTAGACGTGAATCCCGAAGTGGCCGCCGCCCTGGCGTCGGGGAAGCCCGTGGTGGCGCTGGAATCCACCATCATCTCCCACGGGATGCCCTATCCCCAGAACGTCCAGACCGCCCTGGCGGTGGAGGACATCATTCGGAAGAACGGGGCCGTCCCCGCCACCATCGCCGTCATTGGGGGCCGGCTGAAGGCGGGTCTGACCCCGGAGGAGATCGAATATTTTGGGAAAAAGGGTCAGGCCATCGCCAAGGCCTCCCGCCGGGACCTGCCGGTGCTCTGCGCCCGGGGGGAGGACGGGGCCACCACCGTCACCACTACCATGATCATCGCCCACATGGCGGGGATCCAGGTCTTCGCCACCGGCGGCATCGGCGGGGTCCATCGTGGCGCGGAGACGACCATGGACATTTCCGCCGACCTGGAGGAGCTGGCCCACACCCCGGTCATGGTGATCTGCGCAGGGGCCAAGAGCATCCTGGATCTGGGGCTGACCCTGGAATACTTGGAGACTCACGGGGTCCCGGTCATCGGCTTCGGCACCGAGGAGCTGCCGGCCTTCTACACCAGGACCTCCGGCTTCCGGGTGGACTACCGCATTGACACGCCCCAGGATCTGGCGGCGGCTTTCCGGGTCCAGCGGGAGCTGGGTTTCCCCGGCGGGATGCTGGTGACCAACCCCATCCCTGAAGAATTCTCCATGGACCCGGCGGTGATCAACGCCGCCATCGACCAAGCCATTGACGAATGCAGGGAAAAGGGCATTCATGGTAAGGCCACCACGCCATTCCTTCTGGCCCGGGTGGCGGAGATCACGGGGGGCGACTCCCTGGCCTCCAACATCCAGTTGGTCTTCAACAACGCGGCCCTGGCGGCCAGGACGGCATCCGCCCTGGTGAAATAAGGTTTCCCCCGCCGAATGGCGGGGGAAAGCCAATATTTCGGCGCTTTTTCCGCCATTGCGTCTCTCCACGGGCGAACTCCGGGCGCGATGGATAGCCTTGACCTTTTTGCCTTGGCGCTTGCATGGCCTCGGATACGCACCCGAAAGGGTTCGGGGGAGTCCCTACAATTATAATTGAATTGCACCCCCCAAAAAACAGGCTCCCGCCAAAGCTCTCAAAGCGCCGCCGATACCGAGCGAGCCCGGGAGGGGGTACGATTTCCACCAGGCTGGCGCACACATTGACGGTGGCGGCACGCCGCACATTGCCCTGGAAAGCAGGGAGACGGAAGCCTATACCTTCTTATTTCGGTGCAGTTGTGGTCGTGGGTGCTCCCCCGACCCCTTCCGGGGGAGGTACTTTCTTGCCCCGAGCAAGAAAGTACCCAAAGAAGTCGGCC
>CANQQO010000033.1 GCA_947625965.1 uncultured Oscillospiraceae bacterium
GGGAATGGATTTCCTTCTGCTGTTCCTGAAGGAAAAACAGGTGATGGACGAGGAAAGCTGTGCCGAGATCCAACAGCGGTTCAAAGATATTCTCTACCGTCTGGCCGCGCGTCAGGCCGAGAACATTGAGCAGGACAAGCCCACGCATTTGTTCATCCGAAAATTGTTTTCCCTATTGGAAAGCGAAACGGTTTGCCTGCTGAACAAAAATGAGACTCATGAATTTGTTCCGAACCACTGCGTTGGCTACGAAGATGAAGCCTGGTTTTACCTGCATACGGATATCGCGCACAGGATGGTACGCAAGCTCTGTGATGAGCAGGGAGAAAGCTTCGCGGTCACCGCCAAGGGATTACTGAAAGCCATGGCAGAGGAAGGCCTCATCAAAACCTCCGCCGGACAGAACACCGTGTCCGTTCGGATCAATGGGAAATCCCGGCGGGTGATGTGTTTGGACAAGCACAAAGCAAAAGCGATTGCGGATGGAGCCTTGTAAAAATGATGTGTGGCAAGTGTGGTAAAAATGAAAAAGCTGCTGTGACCACAGCGAAATTCTCATTTCCTTTTCTGCGGCAAAGGTGTGATACAAGCGCGGCGCGCGGCTGAAATGGATCTTTTCTGCCTCTGATGTGGAGCTGGAACGCGTCTGATGGCAAATACGAAAAATCGCCGCGGCGCCAGCGGAATTTGCTTTTGTCGCTGAAAACACACTTTTTAAAACAGGATGCCCCAGCGCAAAGCATTCGCCGCCGTGAGGGCGGTGTTGCCCCTGTGTGCTGCTTGTTCTCTGGGGCGGGGTAAGTGTCCGCCCCGCCGCTGAAAAGCCTGCACAGGGCGAGAAGCGGGCAAAAATCGCCACCTGTACCGTCACCAAGATTTGGTAGACAGCGGGAGGTACGTTTTCCCAGACCTTGTCTGGGGCAAGCAGAGCGTCTGGCTGTCCGCCCGCCGCGTCCCCCAGCCCCAAAGGGGAGTACCGGGCGGCAGCCCGGACCCACTTATGACTTACGAAACGGAGGAATCAGATGTCCGAAAACCGAAAACGAAACCAAACCTTGACCGTCCGGCTGACCGCTTCTGAAAAGGAAACCATCATCCGAAACGCCGTCAAGGCGCGCATGAGCCTGACGGATTATATCGTCGCGGCCTCTCTGCTGACGGAAATTCATGTGGCCGAGGATACCCGGCCTCTTATCTCCGAGCTGAAACGCGTCGGCAACAACCTCAATCAGATCGCTGCGAAGATCAACGCCGGGGCGTTCCAATCCTACAACTTTCAGGAGGTCATCGATTTGCAGAAAGCCATCTACGAAGAACTCTATCGGCTCAACCGAGGGACGCCATGGCGACCGTGACTTATATCCGGGAGACCCGTCAGCACCTGAGCGCCATGCGGGCGGTCATGGGTTACTGTATGCGCAAGGACAAGACCTGGGACGCGCAGTCGCGGCAGTATCTCATCAGCGGCGTCAACTGCGAGGGGCGCAATTCCATTCTGGAATTTGAAGCGACGAAGGCCGCCCACAATAAAATGGACGGCGTCAACTTCTATCAGTACGTCCAGTCCTTCTCTCCCGCGGAATCCGTCACGCCCGCGCGGGCCCATGAGATCGCACTGGAATTTGCCGCCCGGGCCTGGCCCGGGGCGGAGGTCCTGGTCACCACCCACTGCGACGCCAGGCATGTGCATTCCCACTTCATCATCAACTCGGTGCGCTTCGAGACCGGGCGAAAGCTCCGGCAAGATCCCAACACCCTGAAATTTCTGCGGCAGGTCAGCGACGAGATCTGCCAGGCCCACGGGCTCCAAGTCCTACCGAAGTATGAAGGCGGCGGCAAGAAGATGTCTGCCCGGGAATACCGGGCGGCCCGGAAGGGGGAAAGCTGGAAGTTCCGGCTGATGTACGATATTGGTCAGGCGATGCTGCTCAGTGCGAACAAAGAAGATTTTATTCTTCTCATGAAGCGCAAGGGCTATGAAGTCAAGTGGACAGCGGAGCGGAAGGAGATCACCTTCACCTGTCCCAATGGAAAAAAGTGCAGGGGAAGCCGCCTGCACCACGAACGATATTTGAAAGGAAGTTTTGAACATGAATTCCGAATACGAACAGAACGATATGGACGCTACCTCGCTGGAAGCGCTGACACGAATCAACGGTCAGGCGGTGGAAACCCGGCAGCGGATTCCCTACGACGTGACCGTGTACGCCATCCCGGAGCAATGGCGGGAGGAAGAAATGAAAATGCTGCAAGCCGCCGTGGAGTTTCAGCCGACGCTGTACCGTCTGATCGGCAAGCTGGCAACCCAGCAGGATTGGCAAAGCCTGATGAATTTGCAGCAGGGCGTTCTGCAAACGAACGGCCGGGAGCTGGAGGAATCCATCCGCAGTACACTGCGACAGGATGGGAGCGTGAGAGAGAAATATTTTTCCGAAATCTCCAAGCTGCTCTCCGACAGTCTCAAATCTATGGAAGCTGCTACGCTCCGGCTGGAGCAGCGGTTCAGAAGGCTGACGATGCTTTCGGTGGCGGCGTCTACGGTGGTATCGGCGCTGGTCTGCGCAGTCTTGTATCTGCTGGCCGGCTGATAGAGGACGACAGCGAAGACCCCGAGGAACGCCGGAAGCGGATCGAGGCGGAGCAGAACGGTACCAATATGGGAGCCGTCCTTGGCCTTGCCATTGGCGCGGCCATGGCGCTGACCCAGGGCGAAGAACAGACTATCCTGGACGAGCAGGACTTCAACGAATATCTGGCGCAGGCGGAGGCCGAGGAGGAATCCGCCTGGCAGCAAAGGATGTGAGTACGGGGCAGGCCTTGCGGCCTGCCCCCATTTCATTCAAATGTATAACTAAACCATGAATCGAGGAAAATATAGGAAAGGAAAAGAAACGGAGGACCGCGTTTGGAAGTAAAGGTAGATCATGATCGAAAACTTGTGGAATTTTGGCTGACGAAAGCCGACCAGGAGGACGTTTCCCTGGGAGAATATTTGCGTCAGCAGTACCGCGTCTGCAAGGAGAAAAACTATATGGTGGCCCAGTTCCGTTCCGGCACGGAAGACCTGTATGGGCTCACACGGGAGCTTCTGCTGTACAATCGAAAGCGGGCGGCCCAAGTGGAAATACAGAAGGAAAAAACAGGAAAAAATCCAAATCTTTCCACTAGCTATTGTCCGGGTATTTCGGTACAATGAGGAATAAGAAAAAGAGAAAGGACGTGACGAACATTGGTAGAGCGATTTGACATCGCGGGCTATACCCGGATCTCCGTTGACGACGACCTAGACCGGGACAACACCTCTATTGAAAATCAAAAGGCCATTATCGCGGATTTTGTCCGGCAGAAGTTCCCCGGCTCCCGGCTGACCTTCTACGAGGACCGGGACCGCTCCGGCTACACCTTCGAGCAGCGGGAGAGCTACCAGGCCCTGCGCCGGGAGCTGATGGCCCATCGGATGGACATTCTGGTAGTCAAGGACTTCTCCCGCTTCTCCCGGCGAAACTCTCGGGGTCTGGTGGAGCTGGAGGATCTGCGGGACGCCGGGGTGCGGATCATCTCCATTGGGGACGGCATCGACTATCCCAACGACGACGACTGGCTGAAAATTCAGTTTCAGTTCCTGATCAACGAGATGCCCGTCACCGAAACCAGCAAGAAGATCCGAAATGTGATCAAGCGCCGCCAGCTGGACGGCAAGTGGATCTGCGCCGCGCCCTACGGCTATATCGTGAACAAGCGGCAGGAATTTGAAGTGGTTCCCACGGAAGCGGATGTGGTGCGCAAGATCTTCCAGCTCTATAACGACGGCTGGGGCTACAAGCGCATTGCCAACTATCTGACCGACCAGGGCATCCCGACCCCCCGGATGTCGGAAAAGCAGCGCAAGGATCAGGCGGGAGAGGAGAACAAAATCAAGGCGAAGGCCCAGTGGAGCATCGTCTCTGTTCAGGGCATTCTGGACAACGATTTCTATATCGGCACCCTGCGGCAGGGCAAGTACACCCGGAAGAAAATCAACGGCGCCGAGCGGAGGCGGGACCAGGACGACCACATCGTGATCGAAAACCACCATCAAGCAATCATCGACTACCGCGCCTTCGCCATCACCCGCTCCCTCCGGGAAAAGCGCACCACGTCCAATTACCGGGGCGTCAAGAAGTACGACAACACCTACGCCGGCTTTCTGGAATGCGGCGACTGCGGCAGTCCCATGTTCGCCATGAGCCGTGGCGACATGAAGGCCGCCTACACCTGCGGCACTTACCACCGGCGTGGGCGGAAGGGCTGCACCTCGCACCACATAAGGGCGGACCGGCTGGACTTCCTGCTAAAAGAATATGTGCGGCGGGTCATGGAAAACGCCTCGGACATGCTGGAGCGGCTCAACCGGGACATTGCCCAGGAGCGGGAGGACGTGGCGGAAACGGAGGCCTCCGCCGACCGCCTGGCTGAGATCCTGGCCGACTTGCAGGAGGAGCTGAAAGCCACCAAGCGCCAGCGCATCCGGGACCTTATGAAGCACCCGGAGCAGGAGGCGCTGCTGGAGGAAACCTACGAGGAGCTGGAAGCCGGGCTCCATCAGAAGATTGCGGGCGTCCGCAATCAAATCGAAATGCTGTCCGACAAGCGCAACACCATTCTCCGGGTGAACCGGGCGGCGAAAAGCGCCATGGAGGTGTTCCGGGATATTTTGGAGAAGGAAAAGCTGGAACGCAATGATTTGGAGTTGATTATCCAGCGGATCAAGGTCTATGAAGATCATCTGGAGATCCAGCTGAAAGCGGACGTGGACGCCCTGATCCGCTGCGGCAGTAGGGAGATGGCCGCAAATTTTGAGCAAGGCAGCATGGATATCTTAAAGACCCAGATCACTCAGTCCTCTGTTCATCATGTGGACAAGGTCTATGCTGTCAATGTTATCAGTAACGGTGACCCCTTGGAGATTTATACGGAGAAAGACGGAGGGGTCATTTTTCGCAAGTATTCGCCCATGGGGGATCTGCAGGATTTCGCGGTGCAGATCTGTGAGTCCATAGGGGACAACACGGGGCGGATCGCCGCCGTGGCGGACCGGGACTCCATCATTGCCCTGTCCGGGGCGCCTAAGCGGGAGCTGGTGGACAAGCCCAACTCCCAGGAGCTGGAAAAGCTGATGGAGCAGCGGAAAAATTACCGCTACAAGCCCGGAGAGGCCCTCCTCCGGGCCGCCGAGGGCTCCGACAAGTATCATCTTGGCGTAGCAGCGCCGATCTTATCCCAGGGAGATCTGATGGGCTGCGTCCTGCTCCTGCTGGGCGACGACAACACCCCCTTGCAGGAGTCCGACCAGCGCCTTGCCCAAACCGTGGCGGGCTTCCTGGGCCGTCAGATGGAGAATTGAAAACCCTTTTATTAAATTTCGGCGCGTCATAAAAGTTGGGGTCAGGCATCGTCTGCCTGACCCCAGCTTTTATATCTAAAACCTATCATCCGGCTGGAATTCGGGAAGGGTCCTGATTTCCAGCCGGATCGGACGATATGCGCTTTGAAGGAGCTAAGGTAGGTCGCTCATCGCGCCCGGCGGGGAGCCGGCGCTGTCTATTTTCCGCCTATTTTCTGTAAAACAGGATCCCAAGGGTCCCGGGACCACAGTGGGAGGAGACGGTACATCCGGCCCGGGTATGGATGACCTCCTCAAAGGGGACCAGGGCGCGGACCGCCTCTTCCACGGACGCCCGGATGCTCTCGTCAACGCCGGAATCGGTGATGAAGATCCGCCGCGTGTCCACGGTATCCGGAGCCGCCAGCCGGTCCTTTACATAGGCGGTAAGGCAATTCTCCAGCTTGCCCCGGTATTTTTTCCCGACGCCCATGACTCCGTCCTTCACGTAAATGCAGGGATGGAGCTTCAGAAGATTGGCTCCGATGGCGGCCACGGCTGTGCAGCGGCCGCCCTTGCGGAGGTATTCCAGGGTATCGACCACGAAGCTCACATCCAGCTTTTCCCGGCGGCGTTCCAATTCCCGGTGGATGTCCTCGGGAGCCATACCGGCCTGGGCCATCTCGCAGGCGTCCAGGACCAGATGGGCAATGCCGGTGGACAGGTTCCGGCTGTCCACGACCCACACATTTCCCGTCTCCGCCGCGGCCGCGCAGGCATTTTGATAGCAGGCGGACATAGCGCTGCTGATGGTGAAATGGATCACCGCGTCATACTCCCGCAGAGCCTCGGAAAACACGCTGATATACTCCTGGAGATTCACCGCCGCCGTGGAGGCAAGCTGACCGCTCGCGGCGATCTTCTCATAGAGCGCGTCCGGCGTGATGTCCACGCCGTCGTGAAAGTTCTCGCCATTGCAGGACACGGCCAGCGGGGTGATGGTAATGTCGTATTTTTCCACCAGCTCGGGCGTCAAGTCGCAGGTGCTGTCTGCTGTGATCTTGATTTTCATGGTTCTCTCCCTTCCTTGTGATCGGACGCGGCGGAATATAGCCAGCCCGCGCCGTTAGATAAATGTATTATAGTCAGTATCCGAATGGTTGTCAATACACCGGCGCAAAATCGAAGATCCCTGTCCATGGATCGAGGCCAGCCCGGGGCGCTTCCATGGGAAAACCTGCGTCCCCAGGTGAGCGCCGTCTGAGAAAGGCCGATATTTCTTCTTGAAAAAAGGCGCGAATGCGTGTAGAATGGTAGAAAGATCCATAGAAGCGCCCCGCGTTTTTCACCGGGGGAAAACGTGTCCGGCCCGGGGGCGCTGCGGAGCAAGATACCCAAAGGAGGGATGTCCTATGCGCGAATTGGATGTGGCGGCGATCAGCGCCTGTCTGGAACGGCTTTGCGTCCGGGCCAACACCCGGCTGCCGGAGGACGTATGCCGGGCCATCGACGACTGCGCCCAGCGGGAGACCTGGCCCATGGCCCGGGAGATCCTGGGGGATATTCAGAAAAACGCCCGTCTGGCCCGGGAAACCGGACTCCCCGTGTGCCAGGATACCGGCATGGCCTGCGTGTTTTTGGAGATCGGCCAGGACGTCCATCTGGTGGGGGGCGCGTTGAGCCAGGCCGTCAACGAGGGGGTCCGGCGGGGCTATGTGGGGGGCTATCTCCGGGCGTCGGTGGTGGCGGACCCCATTCGCCGGGGCAACACCGGGGACAATACCCCCGCCATGATCTATACCGACCTCGTCCCCGGGGAGCAGGTGAAGATCACCCTCTGCCCCAAGGGGTTCGGAAGCGAAAACATGAGCGCCATTCGGATGCTCAAGCCCTCGGCGGGGCTCGCGGGCATTGAAGATTTCATTTTGGAGACGGTGGAGGCGGCGGGGCCCAACCCCTGTCCGCCCATGGTCATCGGCGTGGGCATTGGCGGGACCTTCGACAAGGTGGCACTGCTGGCCAAGAAGGCGCTGCTGCGGCCCCTGGACCAGCGAAATCCGGACCCGTACTACGGGGCGCTGGAAGAGGCCCTTTTGGCAAAGGTGAACGCCCTGGGCATTGGGCCCCAGGGCTTCGGCGGCAGGACCACGGCGCTGGGGCTGAACATCGAGGTCTTGCCCACCCACATTGCCGGGATGCCCTGCGCGGTGAATATTAGCTGCCACGTCACCCGCCACGAAACGGAGGTGCTTTGATGGAAAGGCACATCACCCTTCCCCTGACGGAGGAGGCCGCCCGTTCTTTGCGGGCCGGGGACCGAGTGTATTTGACAGGGGTGGTCTACACCTCCCGGGACGCGGGGCATCAGCGGCTTTGCCGGGCCCTGGAGCGGGGGGAGAAGCTGCCCATTGACCTGAAGGACGCCACGATCTACTATGTGGGGCCCACCCCCGCGCCGCCGGGGCGGGTCATTGGCTCCGCCGGGCCCACTACCAGCGGGCGGATGGACGCCTACGCCCCCGCCCTTCTGGCCCAGGGCGCCCGGGGCATGATCGGCAAGGGCGCAAGGTCTCCCCAGGTGGTGGAGGCCATGAAGCGCTATGGCGGCGTGTACTTTGGGGCCATTGGCGGCGCCGGGGCGCTGCTGGCCGCCTGCATCAAGGGCTGCCGCCTCATTGCCTACGAGGATCTGGGGGCGGAGGCCCTTCGGGAGCTGTATGTGGAGGAGATGCCCCTCTATGTGGTCATTGACAGCCGGGGGGAGAATTTATACGAACTTGGCCGGGCGGCGTATTTGCGCTCATGAGAAAGAATTGGAGGGATTTCTATGCGGATCATCACCATCAGCCGGGAATACGGCAGCGGCGGACGGGAGCTTGGAAAACGTCTGGCCGGAATTTTGGATTTTGACTTCTACGATAAGGAGATCATCTCCGCTCTGGCGGCCAACAAGGACCTGGACCAGGACTACATGGCCCGGACCCTGGCGCGGGGAGGGCCCCAGGTCCTGGAGACGCGCCGTTCCCCCTCAGGGCAGAGCGTGGTGCAGGTCACCAGCTTACAGGAGCAGAAGCGGGTGATCCAGATGCTGCCCTCTCTTGGCCGCGATTTTGTGATCGTGGGGCGGAACGCGGATATTTTACTGAAGGACTATCAGCCCTTCAATCTCTTCGTCTGCGCGGAGATGGAGGCCAAGCTCCGCCGCTGCGCGGAACGGGCCGCCGAAGGCGAGAATCTGACGCTCAAGGAGCTGGAACGGAAGATCCGCAGCATTGACAAGGCCCGCTATCACACCCGCGAACTTCTCACCGGTTCCGGCTGGGGGGTCCCCAGCGCCTATCATCTCACCATCAACACCACATCCTGGCGCATCCCGGACCTCGCCCCCGCCGTCGCCGAGTTTGCCACCCGCTGGTTCTCTTCGGGCGCGGCGGCGGCCAGTGGCCGCTGACAATTCGTGCGCCAGCCTGGTGGAGATCGTTACACCTCCCGGGCTCGCTCGGTTTCGTTACTGCGGGCGCGATAGCTGGTGGGGATCGTTACCCTTGCCACCAGCCTGGTATCGTTTCTGCGGAGGAAAGGGCGACCCTTTTTCCGAGGGCTGCGGCGTGCCGCCGCTGTCAATGCGCACGGGGATGGCGGAAATCGTTACCGCCCCCCCCTGTGCCCGGTATCGTTACTGCGGGCGCGATAGCGCTCTGGTATCGTTACCCTTGCCACCAGGCGGCGTGCCGCCGCAGTCAGAGCGTGCGCCGGCCTGGTGGTATTCGTTACACCTCCCGGGCTCGCTCGGTTTCGTTACTGCGGAGGAAAGGGCATCCCTTTTGCCGAGGGCGGCGGGCGGCGGAGAGCTGCTGTCGGAGCGGTGGGCTGTCTATAAAAGTTGCCGGACACGCAAGCCTAGGCTTGCGTGTCCGGCTGGTTTTATGTGGGCGTCGTCCAGGCGCAAAAAAGGCCCCGCCGTGGGAACGGCGGGGCCAGCAGCTTGTCAAAGAACTCCCTGTTTTCGCTTCATGAAAACAGGGAGTTCTTTGACAACCATAACGAAAAGCCTTGGAAATCCAAGGCTTTTCGTTATGGGGTGGATGATGGGACTCGAACCCACGGTCTTCAGAGCCACAATCTGACGCCTTATCCAACTAGGCCACATCCACCATGGTATGGCACGCCAGGAGGGACTCGAACCCCCTACCTACTGCTTAGAAGGCAGTTGCTCTATCCGGGTGAGCTACTGGCGCGTTTCCAGGCTTGGAGCGGGTGACGGGAATCGGACCCGCGTATCCAGCTTGGAAGGCTGGTGTTCTACCATTGAACTACACCCGCATCAGGTCCCTGCTGTTCAGCTTTACAATTTTAGCATAAGAACGGCCCATTGTCAAGCCTTTTCTCCACGTCTTCCGGTTTTTTTGGCAAAATCGCGGCCTTCCCCCACCCAGGGTCAGCCGCCGGCGTCCAGCTTTTTCAGCACTCCCCGGAAATAGTCCGGCAGCTCCGCCTGGACGATCACCGGGCGGCCATCCCGGGGGTGGCGGAAGCAGAGGAGCCCCGCGTGAAGGCACTGGCTGGTCTGGCCCAGCTCCGGTTTTTTGTGCCCGTAGACCTGGTCCCCCAGGACCGGGTGGCCGATGTAGGCCATGTGGACCCGGATCTGATGGGTCCGGCCCGTTTCCAGCCGGAGGCGGACATGGGTGTAGCCCCGGTAGCGGCGGATCACCTCCCAGTGGGTCACGGCGGGCTTGGAGTTGTTTTGCGTGACGCACATCCGTTTCCGGTCCGTGGGATGGCGGCCGATGGGCGCGTCCACAGTGCCGGAGTCCTCCTTCAGGACACCGCAGACAATGGCCTCGTAGGTCCGGGCCATGGTGTGGTCCTGGAGCTGGGAGGAGAGCATATTGTGGGCATAGTCGTTTTTGGCCACCGCCAGGAGGCCGGAGGTGTCCTTGTCGATGCGGTGGACGATGCCGGGGCGAAGGACTCCGTTGATAGTGGACAGGTGGCCGTCAAGAGCGTATAAAAGACCGTTGACCAGGGTGTCGTCCCGGTGGCCGGCGGCGGGGTGGACCACCAGGCCCTTGGGCTTGTTCAGGACCAGCACGTCCTCGTCCTCGTAGACGATGTCCAGCGCCATGGGGACGGGGACCGCCTCCAGGGGCTCCGGCTCCGGCAGCGTGAAGGACACCTGATCTCCGGGGTTGAGGCGGTCGTTTTTCCGGCCCGGGGCGCCGTTTCTCCGCACCAGGCCGGATTCCAGGAGCTTTTGGGCCTGGGCCCGGCTCATGGGGACGCTGCGGGCCAGGAACGCGTCCAGCCGTTCGCCGGGGAGATCAGCCGTCAGAAGCATTGGGAGTCTCCTTCCAGAAGCGCCGGTTGAAAAAGGCAAGGGAGATCAGCAGCAGCACGCAGCCGCAGGTGATGAAGCTGTCCGCCAGGTTGAACACCGGAAAATCGATAAATTCCACGGCGATCATGTCCACCACGTAGCCCCGGAAGATCCGGTCGATGATGTTCCCCAGGCCGCCGCCGTAGACGGCGGCGATGCACCAGCGCTCAAAGGTCGTGAAGGGCAGCCGTTTTTTGAAATATTCCCACAGCAGCGCCGCCGTCAGCACCGCAAACAGCGCCACAAACAGCCACCGCATCCCCTGCAAAATGGAGAAAGCCGCCCCCACGTTGTGGACCTGGGTGAAGTGGAACAGCCCCGGGAGCACCGGCACGGTCTCGCCGATCCCGATATGGTTGATGACCAGCAGCTTGGTAAGCTGATCCGCCCCGGCAACGGCCAGGGCGAACAGGGTCATGGCCAGAAATTCCATGGGAATCCCTCCCCGCTAACATTTCATATATTGTAGCATTTTCTCAGGCGGTTGTCAATTCGGGGGAGAAAGGGCCGGGCGGTTTTCCCGCCTTGAAATGGGCGGGGGGATGTGATATAGTAAACGGGAAGACTTCCCGGAAAAGAAGGGCTCCTATGAAATACCTGATCGATTTTCTCGCGCTGGCGCTGCTGTATGCCTTTGCCTTTTTCGGAAAATGGCGGAAACAGGGCCGGGATCGGCTGCTCGTCAACACGCTCATGTATGTGTATCTCTCATTCGTGCTTTATTTTACCCTGATGCCCGTCCTTGCGTCGCTCCCCTTCGTGCTGGACCATTCCTATACGCCCATGAATCTGGTGCCGTTTATCGACGTGTCCCTGGGGAGGGGGGATTTTTTCCGGCAGATCCTACTGAACATTCTAATGACCGTGCCCTTCGGCTTCCTGTATCCGCTGACCCGGAACGGGGCCGCGAAATTTTGGGAAACTGTGTTTCTCTGCTTTTTGATGAGCCTGGGGATCGAACTGCTGCAGCCGCTCCTCCACGGCTTCCGGTCCTCGGACATCACGGACCTGATCACCAACGGGACCGGCGGGATCCTCGGATACGGCCTGTTTGTCCTCTTCCGGCCGGTCACGGATCGGGTCCTGGACCGTCTTAGGAGGGGAAAGAAATAAAGGGGGCCGCCGCGGTCAAAGGCTTTTGCCCGCGACGGGCGCCGTTTGTCAATAGTCAATAGAACGCTAAGGAGGCGCGCCATGCTCACCCAGCTTTTCACCGCCCAGGGTCGCACCCTCAAGGGGGACCCCTGGCAGGTCCATCCCCAGCCCCAGCTCCGGCGGGAGCCGATCCTGCTCCTAAATGGGACCTGGGAATTTGCCGTCTCCGCCGGCAAGGAGCCGCCGGAGCGGTTCGATCGGAGGATCCTGGTCCCCTTCTGCCCGGAGAGCGTCCTTTCCGGCATCGGGGAGCACTTCCCGGAGGGGAGCTTCTTATTTTACCGGCGGCGGGTCCGGCTGCCGGAGGGCTTCGCCGGAAAGCGGACCCTGCTCCACATCGGCGCGGCGGATCAAGAGCTGGACTGCTTCGTCAACGGCGTCCACGCGGGGCATCACCTGGGGGGCTACGAGGCCATGACCTTCGACATCACCCCCTGGCTCCGGGAGGAGTCGGAGCTGCTCCTGCGGGTCCGGGACGATCTGCGGGATCTGACCCAGCCCTACGGCAAGCAGGTGCTGCCGGAAAAGCGGGGCGGGATGTGGTACACCCCCGTGTCCGGGGTCTATCAGTCCGTGTGGCTGGAGGCGGTGCCGGACCGGTATGTCCGGGCGCTGGACATCCGGGTGGATCTGGAGCGGGCGGTCATCGACACCGGGTCGCCGGAGCTGTCGGGGCGGGTGATCTTGAGAGACGGCCAGGTGTTCCCCTTGGAGGGAGGCAGGGCGGTGGTGACGCCGGAGCGGCCCCGGCTTTGGAGCCCCGAGGACCCCTGGCTCTATGAATTCACCCTGGAGGCGGGGGAGGACCGGGTGGAGAGCTACTTCGCCCTCCGGACCGTGGACATCCGGGAGGCGGAGGGACTCCCAAGAATTTGCCTCAACGGGAAGCCCTACTTTTTCCACGGCCTGCTGGACCAGGGCTACTGGCCCGACGGGCTCCTCACGGCGCCCAGTCCCGAATGCTACGCCCAGGACATTCGCGCCATGAAGGAGCTGGGCTTCAACACCCTGCGAAAGCATATTAAAGTGGAGCCGGAGGAATTTTACTACCAGTGCGACCGGCTGGGGATGGTGGTCTTCCAGGACATGGTGAACAACGGGGAGTACCGCTATCTCCGGGACACGGCCCTGCCCACGGTGGGCTTCCAGGTGCGCCCGGACGGAGGACTTCACCGGGACAAGGCGGGCCGGGCGGCGTTTTACCGGGGCATGGAGGCCACAGTGCGGCAGCTTCGCAACCATCCCTCCATCCTCTACTGGACGATCTTCAACGAGGGCTGGGGCCAGTTCCGGGCCTCCGACGCCTACGACCGGCTCAAGGCCCTGGACGGCGGCCGGATCATCGACTCCGCCTCCGGCTGGTTCCGGTGGGGGAAGTCGGACGTCAACAGCCGGCACATCTACTTTGGCCCCTGGGGGCAGCTTCGGAAAAGCAAGCGGCCCCTGGTCCTCAGCGAATTCGGGGGCTACACCCTGCCCACCCCGGGGCACATGGCCAACCCCAACGACGCCTACGGCTATCGGACCTGCCAGACCCGGGAGCAGTTTATGGAGGAGCTGCTTTCGCTCTACCGTCAGCGGATCGAGCCGGCCCTCTCCCAGGGCCTCTGCGCGGCCATCTATACCCAGGTCAGCGACATCGAGGACGAGATCAACGGCCTGGTGACCTACGACCGGGAGGTGGTCAAGGCCGACCAAGGGGCCATGCGCGCTTTGGCGGAGCGACTGTGCAAGCCCCAATTGCCAGTACATCCATAAAAAACCCGGCGCGGGAATCTTCCCGCGCCGGGCAGCTTGTTAAAAAAGCCTTTCCGCGTTTGCCGTCCGCAGACGGCAAACCCCTTTCGATCCTTTTTTGCCAGGGCGTGTACCTGGCAAAAAATACCTCTCAGGCGGCAGTAGTGCGAGCCGGGGGCCTTGCCCCCGGCGAGTGCGCGGTTCAGCCTGCGATCCCCTCCAAATGGGAGCCCAGCGAAGCGGGTCCCATTTGGAAGTCTGTCAAAAACGAAAGTTTTTGACAGACGCACCGGCGCGGGAAGGTTCCCGCGCCGGAATGATTTATGCCCCGGCGGGCTTCAGCGCGAAGTAAAGCAGCACCGCCGCGCCCAGAATGATCCGGTAGACGCCGAAGGCGGAGAAGCTGTGCTTCCGAACGTAAGCCATCAGCCCCTTGATGACCACCAGGCTCACGGCGAAGCTGACCGCGCAGCCCACCAGCAGGATCCCCAGCTCTTGGGGCGCCATGGCGACCCCCGAGAGGAGGAATTTCAGCACCTTGATGGCGCTGGCCCCCAGCATGGTGGGAATGGCCATGAAGAAGGAGAACTCCGCCGCCGCCCCCCGGCTGACGCCCAGAAGGATGCCGCCCAGGATGGTGGACCCGGACCGGGAGGTGCCGGGGATCAGGGACAGGGCCTGGAAGCAGCCGATGTACAGCGCCGTCCGATAGTCGATGGCGTCCACCTTGGCGATGCGGGGGGTCCTGTCGGCGTTGCGGCGCTCCACATAGATGAAGGCCACGCCGTAGACGATCAGGGCCAGAGCCACCACGAAGCTGTTGTACAGATGGGCGTCCATCCAGTCGTCCAGCAGGACGCCGATGATGCCGGAGGGCAGGATCGACACGACGATCTTCAGCCAGAGGACGATGGTGTTGTGCCGCTGCTTCTTGTTTTTTCGGGGGGAGAAGGGGTTCAGCTTGTGGAAGAACAGGACGATCACCGCCAGAATGGCGCCCAACTGAATGACCACGTCGAACATGGACGCAAATTCCGCCGACACATCCAGCTTCACCAGCTCGTCCAGCAGGATCAAATGGCCCGTGGAGGAAATGGGGAGCCACTCGGTGACGCCTTCCACGACGCCGAAGAGGATCGCTTTCAAGATCTCCATATGCGGAGCTCCTTTCCAGATTTTGTAAAAGTCTATTCCCGATCAGGTGGGTTGATTCTCATAGGTGACGACCTCGCCCTCCACGCCGCCGGCGAAGTAGACGTCCAAGATCGCCCGGGCCACCTCGGCCATGGATTTGCCGTGGCCGGCCTTCTCGCCGTAGACGGCGATGGCGATGGTGGGATTGTCGGCGGGGGCGTAGCAGATGAAGGCGGCGTGGTCCGAGCCGGTGCCCAGGCCGTTCTCGGCGGTGCCGGTCTTGCCCGCCACGGGGATGTCAAAATCCTCGAAGGAGTCGATGGCGGTGCCGTCGTCCGTGGAGGTCACCCGGAGCATTCCCTGGGAATAGGCCTGGTACGCCTCGTCGGAGATCTCGAAAATGCTCAACAGCCGGGGGCTGCTGGATTCGATCAGCTCCTTATAGTCCGGGGACACCACCCGGCTCAGGAAGGTGGCGGCGTACCGCTGGCCCCGGTTGGCCAGGACGCTGGCGTAGACGCACATCTGCATGGGCGTGAATTTGTTTTCCGACTGGCCGATGGCGGCCATGATGGCGTCGGCCTGATACCAGCCGTTTTCCTCCTCGTTTTCGTGGAGGAGCTTTTTCGTCTCCGGGTTGGCCCGGTAGCCGGTGTCCTCCGCCAGCTCGATGCCGGTGCTCTCCCCCAGGCCCATGCCCTTGGCGGTGTCGTCGATGAGGCTCCACTGGGCGATGTGGTCCCCCACCCAGTAGTAGAAGTAGTTGCAGGAGACTTCCAGCGCCCGGACCACGTTCACATCCGTGTGGACCGTGCCATAAGAGGAGTATTGCAGACAGTCGGCATAGAAGCCGGAGTCGATGTACCGGTCGTAGCGGCCCCGGTCCTCGATGATGGTGTTGATGGTGATGAGGCCGGAGTCGATGGCCGCGATGGACACGCAGGGCTTGAAGGTGGAGCCCGGGGGATAGGTGGCCATCAGCGCCCGGTTGTACAGGGGGGCGAAGGGCGCCTGGGAGATCTGGTTGTAATTTTCAAAATAGGTATCCAGATCGTAGGTGGGGTAGCTGCCGCAGACCAGGACCTGGCCGTTCCGGGTGTCTATGGCCACCACGGCGCCGCCCTCGGCGTCCTTGCCGTCGGTGGTCGTCTCGTCGGCCCGGAGGCCCTCCAGCACCGAGGCCAGAGTCTCCTCGGCGGCGGTCTGGAGGCTCAGGTCGATGGAGATCTCCACATTGTTCCCCGCCTGGGGCTCCGGGTCGAAGTAGGAGTTGATAACGGTGCCGTCGGAGGTCACCTCGTCCCAGCGGATGCCGTCGCTGCCGTGGAGCTGCTCCTCAAAGGCCTGCTCCAGGCCGGCCTTGCCCACCTCGGCGTCCAGGGGATAGCCCAGGGGCTCGTATTTCGCCCACTCCTCCGCGTCCATGGCTCCCACGAAGCCCAGGATATGGGCGGCGCAGTCGGTGTGGTACTCCCGGACCGTGGCGGCCTCCACGTTCAGGCCGGGGATGTTCATCTCCAGCACCTCGGACAGCGTTCCGTTGTCCACGTCGGAGACGAACAGATAGTTGGCGATGGGCACCAGCACCCGCAGACGAAGCTCGTAGCGCAGGCCGATCACCGCCCGGGCCTCCTCGTCGGTCCACTCGGCGGGCAGACCGTAGATGGAGCGGAGCTTCTGGATCAGCAGGGGGGCGGTGATGTCGGAGTCGTAGCCCAGGTCGTGGAGGTAGGCTTGGAAGTAGCTCTGCCAGGTGGAGCTCTGCTGGTCCAGGGTGTACTCAAAGGGCCGGCTCTTGGTGACGGGGAAATTCTCCGCGTAGTCCACGCCCCGCTCCTGGCACAGCTTCACAAGCTGATAGAGGTACTGATTGGGATCGTCGGAGTCGATGAAGACGAAGTAATTGATCACCAGGTCGTAGCTGGCCCGGTTGCCCACCAGGACGTTGCCGTTCCGGTCCAGGATCTCCCCCCGGGCGGCCTTGACCCGGGTCTCGGTGATGAAGGTGTCGGCGTTGTCGGTGCTGCCGCCGGTCTGGATGAACTGAATGTCGAATAGCCGCAGGCCGAAGATCACCAGCACCAGGCAGAACAGCGATATGAGGACGTTTACCCGGACGCGGGTCATTCTTTCCATGTTTCCCCTCCGATCCGGCTGATCGCCAGGGCCGCCGGGTACACCACCGGGGCGGCCAGAGCGCTGAGCAGCCACGTAATGAAAAATCCAAGTCCCCGGATCCAGATGGTCCGGCCGGTGTAGAGCCCCACGGCGAAGATCAAAAGCTCATACAGAAACAAGGACGGGACCACGCACACCATGGTGGCGCTGAAGCCCTTCCGCAAAAACGCCTGGCGGAACACGGTGGCCGCCACCCCAAGGAAGGTCAGCAGCACGATGACGTGGTATCCCGGCGCGGAGCCGGAGAACTGATAGACGCAGGCCGCCGCCAGGGTGAAGGCGCAGCCCCCCTCGGAACATTCCAGCACACAGACGCAGAGGATCACGCAGGGCACCAGGTCCATGGCCGCCCCGAAGAGCCGGAGCCGGGTCAGGACGATGTCCTGTAGCAGCGACGCCAGGAGCAGCAGCGCCCCGTACAGGGTCCATTTGAGGAGGGTCAGCCGCTGGGCCTTGGTCAGGTAGAGCCTGCTCAGCAGGCTGGGGCCGGTCTTATCCGGCCGGAACTCATACTTCTTCCGGGCCATGGCTCACTCCGCGTTGAAGCTGGTGAGGATGAAGACCTGTTCCAGTTGGCCGAAGGTCACCGCCGGGGTCAGGATCGCGTACTTGGCCACGCCGGTGTCGGAGAAGCCCGCGTCCACCACATAGCCCAGGACCAGATTCTTGGGGTACATGGAGGAGCCGGAGGTCACCACCTGGTCCTGGTTCCGAATGACGGCGGAGGTGGGCAGATAGTCCATTCGCATCATGTTGGAGTAGCCCTCCTCATAGTTGCCCCGGACCATGCCGTTGTAGCCGGAGGAGGCGATGGTGGCGGAGATCTCCAGGGAGGCGTCCAGGACCGTGCGGACCTTGGCGTAGTTGGGCCCCACCTCCTCGATGATGCCCACCACCTCGGAGTTGGCGGTGATGACGCACATCCCCTCCTCCACCCCCGAGGAAGACCCCCGGTTCAGGGTGAAGCCGCTGGCCCAGTCCACGGACTCCCGGCTGATGATGTAGCTGTCCAGCAGGGTGTAGTCCTCGTGGAGGGTCTGCAGCTCCAGCAGGGCCCGGAGCCGGTCGTTTTCCCGGGAGACGGAGTCGGCGTTGCGGGCGTCCTCCCGCATCTCGGCGATCTGGCGGCGCAGGGCCTCGTTCTCCGCCTGGAGGGCCTCGTAGCGGAACATATAGCTGTAAAACTGCTCGGCCTGGCGGACCAGGCTCTGGGCGCCGGCCCGGATGGGGGACAGGAGGCTCTGGACCACCATCCCGGGGAAGTCCCGCCCCGTCAGATTGGCCGCCACCGCCAGCACCACCGTGACGATCACGGCCAGGGCCATGATCCACCGGATGCGGCTGGTAAAGAAATGTCTCATGCTTGTTCCTCCCAAAGCTCCGGGGCCAGGCGGCGAAGCACTCCATAGAGCCGGCACAGCGGCAGCCCCACCACGTTATAGTAGTCCCCGGCGATGCCCGTGACGAAGATCGCCCCGCCGCCCTGGATGCCGTAGGCCCCGGCCTTGTCCATGGGCTCCCCGGTGGCCACGTAGGACGCGATCTCCCGGTCCGTCAGGTCCCGGAAGCGGACGGCGGTGACCTCGGTGACCGTCTCGGTCCCCCAGTCGGAGGCAACGGTGAGGCCCGTCATCACCAGATGCTCCTGCCCCGCCAGGGCGCGGAGCATCCCGGCGGCCTCCTCCGGAGAGCGGGGCTTGCCCAGGATCTTCCCGTTCAGGACCACCACCGTGTCCGCCGCCAGAAACACCTCTCCGGTCCGCCGGAGCTGGGCCCGGGCCTTCCGGGCGCTGAGACGGCCCACCGCCTCCATGGGAGGCAGGGCCGGGTCCAGCGTTTCGTCAATTTTCACGGGCCGGACCGTAAAGGGCAGGCCCAGCAGATTCAGCAGCTCCCGCCGCCGGGGCGACGCGGAGGCCAGGATCAGAGATACCATCGATCATTCCCCTTGTTTTATCAGATAACGCCGCTATTCCACGCCCCGCAGATACAGCCCCCGGGTGCAGCTCCCCGGGTCAAAGGCGGCGGGACTCTCCAGGGATTGGAGGACCTGGTCCACCTCCTTGCTGTTTTCGGTGGTGAAGACCAGCCGGATGGCCCAGAGGCCCAGGCGGGTCAGGTCCTCCTGCCGGTCCAGCAGGTTCAGCTTCCGGCCGTTTAGGACCACGCTGCGGCAGGTGTCGGCGTCCCGGACCACCGGGAACTCGGCGCCGGTCTTGTCCATCAGCTTGGTGGGGGCCAGGTGGCAGCTACATTCCCCAGTCCGGCCCCGGAGAACGCAGTTTTCCGTCACCATCAGGGGCAGACGGCCGTAGGCCAGAATTTCACAGTCCAGGGGCTTGCTCACGTCCCGGATCTGGGGCAGGGTCATTTCAAAGCTCAGCGTGGCGGACCGGAGCTCCAGCTCCCGGGCCACGGTGACGGCGGCGGAATTGAACAGATTCAGCCCGAAGTCCCCCCGGACGGCCATGCCGCACTCCCTGGCCGGGGGCAGCAGTCCGGGATTTCCCGCCAGCACCTCCCGGACCCCCAGGGCCCGCAGATCCAGCATGGCCTGCCGGAGCTTGGGCAGCTCGGTGTCGTGGGCGATCCGGGGCAGCACGGCGCAGACCCGGACCTTCGCCAGCAGGCTCCGGCACCAGGCCGGATCCTGCCGCAGCAGGTGGATGGGCACGTAGAGCACCGCCAGAGGCGTCCGCAGCAGCCGCTCCGTGACCTGGTCCCGGGAGAAGACCTGGGCGTTCACCGCCGGATGGCCCTTGGGCCCCTCGATCTGGGGGATCTTCGGCGGGCGGCCTAGCCGGGGCGTCTCCCGCCGGGCCCGGAGGGCGGTGAGCTGGTTCAACGCGTCCCGCCGCATTCCGTTGATGGCGGCGGCGGAGAGGGTGTACCCCGGCTCCACCTCCGCCTGGACGTCCAGGCACCGGTAGGGGGTCCCGCCGGTCTTGGCGAGCCTGGCCGCCAGGACCTCGGGGGTCAGCCACATCTTTCGGGCGATCTCCGCGGGAGGCCCGTCCACCCGGCAGGCCCGTCCCTCCGGGTCCGCCACGGTCAGCCGGCTGCCCCGCCCGGTGACGGAGGCCGCCATCCGGACCCCCACCCGGGGAGCCTCCCCGGCCTCATAGGTCAGCCGGGCCTCCTTCATCCAGGGGGCCTCGCCCCCCGGCTCCTGCCGGGTGCCGAACATCTCCGGCCCCAGGCGGCGGGTGTAATATCCGTCGGTAAAGCCCTGGCGGTTGAAGGCCGCCAGCAGCCGGTCCATCATCTCCTGGGTCACCACCCCGGTGTCCAGGGCCTGGCGGTAGACCCCCGTGACGGCGGCCACATACTCCGGCCGCTTCATCCGCCCCTCCAATTTGATGGAGGTCACTCCAAACGCCTCCAGCTCCCGCAGGTAGGGGACCAGGCAGTTGTCCTTTAGGCTCAGGGGATATTTCTCCTCCCACCGGCCATATCCGTAGCTCTGCCGACAGGGCTGGGCGCACCGCCCCCGGTTGCCGGACCGGCCCCCGATGGCGGCGGACAGGTAGCACTGTCCCGAATAGCACATACACAGCGCCCCATGGGCGAAGACCTCGATCTCAATGGGGGAGTTCTGGCAGAGAAAGGCGATCTCCTCCCGGCTCAGCTCCCGGCTCAGCACCACCCGCTTCATTCCCCATGCCGCGCACATCTGGACCCCAGGCAGGGAATGGATGGTCATCTGGGTGGACCCATGGATGGGGATCTGGGGCGCGATCCGGCGGCAGAACTCGGCCACGCCCAGGTCCTGGACGATGAAAGCGTCCACGCCGCTGACGGCGGCCTGGCGGATCATTTCGGCGGCCTGCTCCAGCTCCCGGTCGGAGACCAGGGTGTTCAAGGCCAAATGGACGGCCACGCCCCGGACATGGCAGTAGCGCACCGCCTCGGTGACGGTCTGGGGTGTAAAATTTTTCGCTCCCTGGCGGGCGTTGAGGCTCTCGTAGCCCAGGTAGACGGCGTCGGCGCCGTTCTGCACCGCCGCCCGCAGGGCGTCCATAGACCCCGCCGGGGCCAGAAGTTCCAGCATATCTAATCTCCCGAATGGAAAGTCTCGTCGCGCACACGACGGAACACGTCTAAGCGATAATTAAAGCTATTATAGCATATTTCTTTTCCGCCCGCTACCCCGGCGGGAAAATTTAATGGAATATTCACACGCATAGCCCCCCGTCCCTTCGGGAATCCTGTGAAAAAGGAGTGTTGCGACCATGATTTTGTCTTATTTTCGAACGATTTTGCTCTACCTGGTCCTCATCGCCGTGATCCGCCTCATGGGCAAGCGGCAGATCGGGGAAATGGAGCCCTCGGAGTTTGTGGTGACGATGCTGGTGGCCAATCTGGCGGCCATCCCCATGCAGGACGGGGCGATCCCGCTGTTTTCCGGCCTGGTGCCCATCCTGACGGTGCTTGGGTCTGAGCTGGTCCTCTCGGCCATGTCTCTGCGGAGCCTGGGCTTTCGGCGGCTCCTGTGCGGCAAGCCGGTGATCCTCATTGAAAATGGCCGGGTCCTACAGGACAATCTCCGCCGCACCCGGGTCACCCTGGACGAGCTGACGGCCCATCTGCGCCAGAAGGATGTGCTGGACCTGAGCACGGTCCAATTCGCAATCCTGGAGACCAACGGCCAGCTCAGCGTGTTCCCCTATCCCAAGGAGCGCCCCGCCAGCGCCAAGGACGCCGGGGTCCAGGCGGGGAAGCAATACCTGCCGGTGACGATCATTTCCGACGGGCGGCTGTTAAAAAAGAACCTCCCCAAGGCCGGCAAGGACGCCGCCTGGGTCCACCGGGTCCTGGAGAGCAGAAACGCGGATGTCAAGGGCACCTGGCTCCTGACGGTGGATGCCGGCGATCGAATCCAATGGCAAGGGAAGGAGGGGGCCTGATGGGACGCTTTTGGCTGGGGGCGGGTCTTCTGGCGGCGCTGCTGGCCCTGGGCCTGTGGGCGTCCGGGGCGATGGTCCGTCTCCACGAGGATCTGGCGGTAGATCTGGACCGCGCGGCCCAGGCTGCCCAATCCGGCGACTGGCAAGAGGCGCGGGCCCGGGCCCTATCCGCCGGCGGCCAATGGGAACGCCAGCGCCGCAAGGCTGCGGCGCTGGCAGATCACACGCCCATGGAGGACATTGACGCGCTCTTTGCCCAAGCGGAGGTCTTTGGCCGTCAGGAAGAGACGGCAGATTTTGCCGCCGCCTGTGCCGAGCTTTCCATGCGTCTCCGCGCCATGGGCGACGCCCACACCCCCCAATGGTGGAACCTCCTCTAGCGGCCAGTGGCCGCCGGCGGGCAGGGCCCGCTGCCAAAGCGCACCGGGATGGCGGAAATCGTTACCGACCCCCCTGTGCCCGGTATCGTTACTGCGGGCGCGATAGCGCTCTGGTATCGTTACCCTTGCCACCAGGCGGCGTGCC
>CANQQO010000034.1 GCA_947625965.1 uncultured Oscillospiraceae bacterium
GAACTCGCAGTCCACCCGCCAGGCCAGGTTCTTCTTGGTGGAGGCGGTCATGTTGGGCTCCAGGGTGCTGCCCAGGAGCTCGGCGAACTTGGCGGCGTGCTCGGCCTCCTCATAGGCGGCCTTCTCCCAGTACAGCCCGATCTCGGGATAGCCCTCCCGATGGGCGATGCGGGCCATGCACAGGTACATCCCCACTTCGCCGCACTCGCCCTGGAAATTGGCCTTGAGCTGCTCCAGGATATACGCCTTGTCCTCGTCGGAGATGTCGGGGTTGTCCCGGACGGTCTTCTCGTAGACGCCAAAGGTATGCTCGGCGGCCAGCTTGCCGCTGTCCTCCATGACCTTGAACTTGGAGCCGTCCACCTTGCACACGGGGCACTTGAAGCCCTCGGGGATGGACTCGCCTTCGTACACGTAGCCGCAGACGGGGCAGACAAATTTCTTCATGCTAATATCCTCCTATTGTAAAAAATAATTTTTAACCTGAATTCGTTGGAAGGAGCCGGGAGGGACGCCTTACGCCTGCTCCTCGAACTCATCCTTGCCGGCGCCGCAGAGGGGGCACTCAAAATCCTCGGGCAGGTCCTCCCACTTGGTGCCGGGGGCGATGCCGGCCTCGGGGCAGCCCTCCTCCTCGTCGTATTCCCATCCGCAGATGGCGCAGGTATATCTCTTCATTCCGATTCACCTCCCTCGCTGGAACGTTGACACGCCGGGCAGACCCCGGTGAAGCACAGCCGGAAACCCAGGACCCGGCCGCCGGACAGCGCCTCCGCCGCCTGGGTCACTTCCTCGGGAAGCTCCGGCTGGGGCAGGTCCCGGATGGCCCCGCAGACCTGGCAGAGAAAATGGGCGTGGGGTCTGGGATCGCCGTCGAAGCGCTCCACCCCGTCCACCGTCCCCAGGCTGGAGATCAGCCCCTGCTCCTTGAACAGGGCTAGATTGCGGTACACCGTCCCCAGGGACAGATCGGGATACTCCGGCCGCAGCTCCTGGTACACCCACTCGGCGCGGGGATGGCTCCGGGTGGAGCGCAGGCAGGCCAGGATCGCCTCCCGCTTGCGGAACCGCTTTTCCACCGCCATCCCCCTTTTCAATAAGAATCATTCCTACGGGTATTCCAAAGTATACCATATCCCCGCCCCTTTGTAAAGCCACCCGCGAAAAAATTTACAGATCCCCCTTGACAAATTCCCCGCCGCTGTGTATACTAACTGTACTAACACTACTAACACAGTTAGTAAAGTCAGTACACTTCATACAAGGAGGAAAGCCTATGATCCATTTGGACTACCGAGACGCCCGGCCGATCTACAGCCAGATCGTGGACGGGCTGAAGGAGCAGGTGGCCGCCGGGGTCCTGGCCCCGGGGGAGAAGCTGCCCAGCGTCCGGGAGCTGGCCGGAACGCTGACCATCAATCCCAACACCATTCAGCGGGCCTACCGGGAGCTGGAAGCGGCGGGCTGGATCGCCTCCGTGCCGGGGAAGGGCAGCTTTGTCTGCGGGGTCCCCGAGGACAGCGCCCAAAAGCGGAGCCTGCTGGAGACCTTTGACAAGACCGTATCGGCGCTGGTGCTGCTGGGGGTGACCCGGCAGGAGCTTTCGGTCCGGGTGATGGGAGGGATACAAAATGCTTGAACTGAAAAACGTGACCAAGACCTTTGACGGCTTCACGGCCCTGGACAGCCTGACCATGACGGTGCCCCAGGGGGCGGTGTACGGCCTGGTGGGGCCCAACGGCGCGGGCAAATCCACCGCCATCCGCCATATGCTGGGGGTCTACCGCCCCGACCGGGGCACGGTCCAGCTCGACGGCCAGGACATCTACGAAAACGTGGCGGTGAAGGCCCGGATCGGCTCCATTCCCGACGACATTTTCTTCTTCCCCTCCGCCACCCTGGAGGAGATGCGGAAATTTTACCGGGGCATTTACCCCAATTTCGACGACGCCCTCTTTGAGAAATTGAAGGAGATCTTCCAGCTTCCCCAGGGTCAGATCCGCCGCTATTCCAAGGGAATGCAGAAGCAGGCGGCCTTCCACCTGACGGTCTGCATCCGGCCGGAGGTCCTGATCCTGGACGAGCCGGTGGACGGCCTGGACCCGGTGATGCGCCGGCAGGTGTGGAGCCTGCTGCTGTCCGACGTGGCCCAGCGGGGGACCACGGTGCTGATCTCCTCCCACAACCTCCGGGAGCTGGAGGACATCTGCGACCATGTGGGCATCATGGACCACGGCAAAATGCTCATCGAGCGGAGCCTGGCGGATATGCAGGGCAGCACGGTGAAGGTCCAGTTGGTGGGCCCGGCCCCGGAGGGGCTGAACATCCTCCACGAGAGCGTTTCCGGCCGCCTGCGGACCCTGGTGGTCCGGGGGGAGGCCCAGGAGGTGGAGGCCCGGGTGGCGGCGGAAAATCCCGCCTATTTCGACGTCCTGCCTCTGTCCCTGGAGGAGATCTTCATCTACGAGCTGGGAGGTGTGAACTATGAAGTCAAGAACATCGTACTTTAGTCCCACGGTGTTCCGCAAGGACCTGACCCGCTTCGCCCCGGTCTGGGCCCTGTATGGCGTGGGCCTGCTGCTGACCCTGATCGCCGTGCGGGACATCACCCTGGATTTCTTCACCGATTCTCTGGGAGTCTTTGCCTGGATCCACCTGTTTTATGGGATGATCGTGGCCCAGGTCCTCTTTGGGGACCTGTACCAAAGCCGGATGTGCAACCCCCTCCACGCTATGCCCCTGCGGCGGGAGTGCTGGTTCTTTACCCACCTGGCCGCCGGACTGGTCTTCTTCCTGCTCCCCACGGTGCCGTTTGCGGCGCTGGGGTGGGTGATGACCGGGTCCCAGCCCATGGTGGTCCCCATGTGGCTGCTGGGGAACCTGCTGGAATACCTGTTTTTCTTCGGCGTCAGCGTCCTGAGCGCGTTCAGCGCCGGGAACCGGTTCGCCATGGCCCTGATCTATGGGCTGATCAACGCCCTGTCCATGATCGCGGAATATCTGGCCGAGTTCCTTCTGGAGCCCCTGCTCTACGGCGTGACCCTCCCCACCCGGCCCTTCTACCAGCTCTGCCCCGCCCTGGAAATGGCCCGCAACGGCTATTTTACCACCGCGTCCTACTTGGTCAATAACTCCCAGCGGGTGGTGGAGGTCCATTTGGCCTCCGGAGGCTGGAGCTATCTGGCCATCTGCGCCCTGGTGGGGCTGGCGGGGATGGCGCTGGCGCTGTACCTGTACCGCTGGCGGAAGCTGGAGTGCGCTGGGGACTTCATCGTGGTCAAGGCCCTGGAGCCGGTGTTCCTGGTGGTTTACAGCCTGTCCATGGGCGTGACCGTCTCATTGTTCTTCACGGCGTTTGGCCTGCTGGGCCTGTACACCGTCACCGGCATGATCATGCTGTTCGTGGGCCTGGGCGTGGGCTTCTACACCGGGCGGATGCTTCTCAAGCGGACGGTGAAGGTCTTCCAGCCCCGCTCCCTGGCGGGCCTGGCGGCTCTCAGCGCGGCTCTGGCGCTGACCATCGGCGTGACCCGCCTGGACCCCGTCGGCATCACCCGCCGGGTCCCGGAGCGGAGCCAGGTCACCGCCGTGGCCATTCAGAACAGCCAGCGGGTGGCCTTTGTGCCGGACGATCAGTGGACCTCCTCCCCGGAGGCCATCGACGCCGCCATCGCCCTCCACAAGGCCGCCCTGGAGTACCGCCCCCTCCTGGCCTATTACGACTTGGATAGTATCTTTAACTTCACCCTGACCTATGCCCTGGAGAACGGGACCCAGCTCACCCGGAGCTACTTCATCCCATCCAGCGACCCTGCCTTCCAGGGGATCGTGAAGCCCTGGAGCGACTGCCGCCTGGTGCTGGGCTTTGCGCCGGAGGAGCTGGATCAGGCCCTGGCCGATATCACCGATCTCAGCGTGGGCGGCTATCCTATCGACCGGCCGGAGGAGATCCGGGGCATCCTGGAGGCCCTGATCCAGGACTGCCAGGACGGGAATCTGTGCCAGTTCAGCCCGATGACGTTTGACACCAGGGTCATGCTCTGGATCGGGTGGGATTCGGACCGGGAGCCCAGCCTGGATCCCGGCGCCGTGATCAGCGGCACCGACGGCGGCTACTCCATGTATAAATATGTGGACATCGGCCCCGAATGCAAGCACACCATGGAATGGTTCCGAGCCAACGGCTATCTTGACGAGGACGGCTACTTCCAGGACCCCCATTATATGGAGGATCCGGAGGACGTTTCCCAATGACCCCCGGGCAGCCGCCCCGGTGAAAAGAAAATCGGAAACAAGAATGAGGGAGGAAGTTTGATGTTCATCTTGTTGTTTCTCTCCGCGCTGGCAAACGGCTCCCCGGCGGCGACCTTTGTGCTCTATTCCGCGCCGGTGGTGACGGGGGTCCTGCTGGCCGTCAGCCTGATGCTCTACCGCTTCGCCAAACGGGAGCGGCGGGAGGACCCGGGACACGTCTCCGCCGGGCGTGTCAAGGGGTTTAGGACCTTTATGATCGTCAGCGCCATCCTGTTTGGATTGGTGACCCTGGCGGTGGCGGTCTTTGTCACCTTCCGCTATCATGAGAGAGGAATTACGATGTTCACCTTGCTCTGTCTCTCCGCGTTGGCAGACGGCTCCCCGGTGGCGACCTTTGTGTTCTATTCCGCGCCGATGGTGACGGGGATCCTGCTGGCCGTCAGCCTGCTCCTCTACCGCTTCGCCAAGCGGGAGCGGCGGGAGGACCCGGGCCGCGTCTCCGCCGGGCGGGTCAAGGGACTGAAACTCTTTATGATCGTCAGCACCATTCTGCTTGGATTGACGACCCTGGCGGTGGCGGCCTTTGTCGCCCTGAGCTATATGGTCATCATATCCATATGAGGCGGGCGGCCCGGGGGCCGTCCCACCTCCGGGCCGTTCCGGGCTCCATTCGAACGAAACGCAGGCAAGAGGACGGGTGGCTGGGAAAGACCGAGACAGAGGGCTTCACTGGGGAATAGCCCCCGGAAAGGAGCCCGCCATGAAAAAAGAAGTGCCTGCCTGCGAGCTGGCGGTGCCGGCCCTGTGCGGGGCCCTGATCCTGGCCCTGTGCCGGAGCCGGGGGGAGCCCCTGCGGCTCCCGACTGTCCGGCATGACCGGCCCCCTCCGCCATTCAAATTCAATAACCGAATTTTATAGAAGGGAAGGATTTCCATGTTTATTCTTCGATTTATTTCTTCGGTTCTGTCCGGTTCCCCGCTTGAAACGATCCTGTTCTATTCCGCGCCGGTGGTGACGGGGATCCTGCTGGTCATCAGCCTGATCCTCTACCACTTTGCCAAGCGGGAGCGGCGGGAGGACCCGGCGCAAGTCTCCGCCGGGCGTGTCAAGGGGCTGAAAATCTTTATGATCGTCAGCGCCATTCTGTTTGGGTTGACCACCCTGGCGGTGGTGGCCCTCTCACTCCTTACCTACCTGGTCATGACCTCGATGTAAGGCAGGCAGCCCGAAGGCCGCACCGGGGCCATTCCGCCAAGGGGCATACAAAAGAGCCCCGTCTAACCAAAAGGGGGAGATTTCTTGGATTTTTTATTTCGTTTTTTAGCGGATTTTATACCGGCAAACGCGGTGCTTTACGCCGTTCCTCTGGGGCTGGGCATCCTGTTCGCGATTAGCTGCTTTCTCAGCCGCTCCGCCAAGCGGAAGCAGCGGGAGGACCCTCAAAGCGTCTCCGCCGGGAAAATGAAAGCCCTGAAAGCCCTGAAAATCGTCAGCGGCGTGCTGTTTGCCGTGACGGTTGGGGTCGTGCTGGCCTACACCGTTTTGGTGTATGGGATCATGATTTCTATGTGAGGTGGATTTTATGAAAGATCGTACATTTTACCGCGTTTTGGCGGCGGTGGTAGCCCTCTGCACCGTCCTGACCCTGGCCCATGTGGCCTACGGGGCCTGGGCCTATCAGAACAGCTCCATCGTCCAGTTTATCGCAAAGGAGCCGTGGTAGCATGAAGCTCGTGAAGCAGCTTGCCGCCCTTCTGGCGGTGGTGGCGGTGTTCGCCCTGTTCAATTTCAGTATGTACCGGGTATTCACCGGGCGGCTGGGCAACAATTTCAGCGGCGCGAGCCAGCTAAAATCGGTAGAGGTGGCAAACTATCTGCCCTTCCAGCCGGAGTCGGACTTGGCCCGGGTGGACGCGTCGGTGAAGCTGACCGGGGACCTGCCCGTTCTGGACGGGGCCGCCGCCCTGGTGCCGGTGTACGCCTCCGTCATTGAAAATCTGTACCCCCAGGGCTCCGTGACCTACGAGGGCGGAACCTTCTCCAGCGACAATTACTACGGCGAAAATTTCGCCCCCGACAGCGCCATGCAGTATAATAACACCGTCCGGGGCTACAAGGCCATCGTGGACGGGGACACGGATCTCTTTTTCGGCGCGGGCCCGTCGGAGGATCAGAAAAAATACGCCCAGGAGCAGGGGGTGGAGCTGGTCTACGTCCCCATTGGGCGGGAGGCCTTCGTGTTCTTTGTCAACCAGGCCAACCCGGTGGACGGCCTCACCGCCGATCAAATTCGGGACATCTACGCCGGGGACTGCACCAACTGGAAGGACCTGGGCGGCCCCAACCGGGCCATCAATCCCGTCGCCCGTATCGCGGGCAGCGGCAGTCAGACCCGCATGGAAAAATTCATGGGCGACCGGCCCTTCGGCCCCAAATCGCCCTTCGCCCTCACCGGCGGCTCCATCGGCTATTCCTTCCGGTTCTACCTGGAGGGCATGGTGCAGAGCAGCAGCGTGAAAATGCTCGCTCTGGACGGGGTCTACCCCAGTCTGGAGAATATCCAGAGCGGTGACTATCCCCTGGTCTCGGAATTTTACGCCGTCTACCGGGCGGATAACGACAATGAAAACATCCCCATCCTCCTCGATTGGCTCCTCTCCCCGGAGGGCCAGGAAATGATCGCCGCCACGGGCTATATCCCCGTCTCCTGATTGGAGTTGCAATGACAGCACCGCATAAAGCATGGCAACAGCTTAAACGGTGCGGCGGCGATCGGAAAGCCAAAAGATAAGACCAAAACATTCCTTTCCAGAGCTGAGCATATGGGACATATTGGATATTCCAAATGTCCCCAGGAATGTATTGACATTTCGGTAAAGCCGGTGGTCATTCGGCAAGAGAATTGTCTGCATCGCGGCAACTGTTATGAGGTCTGCCCGGTACGGGCAGTTATGAAAAGAGGGGTATGATGACACAGGCAGAACGACGAATATTCTTGATTCAAAAATTGCTGGACGAAGCGCCGCAATATCAAAATTTGATAATCCCGCAGGATACAGTCGGACAGAAGAAGCTGCTCCGTTCCCTGATGAACGTCCGCCCGCCGATGCCGATCGGCGAGGAGTTTCTGACGGTGCAGGACGCATATCTGCAAGAGGAAACCGCTCGGAAAGGCGTCACGGATATAGTTGATCTGACGCCCGTTGAGCCGGGCATCTATCTCTGGCAGGGAGATATTACTACGCTGAAATGCGGCGCCATCGTCAACGCCGCCAACAGCGGCCTGACCGGCTGCTATGTACCCTGTCACGGCTGTATCGATAACGCCATCCACACCTACGCCGGGGTGCAGCTCCGACTTGCCTGCGCGGAGCTTATGGAGAAGCAAGGGCATGAGGAAGCCACCGGGCAGGCAAAGCTCACGCCCGCCTACAATCTGCCCTGCGACTATGTTCTGCACACCGTCGGCCCCATCCTATACGGTCGTGTGACGCAAAGGGCCCGGGAACTGCTGGCCTCCTGCTACCGCTCCTGCCTGGAGTTGGCGCAGCGGAACAGGATCAAGAGCGTGGCTTTTTGCTGCATCTCCACGGGGGAGTTTCATTTCCCAAATGACGAGGCCGCAAAAATCGCCGTGGACACCGTGCGGCAATATAAAGGGGACACAGAGGTGATTTTTAATGTTTTCAAGGATGTCGATGACCAAATCTACCGGGAATTACTCGGATAATGTGAGCCGCCTTCGGGAGGCGCTGGGCGCAGCGGACGCCGTTGTAATCGGCGCGGGAGCGGGCTTGTCTACCGCGGCGGGTTTTACCTATACTGGGGAGCGGTTTCAGCGGTATTTTTCCGACTTTGCCGGGAAATACGGCTTTTCCGATATGTATTCCGGCGGCTTTTATCCGTTCCCCACACAGGAGGAATTTTGGGCGTATTGGAGCCGGTATATTTTCATCAACCGCTATACGGACGCGCCAAAGCCGGTCTACGACGATCTGCTGTCGCTGGTTCAGGACAAGGACTATTTTGTAATCACCACAAACGTGGATCACTGTTTTCAAAAGGCAGGATTTGATAAGAAGCGGCTGTTCTACACCCAGGGCGACTACGGCCTGTTCCAATGCTCCGAGCCGTGCTGCCAGGAAACCTTTAATAACGAGAATATCATCCGGCAGATGATGGAACAGCAGGCGAATATGCGTATCCCCTCGGAGCTGCTGCCCGTCTGCCCCCATTGCGGAAAGCCCCTGACCATGAATCTGCGCTCCGACGATAAATTTGTGGAGGACGAGGGCTGGCACGAGGCGGCAGAGCGGTATGAGAACTTCCTGCGGACGCGGAGGAACGGACGGATTTTGTTCCTTGAACTGGGCGTCGGGTATAATACGCCGGTCATTATCAAGTATCCCTTCTGGCGGATGACCGCACAGAATAAGGCGGCGACCTACGCTTGTATCAACTACGGCGAGGCCATCTGTCCGACGGAAATCGAAAAACAATCGATCTGTATTGATGATGATATCAGTAAAGTGCTGACGGCAGTCGTCACCGCATAAGGGTGCGGGAATCCCACGAAAGAAGCAGGTGCGGCTGCACCGGATTTGCTTGCGATTTCAAAAGCGCGGCGAGGGAACGGCAAGCAGAATTTTCGGTGGGAATTTTCAGAGGCTTAACATCTAATACAATTTCACAGGTTTTGTGGAACGGTAAACACGTCATGCTTTATGCAAGGTCGACGAAAAAGCCACCTAAGGGACCCCCGTTCCTCCGCACGGGCCGGGGCCAGGCGGACAAAATCATAAGCCGGGAAGGGCGAAAAGCCCCTTCCCGGCGATTTTTTTACGGTTCTTCTATAATTTCGCTTAGGATTGCGCCGCAGTCTGGCAGGATCAGGTCGGGCTTTTGGGGGGCGGCGGCCAGGAGGGCGGGGGTCGTCTCTCCGCTCATCACCAGCACCGACGTCACCCCGGCGTTGAGGCCGCACTGGATGTCGGTGTAGAGCCGGTCTCCCACCACCGCCGTCTCGGACTTCGTCCGGCCCTTCCGGGCCATGGCCAGCTCCACCAGGGCCGTCTCCGGTTTGCCAATGACTCGGGGCCGCTTCCCTGTGGCGTTTTCGATCATGGCGCAGACGCTGCCGCAGTCCGGCACGAAGCCGAATTCCGTGGGGCACACCAGGTCCGGGTTGGTGGCGATATAGGGGACCTCCCCCCGGGTCAGGATCCGGCACACATCCTCCAGCTTCCCGAAGGTCAGCTCCGTGTCGAAGCCCATGACCACCCCCTGGGCCTCCTCCCAGCGGTTGGTCAGCCGGACGCCGCCCCCGGCCAGCTCCGCCGCCAGGGACCCGGTGCCGCAGACGTAAAAGGTCCGATCGGGATGCGCCCGGCGCAGATAGGCCAGGGTGGCCTGGGCCGAGGTGACAAAATCCCCCTCCTGGGCGGGGACCCCCAGCCGGCGCAGCTTTTTCACATAGTCCGCCACGCTTTTGGAGGAATTGTTGGTCAAAAACAGATAGTCCCGCCCGGTCCGGCGCAGGGTTGCGAGCAGCTCCCGGGTGAAGGGAAACAGCCGCTCCCCCAAATACAAAGTTCCGTCCAGATCGAACAGGAACAGCTTTTTATTCCGAAGCTCCACGCCTGGCCTCCCGTTCCGCCCGCGCCCGCTCCTTCTGCTCCCGGGCGATCTGCATCATGTGCTCGTACATTTCCTCGCCGACGCACTGTTTGGCGTATTTGCACCACTGAACGCAGCTCAGCTCGTCGTTATAGGCGATGAACCCGCAGTTTTCACAGGCCACCTGGGTGTCGATGGAGAAGATCTCGATCACCGCGCCGCAGTTGGGGCAGATCTTCTCCCGGAGGGTGGGGGTACGGGGCTTGCCCTGACAGCCTTCCATCAGCATAGACAGCCGCCTCCTTTCCGTTCTATTTTAGCACATCGGGACCCGGGCCGCAAGTGGCAATTAAATTGCACGATTTTCCGGACTTTTTGTCCGTTCTAACAAATTCGGTCCCATCTTGTTGACCATTTTTCAGGAATATGCTCTAATAAAAGAGTACCTCTCCGGTTTTCCGGGGAAATCTTGTACAAAGTGAGGGTTTTCTTATGATCCGCGTAGGCGCTGTGAATATCGACACCTCCCACCCCATGGGCTTTGGGGAGGTCATGGAAAAGGGCGACCGCGCCCGCTATGTGGGGGTCTACAACGACTCCTTCCGGGACGACAAAGAGGTGGAGGGCTTTCTCCGCCGCTTCGGCCTGGAAAAACGCTGCGACAGCCTGGACGAGCTGGCGGAAATGTGCGACATCGGCTTCCTCCACGGCTGCGACTGGGACGACCATCTCCGCTGCGCTGCCCCCTTCCTGAAGCGGGGCAAGCCCGTGTTCATCGACAAGCCCCTGGTAGGCAATCTGAGGGATCTGAAGAAGGTGGAGGCCCTGGCCGCCTCCGGCGCCGTGATCCTGGGGGCCTCCAGCGCCCGGTACGCCTATGAGGTCCAGGAATACCTGGCCCTCCCTGAGGAGGTCCGGGGGCGGACCGTCCAGGTCTTCGGCACCGCCGGGGTGGACGAGTTCAACTACGGCGTCCACATCGCCGAGTGCATCGGCGGCATCCTGGGCCCGGGGGCCCGGACGGTCCAGTACCTGGGCCGGGGCCAGGCGGGGGAAAAGTACGCCGAGAGCTACTTTGTCTCCTACGCGGGGGGCCAGAGCGCCATCTTCAACACCTTCACCGGCGTCTGGCAGCCCTTTGTCATTACCATCATGACCACCAAGACCACCTATCACTTCCGAATCGACTCCAACCGCCTCTACGCCGCCCTGGTGGAGCAGATCTGCAACTACATGGAGGGCAAGCCCCACCTCCTGGCCCCGGTGGAGGCGCTGACCGAGTCCATCCGGGTCATGCTGGCCGCCGCCGCCTCCCGGGCCCAGGGCGGGGCGAAGGTCGCCCTGACGGACCTGACCGAGGACGGCCCATGCTACGACGGCCGCCTCTTCTGGCGGGGCTACGCCGCCGCCTCCGGCCCCATGTACGCCCAATAAGGAAAGGTGGAAGAAAAAATGGACCGTTTTGCCCCCCTCACCGCCTTTCTGGACGCCGTTTCGGAGCGCTATGGCGTCCCCGCCTGCGACTGCGCCGTGACCCTCCGGGGGGAGCCCGTCTACCGCCATGCCGCCGGCTTTTCCGACCCGGCCATGACTAGGCCCGTCTCCCCCTCGGACACCTATTGGATCTACTCCGCCACCAAGCTGACCACCTGCGCCGCCGCGCTGCGCCTGGCGGAGGCCGGGAAGCTGGCCCTGGAGGACTCTGTGGAAAAATTTCTGTCGGAATTTGGCAGCCTCCAGGTCAAAATGCCCTGGGGCGGCCTGGAGCCCCTCCGGGAGCCCCTGACCATCCGCCGCCTGATGAACATGACCGGCGGCCTGGACTATGACCTCTCCCGCCCCGCCCTGACGGCGGCCATCGCCGCCGGGAAGACCTCCACCCGGGACCTGGCGGCCAGCCTGGCCAAGGACCCCCTCTGCTTCCAGCCCGGGACCCATTTCAAGTACAGCCTGTGCCACGATGTTCTGGCGGCGGTGGTGGAGGCCGCCAGCGGGGTGCCCTTCGGCCAGTTTGTCCGGGACCAGATTACCGGACCCCTGGGCATGACCGACACCACCTTCCACCCCACCCCGGACCAGAGGGCCCGCCTCTCCACCCAGTACTGCCACCTGGACCTGGAGGGCCGCCGCGCCCCCATGGGCCAGGAGAACAAGTTCCGCTTCTCCGAAGCCTATGAATCCGGCGGCGCGGGGCTGCTCAGCACCGTGGACGACTACATCCGCCTGGCCACCGCCCTGGCCCTGAACGGCGCCTCCCCAGAGGGCTACCGGCTCCTGTCCCCGGCGTCCGTGGCGGAGATGAGCCGGGACCAGCTTGGCCCGGTGCGGCCGGAATTTGTGGCCGAGAGCCCCAACACCCGCGCCTGCTACAGCTACGGCCTGGGCGTCCGGGCCCGGGTCCAGGCCCAGGGGCCCATTCCCGCGGGCGAATTTGGCTGGGACGGGGCCGCCGGGGCCTACCTCCTGGCGGACCCGGTGAACGGCGTCGCCATGTTCTACGCCCAGCACGTGTGCAATTCCTTCATCACCATCCAGTACCTCCACCCGGAGCTGCGGGACCTCCTCTACCGCTGCCTGGAGGACCTGCTATGACCCACATCGACGGCACCTGGTTTGAATTTTACCACCACAGCCAGGTGGAGGGGACCTACTGGAACCCGGCCTGCCGGGCCTTCACCGAGGACCAGTGGCGGGAAAAGCTGACGGAGATCCGGGACCTGGGGATGGAATACGTGGTGCTGATGTGTACCAGCCTGTGCTATTCCGACCGGGGAGAGTCCTACTTCCCCGGGGGACCCTTCCCATTCCCGGAGGAGATGGCCTGCAAAGATCCCATGGGGGTCCTTTTCCGCCAGTGCGACGCGCTGGGGCTGAAGCTCTTTGTAAGCTGCGGCTTCTACGGCGACTGGACCCGGGCCCGGGACAATATGGTCAGCCCCCAGGTCCGCCAGCGGGCCTACGGGGCGATGGAGGAGCTCTACGCCCTCTACGGCGGCCATTCCAGCTTCTACGGCTGGTATTTGCCCGACGAGATCGGCATCGACGGCCATTTCCCGGAGTTCTTCCTCGACTACGTCAACGCCTACCGGGCCAAGATCCGCACCCTGACGCCCCACAAGCCCCTCCTCATCGCCCCCTACGGGGTGGCGAGGATCACCGCCGACGAAGCCTACGCCGGCCAGCTCTCCCGGCTGGACTGCGACTTCATCGCCTACCAGGACGGGGTGGGCATCCAGAACGGCGGCGCGGACAAAACCGGCGAATATTTCCGCCGCCTCCGCCGGGCCCACGACCTGGCCGGCGGGCCCGCCCTCTGGGCGGACGTGGAGCTGTTCCGCTTTGAGGGGGCCCCCTACCGCTCTCCCCTCCTGCCCGCCGACCCCGACCGGGTGGCGGAGCAGTTGGCGGCGGTGGGGCCCTATGTGGACAAAATTCTGGTCTATCAGTACCAGGGCATGGTGAACCGTCCCGGTTCCTCCGCCCGCTGCGGACACCCCGAGGACGCCCTTTCCCAGGCGCTGTGGGGAAATCGGGGCAGATTGCACGAATCTCAGCGGTGAGCTTTGTGCGAATCCTTCAAAAACCTTTTGACCAAATTTGAGGATTCTGTACATTTTGCAAAAGGACCGATATTTTCTGCAAAGACATTTTGTCTTTTTTGTGCTAAAATAAGCCCAGCGAAGGCCGAAAGTACGGTCCCTTCACAAAATATAACTACTAGGAGGAAATGAAATGAAGAAACTCATCGCCCTGCTGCTTGCCGTGGTCATGGTCCTGGGCCTCGTCGCCTGCGGTCCTTCCGGCAATAATCAGACCGATCCCCCCAAGGCCAGCGACAAGCAGACCGATCCCCCCAAGACCACCGATAAGCAGACCGAGCCCCCCGCCAGCAGCGGGTCCGAAGTTGTGGAAGTCACCGTCTGGCATCAGTTCGGTGAGAGCACCGAGAACGGCGCCCCCCATATGTACTACACCCAGTGGGCGGAGAAGTTCAACGCGGAGCATCCCAACATCCATGTGACCGTGGTGCCCGCCAAGAGCGCTACCGACGCCCAGACCGCCATCGCCGGCGGCTCCACCCCCGACATCTTCATGAACCAGTGGAACAACGCCCCCACCTGGGCCGAGTCCGGCGCCCTCCTGGACCTGACGCCTTACTATGACGCCGCTCCCGCCGAGTGGTTCAACGACTTTGTTCCCAGCGTGCTGGCCCTGTGCAACTTCAACGGCAAGTATTACTCCGTGCCCAACTCCATCACCACCACCGTCATGTTCTACCGGGACGACATTCTGGCCGACTGCGGCTGGGATCACCATCCCACCAACACCGACGAGCTGCTCCAGTGCATCAAGGACACCACCCTGGCCAATGAGGACGGCTCCATCGCCCGCCTGGGCCTGCTGCCCAACATGCCCTGGTTCGACACCGTTATGATGCCCGCCGTGTTCAACACCCAGTGGATCGCTGACGACGGCGTCACCGTTCCCGCCGACAAGGAAGCCGTTGCCTATATGTTCGAGTGGATCCAGTCCGTGTACAAGCTCTATGAAGACGAGTTCGGCTGGGACTACCTGACCATCCAGGACTTCGCCTCCACCGTTTCCGGCAACCGGGCCACCGCCAGCGATCCCGTCCTCACCGGCGAGCTGGCCATGCGCTGGAACTCTGAGAACCTGGCCGGCACCCTGGCCAAGCTGGCTCCCGATGTGGACTGGAGCATGGGCCTGTTCCCCAATGTCACCGGCGGCACCGAGATGGCTATGCTGGGCGGCAACGTGTGGGAGATCAACGCCCGCACCGAGCATCCCGACGAGGCCTGGATCGCGCTGCAGTCCCTGACCAGCCCCGAGACCGCTGTGGAGTTCGCCCTGGGCGAGAACAACAACGGCTCCTTCTACGCCCACAAGCAGGCTCTGGCCGCTCTGGCCGGTGATCTGGGCGAGCAGATCGCCGCCGCCAAGGAGACCCCCGAGGAAGGCGCCCGGGTGAAGGAGAACCTGGAGTACCTGTGCGACGTGTTCGCCAACGTGCCGCTGCAGAACTTCCCCACCTGCTCCTACGTCGACGAGTACCTTGCCGCCGTGGGCAAATATTCTGAGCTGGTGTTTGACGGCACCATGACCCCCATGGAGGCGGTAGAAGCCATCATCGCGGATATTCAGCCTCTGGCGGAAGAGAATCCCTACATCCCCTTCGAATATCACGAGAAATAAACCATCGCTTTAAATTCGGAAAGCGGGTGGGGCGACCCGCCCGCTTTCTAATTCAATTAGGAAAGGAGTGGGACGTTTGGCTAAGGCGCTCTCCAACTCAGAGGGGAAAAAGACGACTCTGACCACCAAGCGGAAAAAGAGCCGCCAGGAGCGGCGATTCTTCTGGACCGGCCTGGCGTTTGCCTCGCCGTGGATCATCGGGTTCATTCTGTTTAAGATCTACCCCATCTGCTCCGCGATTTATTACAGCTTCACGGACTTCAATATGTTCCGGACCCCCAATTTTGTGGCCCTCCAGAACTACGTCAATCTGGTCCAGGACAAAAACGTGATCAAGAGCCTGGAAAACACGGCGTACATGGTCATCATCGGCCTGCCCATCATGCTGGCCTTCTCCATGCTCATGTCCGTGGTGATGAACATGAAGGCCAAGGGAATGCCCCTGGTGCGGACCATTTTGTACATCCCCGCGGTGGTGCCCTCCATGGCCTCCGCTCTGCTGTTCCTGTGGGTGATGAACTCCCGGTACGGCATCGTCAACCAGTTTATCAATCAGGTCATCGCCCTGATCCCAGGGTTTATCAAAGACGCCCTGCCCTTCACCTTGAAGGCGCCGAGCTGGATCAACGACCCCAAATGGACCAAAATGACGCTGATCATCATGGGCTGCTGGGGGTGCGGCGGCACGGCGGTGATCGGCCTGGCGGCCCTGCGGGGTGTGCCCACCCAATTTTACGAGGCGGCGGAGCTGGACGGGGCCAGCCGCTGGACCCGGTTCTGGCGCATCACCATCCCCATGATCAGCCCCACCATCCAGTTCCAGTTCATCATGGGCATCATCAACACCTTCCAGTACTTCACCCAGGCGTACATGTTCAATATGTTCACCACTACCTCCCAGGTCACCGGCGGCGGGCCCAAGGACTCCCTGCTGTTCTACGCCATCAATCTGTACCGGGAAGCCTTTGACTTTCTGCACATGGGCTACGCCTGCGCGCTGGGTCTGGTGCTGTTTATGATCGTTTTGGTCGTGACCTTCATCGCCATGCGGGTCAGCGACAAGATGGTCTCCTACGACGTGGAATAGGAGGGCGGATATGAATAAGAAAAAATCTTCCCCGCTGTTCCTGGTCAAGCGCGCGGTGGGCGGCGTCATCAAATACGCCTTCCTGATCGTGCTGTGCGCCGTGTTTCTCATGCCGCTGCTGTGGATGATCTCCACCTCCCTGAAACCCAACGCCGGACTGCTGGTATTCCCCATCGAGTGGATCCCCAAGGAGCCCATGTGGGAAAACTACGTCAAGGTGTTCCAAATCGTGAGATTCGGCACCTACATCAAAAATACCCTCATCACCTCCCTGACCCCGGTGCTGGGCGTGCTGATCGCCACCCCCATGGTGGCCTACTCCATCACCATGATCCCGTGGAAAGGGGCAAAGATCATCTTCCCCATCATCCTGGCCACCATGATGATCCCCGGCCAGGTGACCCAGATCCCCATGTACATCACCTGGAGCAAGCTGCACCTGATCAACACCTACGTGCCGCTGATCCTGCCCTTCTTCCTGGGAACGCCCTACTACATCTACCTGATGCGGCAGTTCATGAAGGGCCTGCCCAACAGCCTGGTGGAGGCCGCCCGGCTGGACGGGGCGGGGGACGTGCGGATCCTGTACAACATCATCTACCCCCTCTGCGGCCCGGTGCTGACCACCATCGGCGTGCTGGTGTTCATCGGCTGCTGGAACGACCTGAACGGTCCGCTGATCTACATCCAGTCCAGCGAGCTGTACACCATCGCCATCGGCCTGAAGAGCTTCACCCTCTCGGCCAAGACCCAGTGGGAGCTGCTGATGGCCGCCAACACCGTCTTCACCGTTCCGCTGATCATCATCTTCTTTATCTGCCAAAAGCAGTTCCTGGGCGGCATCGCCACCACCTCCGGCCTGAAATAAGCCAAGGGCCCGTTCCCGCCCCGCCCAGGGGTGAGAACGGGCTTCCCTTTCTGCCCCGGCTGTGGTAAAATACAAGAAAAAACGAAAGGGGGAGCGCCCCATGCCGAAAAGAAGATCGACCTACCAGCCCCCGGCCCCCGATAAGCCGGAGCATCCCGTCTGGTCCCACTTGATGGACCTGTTTTTGCTGAATTTTTCCTACATTCTCCTCTTTTTTCCCAGCCTGATGTGGCTCTACCTGCTGCTGGCCGCCGGGGGATGGCTGGCCTTTGCGGGATTTCTGGTGTTTTTGATCCCCGCCGGGCCGGCGGTGGCCGCCATGTTCGACATGGGCTACCAGTACGCCCGGGACATCCCCAAATTCGAGCAGCGGGGCTTCTGGACCAGCTACAAGGCCAATTTCCGCCAGGGCTGCGCCACCATGGCGGTGCTGCTCCTGCCTCTAACGGCGCTGCTGCTGCCCATGTTCACCCAGGGGGAGCGGCCCTGGTTTGTGGTGGTGTGCTTGGTTCTGGGGCTGCTGGCGCTGCTGGAATTTGCCATCCTGGCCTTTTCCCAGGTGGCCCTGGTGGACCTGCCCCTGAAAAAGATCTGGAAAAACGCCATTTTCCTCATCCCCCTGATGGGCTGGCGGGGCCTGGCCGCCGCGGCGCTGCATCTGCTCTTTCTGGCGGCGCTGTACCAATGGGTCGCGGTCACCTTTCTGGCCTTTCTGTTCCTGGTCCCCGCGACGCTGGTGGCGTGGACCGCCCATTCCCTCTGGCCCCGGCTGGAGGAGCTCCTCCTTGCCCATGAATGAGCCGCTGATCGACGCCCACGCCCACATCTGGCGCGCCTCCGCCCAGGCGGACGCGGCCCTGCTCCGGCGGGCGGCGGAGCGCTACGGGATCTCCCGGATCTATGTCTCCTGCCTGGGCTCCCACCGGCCCGGTCCCCAGGAGATCGACGAATGTAACCGCCTGGCGGCGGGACTCCTATCCGACCCCCTCTTTGGCGGCTATGTCACCGTGGCCCCGGAGCAGCCCGGGGCCCTGGACGTTCTCCGCCGGGGCGTGGAGACTCAGGGCTTCCGGGGCTTGAAGCTGTGGGTGAGCTGCCTCTGCGACGAGCCGGACTGCGATCCGCTCTACGACTACTGCGGAAAATGGGGCCTCCCCGTCCTGGTCCACACCTTCGCCAAGACCGTGGGCCAGCTCCCCGGGGAGTCCACCGCCGTCCATTTGCGGCGGGCGGCTCTGCGTCACCCGGAGACAAACTTCCTCATGGCCCATCTGGGGGGCAACTGTTACCACGGTCTGCCCCTCGTCACGGACCTGCCCAACGTGTGGACGGACTTTTCCGGCTCCGGCTGCCGGATGGACGACCTGCCCTACGCCCTGGACCTGCTGGGCCCGGACCGGATCGTCTTCGGCACGGATATGCCAGGCTCCTTCGCCATGAGCTATGGGCAGGTCCTCTCCGCCGGCCTAAAGCCCGAGGACCGGCGGAAAATTCTCTCCGGCAACGCCCGGCGGCTCTTTGAGGGGAGGGGAGAAGATGCCCTTTGACTTTGGCCTGTTCGCGGGACGCTGGCCCTTCCGCCGTCTGCGGAAGGGGGAGCTGTCCCACCGCTTCGCGGAGGCCCCCGAGGGGGGCCTGGCCGCCAGCCTGGATGCGATCTTCTACAACGATCCCTGGGAGGCCGACGCGCCCCTCCTGGCCGCCCTGGAAGGGACGGCCCTCCTGGGGGCGGTGACCCTGGACGCGGGTCTTCCCTGGGCCGAAGGGCGGCTCCGGGAGGCCGCCCGGGCCGGGGCGAGGGCCCTGCGGCTCTATCCCGGCATCCACGGGTACGCCCCGGAGGACGCGGCGCCCCTGTGCCGCCTGGCCGGGGAGCTGGGCCTTGGCGTCGCCGTCACCGCCCGGATGGAGGATGCGCGTCTGGAATACCTTCTCCGGCAGAAGCCGGTGGAGCCCCGGGCCGTGAAGGCCCTGGCGGAAAAATGCCCGGGGACCCAATTTCTCCTGTCGAATTTTTACCTCTCCGAGCTGTGCGGCCTGGAGGGGGACAATCTGTGGGCGGACACGGCGGGGCTCTGCCATGGGCTGTTTCCCTTTGAAAACTTGTCCTTTCCCCGGGAACGGCTCCTTTTCGCCTCGTTTTCGCCCCTGCAATGCAGAGAAAGCGCCCTGCTGAATCTGCCGGAGGACGCCGCCTTTTTGGCGGAAAACACATCCGCGTTTTGGGAGGCTTGTTATGGAAAATCGTGAATGGAACCGGGCCCAGATCGTGGTCCTGGGGGGCGGCGTGGCCGGCGTCTTCGCCGCTGTGGCCGCCGCGGAGAGCGGGGCGGATGTTCTGCTCCTGGAGCGCCAGGGCTGCCTGGGCGGCTCGGCGGTGGCCGGGCTGGTGGCCCCCATGATGTCCTCCCGCCTCCCCGGCGGGGTGGAAAACGCCTACCTCTCCCGCCGGCTGGGCATGGGAACGGCCTTTGACCCGGTGGCCCTGGACCTGGCCCTGACCCGGCTCTGCCGGGAGACGGGGGTCCGGGTGTGCCTGGACGCCGCCCTCTGCGGCGCAGAGGCGCGGGAGGGCGCTGTCAGGACCGTCACCGTCGGCACCTGCCGGGGCCCGGAGACCGTCGCCGGCCAGGTGTTCCTGGACTGCACCGGGGACGGCCTGCTCTCCGTTCTGGCAGGCGCGAAGTATATCCGGGGCCGGGCCGGCGTCAACCAGCCTATGTCCCTCCGCTACCTGGTCGGCGGCGTGGACCTGGACCACCTCGGAGCCTTTCTGGACCAGGCCGGCCGGGAAACGGGCCTCCCCCACACCGCCCGGGGGCAGAGCGGCGGCCTCAGCCTCTACGCCGCCGTCACCTCTCAGGGGGGCTGGGCCCTCGCCCCCCTCTTCCGCAAAGCCATCGCCGCCGGGGACCTGACCGAGCAGGACGCCGCCTATTTCCAGCTCTTCGCCCTTCCGGGCCGCCGGGACACCCTGTCCATGAACCATCCGGAGTTTTTCGACCTGCCCGACGCCACGGACCCCGTCCAACGCACCGCCGTCCAGCTCCGCGGCCGGGAGGCCATTGAGCGGCAGATGGCCTTTTACAAAAAATATTTCCCCGGCTTTGAAAACGCCTACGTCTCCCAGATCGCGCCCATGACGGGGGTCCGGGAGAGCCGCCGGATCGAGACGCGGCACATCCTGACCGCCGGGGAGCTTCTCTCCGGGGCCAAATTCCCGGACCGGGTGGCGCAGTCCAACTACCCTGTGGATATCCACGGCGCGGCCCTGGAACACGACGCCCCGCCCCGGGACCCGGCGAAGCCCTGGTTTGAGGTCCCCTACCGCTGCCTGGTGGTGAAGGGCTTTTCCAACCTCCTGACGGCGGGCCGGTGTGTGGGCGCGGACTTCATCGCCCAGTCCGCCCTGCGGATCCAGCCCACCTGCCGCGCCCTGGGCGAAGCGGCGGGCATTGCCGCCGCCCTTGCCCTGCGTTCCTCCGTCCCCCAGGTGGACGGCGCCGAAGTCGCCCGGATCATGGAATCCCGTGGCGCGGTCTTCCTCTCCTGACCGCGAAACAGCCGCCCCCGGACCGGACAATGTCACGAAGATGGACAGAAGGGGCGGAAAAAAGACGCATCCAATGGCGGGAAGCCGCCGCTGGATACGTTTCGGGTCCGATGCGAAATGTTGGGGCCAGGCGTCGTCCGACCGGCCCCAATTTGCCAAAAAGCGAGAATATAGGGGAAAATTCCCAAAGAAAACAGCCCGGCGCGGAGGTTTCGCGGCGGGCTGTTCTTATGGCTGCGGAAGCGGCGCTCTCTGCGGCCTACACCTCAAATTCGATCCAGGTGTTGTACGTGGGCCCGCCGTTTTCCCGTGAAAACTGACAGCGCAGGCGATAGGTGCCGGGCCTGGAGAGGTCGAAGCCCTGGGTGGAATAGGACCATCCCAACGTGCTCTCGGGGTACAAAAGGCGGGCGACTGTAAAGAAAAAATGGTCCTCCACGCTGACATCCTTCCATTCGTCGCCGTCCCGGTATTCGATGGAATACATGTGGCCAAAGCACATCAACTGGGGCGTCTCGTTATTCCACACAAGGCTGAAGATTTTTTGCCCCTCGTCGCCGGTCTTGACGGAACCCACCGACAGATAGACGCCGTCATACTCCGTGTGGACCCCCGGGGCGTCGGGGACGGCCGCGCCGGGCGCGGAGGACCCTTCGGGCTCCCCATAGCAGGCGGAAAGCAAAATACCCACGATCACCGCCATCGCGATCATCCAAAATGCGTTTTTCCTTCTCATTGCGGCGCTTCTCCTTTTCAATTATGATTGTTTTCGCATTGATTATACCCACTTTTCCAAACTTTGTCAAGACCGGGAAGCGCCCGGGCGTTTCTCGCGAAAACAAAAGCGCCCCCAGCCAAAGCCGGGGCATCATAAGAAAGTTTTATCAAGTTTTGCAGGGACGGCATGATTTTGGTCATGCCGTTTCCTGCTTT
>CANQQO010000035.1 GCA_947625965.1 uncultured Oscillospiraceae bacterium
GGTGGGAACAACAGGGCTCGAACCTGTGACCCCATGCTTGTAAGGCATGTGCTCTCCCAGCTGAGCTATGCTCCCCTCCCCGCCAGGAAACCCTTGGCCTCTCAGCGACGGGTCTTATTATACACAGCCATTGGCCGTTTGTCAAGCACTTTTTTCGATTTTCCCCCGTGGTTTTTTCGGCATTTTTCTACGCGCGCTCCAACAGCTCCGCCAGGTCCGACGGCGTAAAGCTGTACACCGTGTCGCAGAATTGACACTCCACAGGAAATTCCTTCCCCTCCGCCGCGATCTGGGTCAGCTCCTCCCGGCCCAGGCTCAGAAGGGCCGCGCTGACCCGCTCCCGGGAGCAATAGCACTTGTAGCTGACCGGCGTCGTCTCCAAAATGGACACCCCCAGGCTGCCGCAGACGGCTCCCAAGATGTCCTCCGGGGTCATGCCCGCCTCCAGCATGGCGGTGACCGCGCCGGAGCGCTGGATCCCCGCCTCCAGGGCCTGGATCGTCTCCTCCGGGGCGCCTGGGAGGAGCTGGAAAAGATACCCGCCGGCGTTTTTCACCGTCCGGTCCCGGTCCACCAGGACTCCCAGAGCGCAGGCGGTGGCCACTTGCTCGCTTTGGGCAAAGTAGGCGGTGACATCGTCCCCGATCTCCCCGGAGACCAGGGGAATGGTGCCCACGTAGGGCTCCTTCATTTGCAGATCCCGAATCACGGTCAGGGTGCCGTCCTTGCCAACGGTAGCGCCCACGTCCAGCTTTCCGGGGTACTTTTCCACCAGGGGGACCCGAGGCTCCGTCACGTAGCCCCGGACATTGCCTGTGGCGTCGGAGACGCACAGGATCGTGCCGATCGGGCCGCCGCCCTTGATTTGCAGGGTCATGGAGCCGTTTTCCACCTTTTGGAGATTGCCCATCATAGAGGCCGCCGTCAGGGCGCGGCCGAAGGCGGCGGTGGCGTTGGGGGATGTCTTCTGGATCTCGGCCCCCCGGCGGACCAGGTCCGTGGAGCGGATGGCCGTGGCCTTTACAAAACCGTCCAGGGTGATGCCCCGCGCAATATAGTCATTCATTGAAAGGTTCCTTTCCTCGCCATAAAATAGATCCGCTGCTCCCCGGGGCCGGGCGGCTCCAGACGGCGGTCCCCAAAAACCCAGATCCTACGGAAACCCGCCTCCCGGAGGTAGGCCGTCAGTTGACGCTGGGAGTAGGCGTACTCCCGGTGCTCCTCAAAGTCCCGCCGCCAAAGTGTTCCCTCCCGGCGGAAAATGTCCATTCCGTAGGAGCAGATGTTTGTTGATTCCTGAAACTCACCCCGCCAGACGCAGTAAACGTCCTCCTGTTCGTCCAGGAATACCTGGCCGTCCATGGCACGGAGCTTTTCCGGCGTGTTCACGTCGAAGAGGAAACAGCCGCCGGGGTTCAGAGCCCGGTAGATCCGCCGGAGCGCCCGGCGGCAGTCGTCGGGGTCCGTCAGGTAGTCCAGGCTGTCCAGGGCGCAGACCGCCAGGTCCACGGCTCTGGGCACGCGCAGGTCCTGGAGCCGCTGGTGGACGAAAAAGGGGGGATTGGGCCGTCCCTGGGCCTTCTGAGCTGCCACGGTGAGCATTTCTTCGGACATATCCACCGCCGTCACCCGCAGGCCCATGTCGGAGAGGAGAAGGGCCACGCTGCCGGTGCCGCAGGCCAGGTCCAGAGCGGTCCGGGGCGTCAGACCCTCCAGGGCCAGGAGACGCCGGTAAAAGGCCACTACCCCCGGATAATCCACGTCCCAGGTCAGGCGGTCGTAGCAGGAAGCCAGGGCATGATAGGCGTTCATGGGTCCCCTCCACAAAAAGCATCCCGGACTTCCGCCCGGGATGCGATGGGCTGATTGCTCAGCGGTTGAACAGCTTCAAAATCTCGTCGATGTCGCCGATGTCGCCGGACTTGGCCCCGCCGGCGGGAGCGGAGGCGTCCTTGGCCTTGGGCGCTTCCACAGGAGCGCTTTCCAAGCTCTGCTCAAAGCCGGTGGCGATGACGGTGACCCGCATCTCGTCCTCAAAATCGTCGGAGCAGGTGGCGCCGAAGATGATGTTGGCGTCGGGATTGGCGGCCTCCTGGACGATGCCGGCGGCGGTCTCCACGTCGTCCAGAGTCAGCTCGGAGGAGCCGGTGACGTTCACCAGGACGCCGGTGGCGCCGTTGATGGAAGTCTCCAGCAGGGGGCTGGCCACGGCGGCCTGGGCGGCCTGCTCGGCCTTCTCCCGGCCGGCGGCCACTCCGACGCCCATGTGGGCCCGGCCCGCGTCCTTCATGACGGCGGATACGTCGGCAAAGTCCAGATTGATGATGACCCGGTCGGAGAAGCCCACCAGCTCGGAGATAGAGGTGACGGCCTGCTTCAGTACGTCGTCGGCGATGCCGAAGGCGTTGGCGAAGGTGATCTTCTGATCGGTGACGTATTTCAGGCGATCGTTGGGGATGATGATCAGGGAATCCACCCGGCCGGACAGCTCGGCAATGCCCTGCTCGGCTTGACGCATCCGGTTGGCGCCCTCAAAACGGAAGGGCTTGGTCACCACGCCCACGGTGAGGATCCCGGCCTCGTGGGCCAGGTCCGCCACGATGGGAGCCGCGCCGGTGCCGGTGCCGCCGCCCATACCGGCGGTGATGAAGACCATGTCCGTGTTCTCCAGGACCTTGGCGATGGCCGCCCGGCTCTCCTCAGCGGACTTCTTGCCCACATCGGGCTTGGAACCGGCGCCCATGCCGCCGGTGAGCTTCTCACCGATCTGGATCTTGTTTTTGCAGATAGACTTGTTCAGGTCCTGCTTATCCGTGTTGACCACGATGAAATCCACGCCGGTGACGCCGGCCTCGATCATCCGGTTAATGACATTGTTGCCGGCGCCGCCAACGCCGATGACCTTGATCTTTACCACGCGTTCCTGGAAACTTTCAGACATATGCTCTCCTCCTATGTATATTTTGCAGGGGGTCCTGCCAGGAATTGCAATCGTACTCCTATATTCTATCCCGAAAAATGGATTTGGTCAATAGAATTTCTCAATTTTCTTAGAGATTTTACAAAAAAATCCGTTTCCGCCTCAGGCGATGGGGGTGTAGATGATCTCGTCGGGCCGGATGGTGAAGGAAATATCCAGCTCTCCGCTCTCGTAGACCTCCATCTGATCGATGGCGGTCTTCATGCAGCGGAGCTTGTAATCCAGCCGGGAGGTGTCCCCCAGCTTCACCGTGAAACGCTGGCCGTAGACCATTTCGATCCTGCCCAGGTCGGACACGTCGATGGAGGCCATCTCCCCGAGAACGCCGTACTGCTCCAAATACTGGGCAATGCTCAGCACCGTGTTCAGCCGGTCGGCAGCCAGGACCGTCACCGGGTCGGTCTCGCCGCTGGCGGGCGTGGGCGGGCTGGTCTCCATGGCCTCGGCGAACACATCCCTGCCCGGATTGCTCTTGGGGTCGGTGAGGGGGAGGCGAATTCGGACTCCCTCGATCTCGGTGTACTCCCCCGCCCGGGCGCTGTCCACCTGGTCGATGAGCTTCCCGGTGGCGGTCATGAGCCACCAGTTCCCCACATCGTCCTTGATGGCGTAGAGAACGTCAAATTCCTTGATTACAATATTTACCGTATCCGGCAATTTTATACCGATCCGAACCGTATCCACATAGGGAAGGGACTTGATCTTCCCGCAGGCCACCGTCCGGCCGAAGGTCATCAGGCCGTCCCCCTCCCGGATGCCGGAGGCCTCCTGGATCTCCGCGGGCGTGTACTTCACCGCGCCCTGCACCATGACCTTTTCGACCCGGAAGAAGATGGACACGCCAAAGGTCAGGGCCAGCACCACCGCCACCACCGTAGCCAACTGAAGCACCAGCCGCCCACGGCTGAAGGGAGCCGCCGGGGTGTATACCACCCGGGGCACCTGGGCGTCGGGCTGGGTCTTGGGGGTCCGCCGCCGCACAGGCCGCTTGGGCGCCGTTTCCCGGCGGGTCCGGCGGCGCTGGGCCGGTTTTGCGCTCTGCGCCGCCCGGCGGTCCGGGCGGGCGGTTTGGGAGGTCTGCTGGCCGCTCTTGGCGGTCTTCCGCGCCGGTCGGCTGTCCGAGGACCCGGACCGCCGCGTTGTCCGCCCCTCCGCTTGGGCGGAGGAACGGGGCTTCTTTTGTTTTTCGTCCATAGCTTGCTCCTTTGGTTCAGCCCTTGGCCGTCAGCTCCGCCATGACCTGGCAGATCCGCTGGGCGGAATCCGGCACCGCCAGAGCCTGCAGGGCGGCGGACATCGATAATCGCCGCTTTTCGTCGGATAAGAGCGCCTCGATGTTCTCCATCAAGACCCGGGCGGTACACTCCGCCTCCGGCAGGAGGACCGCTCCCCCGGCGTCGGCCAGGACCCGGGCGTTGTTCTCCTGATGGTTATTGGTCACGTTGGGCGAGGGGATCAGAATACAGGGCACGCCGCTGGCGGCGATCTCATTGCAGGTGGAGGACCCAGCCCGGCCGAGAAACACGTCCGCCGCCGCCATGACCGTGGGCATATCATAGATGTATTTGCGCATATCGATCTCGGACGTCCGGCTCAGGTCCACGCCCTGTTCCTTCACGTACTCCGGCATCCATTCCCAGCCATAGCTGCCTACGGCGTGGATGTGGTGGAAGGGAAAGCCCCGATCCTGCTCCAGGCGGAACAGCTCTCCGATGACCAGATTCATGGCCCGGGCCCCCTGGCTGCCAAAGGCGGAGACCACCACGGGACGGCCCGTCAGGCCCAGCTCCTTCTTGGCCCGCTCCTTTCGGCCGAAGAGAAATTCCCGTCGGACGGGCATCCCCACCACCTCCACCTTTTTGGGGTCCCGGTAGTGCTGGGCGCTCTCGGGGAAGCAGACCAGCACCCGGTCGGCAAAGGCGGCGGCCAGCTTGGTGGTGAGCCCCGGAAGGGCGTTGCTCTCATGGACGCAGGTGGGGAGCTTCAGCAGGTGCCCGGCCAGCAGGGCCGGGAAACTGGCGTAGCCGCCGGTGCCCACCACGATGGAAGCGTCGAATTCCTTCAGGGTCTTCTTGCAGCCGGAGACGGCTTTGGCGATTCGGCCCACCGCCTGGAAATTGTATTTCAGCGCCGCGAAGGACAGCCCCCGCTCGAAGCAGGCGTCCCGAAAGGTGACGATCTCATACCCCGCCTTGGGCACCAGCTCCTCCTCCATATTGTCTGTGGAGCCGATGAAAAGGATCCGGTCCTGGGGGCGGCGCTCCCGCCAGGCGTTGGCCACGGCGATGGCCGGGTTGATGTGCCCCGCCGTGCCGCCGCAGGTGAATACCACGTTCATAGCTGGCCCTCCTGTTCCTTGGGCTGATCCCGCTGCCGGGAGATGGCCAGGACAATGCCCATCTCCCCCAAATTCACCGCCAGGGCCGTCCCGCCGTAGGAGAAGAAGGGCAGGGCGATACCGGTGGAGGGCAGCAGATTGGTCACCACCCCCAGATTCAGCAGGACCTGGACCGCGATCAGGGTCACAAGGCCCGCCGCCAGGACCGTGGAGAACCGGTCCTTCGCCCGCAGGGCGATCCAGTAGCCCCGGAGGATCAGGGCGGCAAAGAGGGCCGCGATCAGCAGCGCCCCCACCAGGCCCAGCTCCTCGCAGGCGATGGCGAAAATATAGTCATTGTACTGAAAGGGCAGGTACAGATACTTCTGCCTGCTCTTCCCCAGCCCCAGGCCGAACAGGCCCCCGGAGCCGATGGCGTACAGGGATTGCAGAATTTGATAGCCGGTGTCCCCCGGGTCCTCCTCGGGATGGAGCCAGGCGGAGACTCGGTCCCCGGCGTAGCCCATGAAGGTGATGTACACCAGCACGAACAGCACCGCCGCCCCGGCCCCCGCCAGGAGCCACTTGGGGCTGGTGCCCGCCACAAACATCATGACCACCGCCACCATGCCCATGAGCATAATGGCGGACAGGTGCTTCTCCAGAGCCAAGGGCACCAAAATGCCCATCAGCGCCCCGCCGAAGCCCAGGACCCCGTAGCGGAACTCCTTGGCCTGGGTCCCGAAGCCCTTGGTCAGCCGGGCGAAGAGGAGGATCATGGTGAATTTCGCCACCTCCGAGGGCTGGAACTGCAGGCCCGCGATGTTGATCCACCGGCGGGCGCCGTTGACGGACTCTCCGAAAACCAGCACCGACAGCAGCAGCACGATGCTGACGCCGTAGAGGGGCCAGGCCATTTTCAGCCAAAACTTCGGGTCGATCCGGCTCATGGCCCACATGGCGGCCAGGCCCAGGGCGGCGCAGACCGCCTGCTTTTGCAGATACCGGGTGGAGATGGCGTAACCGGTGTCGTACTCGCTCTGGGCGTAGCTGGCGGAATAGAGCATCACCAGTCCCACGGTCAGAAGCAGCAGCACCAGCAGCAGAAAGGGAAAGTCCACGCTTTGCCCCGCCGAAAACCGGCGGCGGTCCTCTTTGGCATACAGAGTCCGCTCTGATGCCATTTTGCGCTCCTTTCGGGGTCAGTCAGCGAATTTTACCGGCGATGCCGTACCAGCCCACCAGACACATAAGGGTGGACACCCCGGCAAAGACGAAGACGATGGTCTCCTCCTTCCACCCGCACTTCTCAAAGTGATGGTGGATGGGGGCCATTTTGAAGAACCGCTTGCCATGGGTCACTTTGAAATAGACCACCTGGATGATGTCCGACAGAGTCTCCACGATATACACGAAGCCCACGAAGATCAACACCAGGGGCATATCCAGAGCGAAGGCCATGGAGCAGACCACGCCCCCCAGGAACAGGGAACCGGTGTCCCCCATGAAGACCTTGGCGGGGTGGAAATTGTAGAAGAGATAGGCGATCAGGGCCCCCACCAGGGCGGCGGGGAGCAGGGCCAGGTCCTCCCGGCCCATGACGTAGGCCGCGCCGGTGAAGAAGATCATCACGGGCAGAGTCACGGAGCTGGACAGGCCGTCCACCCCGTCGGTCAGGTTCACGGCGTTGTCGCAGCCCACCATGACAAACATGGCGAAGAAGATATACACCATGGGGTGTATGGGATAGGACACGTTCAGGAAGGGGATATAAAGGTCGCAGCTCATGATCCCCTCTTTATACAGAACATAGAGATAGATGGCGGACACCGCCATTTGCAGCAGGATCTTCTGGAGGGCGGTCAGGCCCAGGTCCCGCTTGAATTTGACCTTGCACAGGTCGTCCAGAAAGCCCACCATGCCGAAGCACAGGCTGACACCCAGGGCATAGAAGGCCGAATAGTCATAGGTGGTGGGCAGATTCACCGCCAGGCAGATGACCACGGAGGCGATGAACATCAGCCCGCCCATCAAGGGGGTCCCGGCCTTGGAGTTGTGCCAGGTGGGGCCGATGCTGCGGATGGACTGGCCCGCCTTCAGAGCCCGGAGCACCGGCAGCAGAAACCGGCCCAGGACGGCGGACAGCACGCACCCGGTCAGGGCTGTTACTACGATTCTCGTCATACCATTCCCTCCGCTAGGCGTCTTCCTGCAAGAATTGGTCCAAGATCCGCTCCATGTGCATTCCCCGGCTGCCCTTGAAGAGGATCACGTCCCCCGGCTGGGCAAGCCGCCGCAGGGCCGCCACCAGCCCCGACCGGTCCTCAAAGGCCCGGGCCCGGGAGGTGGACATCCCGCCGGTCAGGGCGCCGTCGATGATGCGGCTGCCGTTGGGGCCGTAGGCCAGGAGGATCTCCGCCTTCTCGGCGGCGATGCGGCCCACCCGGTAGTGCTCCGCCTGGGTACAGACGCCCAGCTCCAGCATATCCCCCAGCACCGCCACATGGCGGCCCGGCTTGTTGCCCAGCACCGTCAGGGCGGCGGCCATGGACTCGGGGCCGGCATTGTAGCAGTCCTTGATGATGGTGTAGCCCTTGGCGCTGAAGATCTCCTGCCGCCCGGCCATGTTCCGGAACTGGGAGAGCTGCTCCTGGATCTTGGAGGGGTCCACCCCCATTTCCAGGCCCACCGCCACGGCGGCCAGGGCGTCATAGACAAAGTGGGTGCCGTTCATGGCCAGCTCCACCGGGAAGGTGAGGCGGCCGGGACAGTGGACGGTAAACCGCAGGACCCCTTCTCCCTCCTCCACATCCGAGCCGATGACGCCGCACTCCGGATTCTGGATGCCGAAGAAGGTGGTCTGGAGCGGATAGATCTTATTCTGATTCCAGAGGAGCCGGTCGTCGCCGTTGAGGACGATCCGGCCGTCCTGGCGCATTCCCTCCAAAATTTCCAGCTTGGCCTGCAAAATGCCCTCCATGGAGCCCAAGTGCTCGATGTGCATGGTGCCGATGTTGACGATCACCGCCACATCCGGCCGGGCGATGGAGGTCAGGTAGGCGATCTCCCGGAAGTGGTTCATCCCCATTTCCAGCACCGCCACCTGGGTATCCTCGGGCATGGACAGAATGGCCATGGGCATTCCGATGTCGTTGTTGTGATTCACGGGGGTCTTCTCCACCCGGTAGGTGCCGTCCAGGACGCAGGCGATCATTTCCTTGGTGGTGCTCTTGCCCACGGAGCCCGTGACGCCCACCACCTTCATGCCGATCCGCCGCCGCTCCTGCCGGGCGATGTCTCCCAGGGCCCGGCGGGGCTCCTGGACCACGATGGCGGGCCAATCCCCGTCGCAGCGGCTGCAAAGCACCGCCGCCGCCCCCTTCTCCAGGGCCTCCGGGATGAAGATATGGCCGTCCCGCACCCCCTCCAGGGCAATAAACAGTTCCCCGGGCTGAATACGCCGGGAGTCGTTGTTGGCTCCCAAGAAGGTCACGTCGGCATATTTGGGGTCGATCTGTCCGCCGCACCATTCGGCCGCCTGACGCAATGTGATCCTGCCCATATCATTCCCTCGTTTCCGCCAGATAGGCAGCGGCCACCTGCCGCTCGTCCAGGGGACGCTTCTCGTCCCCGATCTGCTGGTAGGTCTCATGGCCCTTTCCTGCCAGTATTATTATATCACCTTTTTGTCCAATGTCCAGAGCGCGGTGGATCGCTTTCACACGATTTACAATTACTTCATAATTTCCCCGGTCCTTGGGGATCCCGGCCAGAATGTCCCGGAGGATCGCCTCCGGGTCCTCATGGCGGGGGTTGTCGCTGGTGAGGATCGCAAGGTCCGCGAGGCGGGTGCCGATCTCCCCCATGATGGGCCGCTTGAGAGGGTCCCGGTCCCCGCCGCAGCCGAAGACCGCGATCAGCCGCCCCCGGCACAGGGGCTTGAAAGCCCCCAGGACGTTTTCCAGGCCGTCGGGGGTGTGGGCGTAATCAATGAGGAGGGTGTAGTCCCTGCCCGGGGTGGGGACCACCTCCACCCTGCCCTTGACGCCGGGAGCGGTGGCCAGGGCCTCCGCCGCCCGTTCCAAAGAGATCCCCAGCCCCAGGGCGATCCCAAGGGCCGTCAGAGCGTTCGATACCGTAAATCCGCCGGGGATCCCCAGCGTCACCGGGACCCGCTTCCCGTCCAGCGCGGCGGTAAATTCCACGCCGTCCGCCTTCAATCGGATGTCCTGGGCGCTGAGCCCATCCCCGGGGGCCTTGGAGGTCCAGAGGATCGGGCAGCGGGCCTTCTCCGCCATCCGAGGGGCGTAGGGATCGTCCCGGTTGAGGACCGCATAGCCGCAGCGCGCAAAGAGGAGGGCCTTGGCGTCACAGTAGGCGTCCATGGTCTTGTGGAAATCCAGATGGTCCTCGGTCAGGTTGGTAAAGGCAGCCACATCGTAGCGGACGCCCCCCACCCGGTCCAGGGCCAGGGCGTGGGAGGACACCTCCATCACCGCGTACCGGCAGCCGGCGTCCCGCATTTTCGCGAATAGGGCCTGAAGCTCCAGGCTCTCCGGGGTGGTCCGCTCCGTGGGCAGGACCTCCCGGCCGATCTGATTGGCCATGGTGCCGATGAGGCCCACCCTGGCCCCCAGGACCGTCTCCAGAATGTGCTTGACCAGCAGGGTCACCGTGGTCTTGCCGTTGGTGCCGGTGACGCCCACCAGGGTCATGGCCTCCGCCGGCCGGCCGTAGAAATTGGCGGATACCTGGGCCAGGGCCTTTCGGTCGTCCGGCGTCAGGACATAGGGGACCTCCCCCGCCGGACGCTTCGCCGTCAGCACCGCCGCCGCGCCCTTCTCCAGGGCCATGGGCACGAACCGATTTCCATCGGCGGCAAAGCCCGTGATGGCGGCAAAGAGGCAGCCTGGGGTCGCCTTCCGGGAGTCGTATACGATGGAGGGGATCTCCGTCTCGAGATCCAAATTCGTCTCCAGGACCTTTACGTCCCGGAGCAGTTCTTTCATTTTCATTGCGTTCTCTCCTAGTCCGCGGCCATTGTGTCCGCAAATTCCAGCCGCACGGTGGTGCCCAGAGCCACCTCGCTCCCCGGGGCCAGGGATTGGGCGGTGACCACCACCTCCGGGGCGATCTCGTCGTTGCCGGCCACCAGGATGTAGAGGCCCGCCGCCTCGGCGGCGTCCTTGGCGGTCTGCCGGTCCATGCCGGTGAAATCCGGCACCTCTGTGGTGCCCTCCTCCGGGGGAACGCCCAGGTAAAGCAGCACCTCGCTGTCCCCGGGCACGCTCTGGCCCGCCGCCGGGATCTGGCCGGTGACGGTCTCCCCGTCACCCACAAACCGGCCGGTGATGCCCGCCGCTTTCAGGGCCTTTTCCGCATCCTTTTGGGTCATGCCGGCGTAATCCTCCAGGACCACCACCCGTCCGGCGGCCTCGTCGGGAGAAAAGGTCTGCTCCACCCCCAGATAGGGCAGAATGTCCGCCATCACCGCCCCCACTGTGGGGGCCGCCATAACGCCGCCGGAGATGTAAATGCCCGTGGACCGGGAGGGAGTGTCCAGCGCCACCAGCACGATATATTTGGGATCGTCCATGGGGGCGATGCCCACGAAGGACACGATCTTGTCCTGGACCCGCTGGCCGTTTTCGTCAAAGACGTCGATCTTTTCGCTGGTGCCGGTCTTGCCGCCGATGGAAAAGCCCGCCACCTTGGCGTTTTTGGCGGTGCCCTCCTCCACCACGGAGGCAATGAGCTTCCGCATGGTAAGGGAGGTCTCCTCCCGGATGGTCCGGCGGATCACCGTGGGCTCCTGCTTGAGGACCGTGTTTCCCTCCGCGTCCACCACCTCGGAGACAATATAGGGCTCCAGCAGATACCCCCCGTTGACCACCGAGGCGATGCCCCGGACAAGTTGCAAGGGGGTGAGCTTGAAGGTCTGGCCGAAGGAGCCGGAGGTCAGGGAGGCGGTGCCCCACTTGTCCGTGTCCGTGATCAGGGACTTGTCAAAAAAGACGCCCTTGCTCTCCCCCGCCAGGTCGATGCCCGTCTTCTCCAGGATGCCGAAGCGCTGGACATATTCGTAAAACATCTCCCCGCCCAGCTTCAGCGCGATGTGGGCAAAGGCGATGTTGCAGGAATTCTGCAAAGCCTGGGGGGTCTTTTCCGCCCCGTGGCCGGCGGAGCGCCAACAGTGGAGCCGCTGGGCCCGGCCGGGGATCTGCTCGGAGCCCCCGCAGTAAAAGTCCGTGTTCAAATCAATGGCCCCGCAGTCCAGGGCCGCCGCCATGGTCATGACCTTGAAGGTGGAGCCGGGCTCATAGCCGTCGGAGATCACCCGGTTCCGCCACTGTTTCAGACGGGCGGCGGTCAGGGCCTCCTGATAGGCCGCCAGGCCCTCGGCATAGGCCTCGCTTCCCTGGGGTTGGAGCAGATAGGCGGTCCGCAGACGCTCCACCTCCGCCGCCGCCAACGGGTCGGCGATCTCCAGGTAGGAATTGGGATCGTAGCTGCCCAGGGTGGCCATGGCCAGGATCTCCCCGGTGTTTACATCCATCACCATGCCGAAAGCGCCGTTTTGGACATCATAGCGGGCGATGGCCGTCTCCATTTCCTTTTCCAGGCACGCCTGGACCGTGGCGTCGATGGTCATGATCACGTCGCATCCCTGGACCGAGGAGACATAGCGCTCGTAGGAGAAGGGCATATCCATCTCATTGTTGCCCTTGGTGGTGATGACCCGCCCGGCGGAGCCCTCCAGGAAGCTGTTGTAGGCCGCCTCCACCCCCTCCGAACCGGTGTTGGAGGCGTTGGTGAAGCCGATGACCTGGGCCGCCAGGGTCCCGTAGGGGTAAAAGCGCTGAGAATTGGGCTCCAAGTGGATGCCCGAGATCTGGTTCTCATTGATGTAGGCCCGTATCTCCGCGGCGGTCTCCTCGCTGATCCGGGCCGCCGCCTGCTTGTAACGCTTGGTGGTGTCCTTGGCCTGCTCCAGGAGCCAGGCCGGGTCCAGGTCCAGGATCTGCCCCAGCTTTTGGGAAATGGCCTCAAGGTCCGCCTTGGACTGCTTCAGCTCGTGGGGGTCCAGATACACGTTTTCCACGCTCTGGGAGCAGGCCAGAATATTCATGTTCCGGTCGTAGATGGTCCCCCGGTCCGCCGTCACCGTGGTGGTCCGGGTCTGATTCCGCAGGGCAAGCTGGGAATAGTAGTCATACTGACCGACCATCAGATCGTACAGCCGCAGGGCCACCGGCACAAAGCCCAAGATCCCCAGCACCGCCGCCGTGGCCAGGATCCTCCGGTGCTGGCCGCTGTCCCCCCGAAGGCGGACATATTCCCGTTTCCGTTTCGCCATTGCCACCGACCTTTCAGAAGCCGCAAGTCTTTCAATGGGCAGCAAGGAGGATCCTTACTGCCCATTGCAGCCGCTTGCTCTATCTTATTGGCCGGGACAAACATTATGCAAACAGTTCCGTAAAGAAAGCCAAAACGCTCTCCCACCAGCCGGCCTCCCCCTGGTCGGGGGCCTCCGGGGGGACCTGGATCTGGATATGGGGAAGGTCCTCCACCGGGACCATGCCCAGGGCCTCGGCATTTCTGCGGATCTCCTCCAGGTCATAGCCGTTGTCATAGGTGTCCTGAAGGGCGGCGTTTTCCTGCTGAAGCTGGGTGATATAGGTCTCCAGGGCCTGCCGCTGCTGCTGGACCTCGTCCAGCTTGGCCAGGCCCACCGCCATCAGCACCAGCATCACCACGGCCACCGCGATTCCCGCCACCGCCAGGGGGTCCACCCGAATGGCCACCGTCTTTCGGGCCTTGGGCCGGGCCGGCTTCGGCTTCCGCCGGGGCGCGGGGGCGGGTTCGAGCTTTCTGGCAGCGGTGCCCTCGGTGTAGATCCGGATGTATTGAATATCAGATCTGCGTGCCATTGGGATCCTCCCTCTCTGTCGGCCCCAGCTTCTCGCAGACGCGGAGCTTGGCGCTGTGGGCTCTGGGGTTCGCCGCTTCCTCCTCTGCCGTGGGGAGGATGGGCTTTTTATTCACCAGGCGGACCATTGGCTTTTTTCCGCAGACGCACACCGGAAATTCCGGCGGGCAGGTGCAGCCTTTGGCCGCCTGGGCCATGGTATTTTTGACGATCCGGTCTTCCAGGGAATGGAAGCTGATGACCGCCAGACGTCCCCCGGGGTTCAGGCAGTCGATGGCGGCCTGGGTCCCCTCCTCCACGGCGCCCAGCTCGTCATTGACGGCAATGCGCAGGGCCTGGAAGGTCCGCTTGGCCGGGTGCTGCTTCTCCCGCAGAGCCTGGGGCGGCATGGCGGAACGGATCAGCTCCGCCAGTTCCAGGGTGGTCCGGATGGGCTCCCGCTCCCTCCGGCGGCAAATGGCCCCGGCGATTTGGGGCGCGTAGCGCTCCTCGCCGTAGGCGTATAGGATCCGGCGCAGCTCCTCCTGGGGCCAGGTGTTGACCACTTCCCCGGCGGTCAGGCTGTCGGACCCGTCCATTCGCATATCCAGCGGCGCGTCGTACCGGTAGGAAAAGCCTCGGTCCCCCTGATCCAACTGATAGGACGAAACGCCCAGATCCAGCAGGACGCCGTCCGCGCCGTCAAGGTGCTGTTCCTGTAAAATGCTCTTCAAATCCCGGAAATTCCCGTGGACCAGGGTCACCCGGTCCTTCCAGGGCGCCAGGCGCTCCCCCGCGGCGGCCAGGGCCTCCCGGTCCCGGTCGATGCCGATGAGCCTGCCGGTGGTGAGTCTCCGGGCCACCTGGGCCGCGTGGCCTCCGCCCCCCAGGGTGCCGTCCACGTAGACCCCGTCCGGCCGGATGGCCAGCACTTCCAGGCAGGCGTCCAGCAGGACGCTGACATGGTGAAATTCCGTCATAGCCCGATGGCCTCCAGGGAGGAGAGCAACTTCTCCGGGGTCAGATTCTCCGCCTCGAACCGGGCGAACTCTCCCGCCTCCCAGATCTCCGCCTGGCCCGCCCGGCCCACGATCATCACATCCCGCTGGATGTGAGCGTAGTCCAGCAAAAACTGGGTCAGGGTGAAGCGGAACTGCTTATCCGGGGCGCACTGAGTGGCGTTCATGAAGATGAGGCTGGTGGCGGCGGCCCGCTGGGAGATGGGCAGGGCGTTATAGTTTTTCACCAAAGTCTGCCAATCCTGGGCGGTGTACACCGTCAGGCACCGACGGCCGCAGTTGACGCCCAGGGTCACGTAGAAGTCCTCTCCCAGCTCCGCGCGCAGCTTGGCCGGGACAAAAAGACGGTTCTTATCATCCAATCGGGCGGGGTATTTTCCGATCACCTGGGCTCACCTCCTCCATTTCACTCCACTTTACATCCCTTTTGCTCCCTTAACTCACAGTATAACGGTTTCTTCACAAAAAATCAATCTTTTTCTTTTCATTTCCAAAAATTTCCAGGAAATTTTCTGGTTTCTAAACATTCGTTTCAAATATGGTCCCGCCTTTTTGCGGAGAACATGAAAATCATCTGCAAGGGCGACTGCGTTTCCATAAGCGCGGGCGGAAAACTGGATCGTGCGGAGGATGGCGGAAACAAAGCCGAGCTTGATACCATAAGATATAGAAAGCTCTGAACAAGCCGCTCCCGGCCTGTTCAGAGCTTTTCTCGCTCCCTAGCTGAGGAATTGGAGCCTGCCGTCTTCCAGCCGTCCCCGCACCCGGGCCAGCTTTCGGCCGGATTGGAGAAGGAAGCTGGCCAGGGGCCCTTCCACCTGCTCCTGGACCAGGCGGCGCATCTGCCGGGCCCCTCCTCTGCTCCGGGACCGGCTGCCCAGGAGCGAGGGCATTTCCTCCGGTAGCTGGAGCTGCATCCCCATGGCGGCGGCCCGGTCCTGGAGCTCCGTCAGGTACTTCCGGGCAATGGCCTCCATCGCCTCCTGCCCAAGGGGCTGGAAACAGACGACCTTATCCAAGCGGCCCAGAAACTCCGGGGTAAAGTGCTCCCGGAGGGCGTTTTCCGTCTCCCCCGTCCGGCCGGCCGGGGAAAAGCCCAGACCGTCTCCCTTGATCTCGCCTCCCAGATTGGAGGTCATGACCACGATGGTGTTCTTGAAGCTGACTCGCCGGCCGGTGGAGTCCGTCAGGACCCCCTCCTCCATGATTTGCAGGAGGATCCCCGATACGTCCGGATGGGCCTTCTCCAATTCGTCCAGCAGCACCAGACAGTAGGGCCGGCGGCGGACCTGCTCCGTCAGCTTGCCGCCCTCCTCGTAGCCCACGTAGCCCGGAGGCGCGCCGATCAGGCGGGAAACCGACTGCTTTTCCATATATTCCGTCATATCCAGCCGGATCAGCGCCTCCCGGCTGCCGTACAGCTCCTCCGCCAGGGCACGGCACAGCTCCGTCTTCCCCACCCCCGTGGGGCCGGTGAAGAGCAGGGAGGCAATGGGGCGGTTCTCGTCCCGGATGCCGGACAGGCCCCGCCGGACCGTCTCCGCCGTCTCCGACACCGCCCGGTCCTGGCCGATGACCCGCCGGGACAGGAGCTGCTCCAGGTGGAGCAGCCGCTCCCGCTCGTTGGCGGTGAGCCGGCCCACAGGGATCCCCGTCCGGGCCGACACCGCCCAGGCCACATCCGCCCCGGTCACCGCCCGGGGACGGCGGCCCTCTCCGGAGCGGGCCACCATCTTCTGCATCTTGTCCCGCAGCTCCGCCGCCTTCTCGAAGCGGCTCTCCCGGACCGCCTCGTGAAGCTCCATTTCCAGGTCCTGCCGGACCGCTCCCTTTCCGGCCTGCATCTCCTCCATCCGGGCGTGGGAGGCCCCCTCGTCCAGCAGGTCGATGGCCTTATCCGGCAAATACAGATCCGGTAGATACCGCACCGACAGCCGGATCGCCTCCTTCATGGCCTCCTCGGTAATGCGGAGCCGGTGATGCCGCTCCAGGCCCGGTTTCAGGCCCTTGAGAATGGTCATGGTGGCCTCCCGGTCCGGCTCCTCCACCGTCACCGGCCGGAAACGGCGTTCCAGAGCCGGGTCCTTTTCAATGTATTTCCGATATTCCGTCAGGGTGGTGGCTCCCAGCATTTGCAGCTCCCCCCTGCCCAGCGCGGGCTTAAAGATGTTGGCCGCGTCAATGGCCCCCTCCGCCGCGCCGGCGCCCACGATGGTGTGCATCTCGTCCACAAAGAGAATGATGTCCCCGCTGCGCTTGATCTCCGCCAGCACATCCCGGAGCCGCTCCTCAAATTCTCCCCGGTACTTGGTCCCGGCCACCAGGTTCGCCATGTTCAGGCTGACCAGCCGTTTGTCCTTGAGCTGAGGCGGCACATTCCCCGCCGCCATACGCTGGGCCAGACCCTCGGCAATGGCGGTCTTTCCCACGCCGGGCTCCCCCACCAGGGCGGGATTGTTCTTGTTCTTCCGGCTGAGAATGCCAATGACCATGTCGATCTCCCGCTCCCGGCCGATCACCGGCTCCATGGACGCGGCCTTGGTCACCAGGTCCTCGCTGAATTGCTCCAAAAGTTTCGTAGCTGACGCCTCCTTCTTGGTCTTCCCAGGGGCCTGCCGGTCCCACTGAATTTGATCCACCGTCCGCGTGAACAGCTCCTCCGCCTCCACGCCCTCTAAAAGCAGCAAATCCCTGGCCGCCGTCTTCTCCCGCCGGAGCAGGGACAGAAAAATATGCTCCACGCTGACCTCCCGGCACCGCATCGCCTTGGCCTCGCGCACCGCCCCCCGCAAGATCCGCCGGGCCTGGGGAGAAAACCCCTGGGGCAGGGGCAGACCCGGGGTTCCCAGGCCATAGAGCACCGCCATCATCTTCCGAGTCAGCTCCGGGTCCATCCCCGCGCCCCGAAGAAGCTGGCAGGGCAGTCCCGGCCCCTCGGCCAAGGCCAGCAGAAGATGGGCGCTTCCCACATAGCTGTGGCCCAGCTCCCTGGCCCGCCCGGCGGACTGGCGCAGCAGCGCCGCTGCGGACGCGTCATAACGCATCGGATCGCCTCCTTCGCCCGGAAATTCTCCCCTTTCCCTTGAAAAAATATACGATGAGCCGTAAAAAAGGAATTGCATTTTCTAAAATCCATGTTACAATAAAGGGGCAACCCCTGTGGTCCTGCGAAAAACATACATTTGGAGGGAAAACCATGGCCTACAAGATTACTGACGCCTGTGTCAAGTGCGGCACCTGCGCCGACAACTGCCCCGTCGAAGCTATCTCCGAGGGTGACGAGAAGTACGTCATCGACCCCGATGTCTGCGTTAGCTGCGGCACCTGCGCCGACAACTGCCCCGTCGAAGCCATCGAGGAGGGCTAAGGAAGCTCTATCTCATCGTCCGAAGCCGGGGGCGAGGGCCTTTTCACAGGAATGGAAGCGGGAAAGCGAAGAAGGCCGGATGGAGCTTCGCCTTTTCCTGTCCGTTCCCGGCGGAAAGCCGCGCCCTTGGCCAAGACGATCGAACCCGTTTTCCCCGCGCTCCCATTCGCAGCGGGCCTGCACGTCCGGGGTTCCGGCTGTGCAGGCTTTTTTTGTTCTTTTGTAAGGAGGTGGCCCCATGGAGCAGCTTTCCGGCGGCCTGACCCTGGAAACCGGCGCCTTCCCTCTGGGCACCGATTCCATGGTCCTGGCCGATTTCGCCGTTCTTCCCCCCGGGGCCCAGGTCCTGGACATTGGCTCCGGCTGCGGCGTCCTGGGGCTCCTGCTCTGCGCCCGGCGGGACGACTGCGCCGTCACCGGCGTGGAAGCGGACGCGTCCGCCCACTGTCTGGCGCTGGACAACATCCGCCGGAACGGCCTGAAGGCCCGCCTTAGGAGTATATGCGCCGATATGAACGCCATCCCCTCTCTGTTTCCCGCCGGGAGCTTTTCGGTCTGCGTGGCCAATCCCCCCTACTTTTCCGGAGGCAGGCCCCATCGCTCCGCCCCCGAGGCCCGGATGGAGGGGGCCTACACCCTCGACCGCCTCATGGCCGGGGCCGCGTGGGCATTGAAGGACGGTGGCCGTCTCTTTCTGGTCCACCGTCCCGAACGCCTTGCGGAGATCTTCGCCCTGGCCGCCGCCCGCCGGCTGGAGCCCAAGGTCCTCCGGCTGGTCCGGCACCGGGCCGGAGGAAAGGTATCCCTGGTGCTGGTCCAGTGCAGGAAGGGCGCGAGGCCCGGCCTGCGTTGGGAAGAGCTCGCCCTCTTTGGCCCCGACGGCCAGCCTACGGCGGATCACCGCCGAATCTATCACACAGGAGGCACCCAATGAGCGGAACCCTTTATCTGGTCCCCACCCCCATCGGCAATCTGGGGGACATTTCTCAACGTGCCAGGGACACCCTGGCCCAGGCGGACTTCCTCGCCGCCGAGGACACCCGGGTCACTCTGAAGCTCCTGAACCATCTGGGCCTGCACAAGCCCCTCCTCAGCTACTACGAACACAACAAGGTCCAGCGCGGCGGTCAGATCGTGGAGCGTCTCCTGTCCGGGGAGAGCTGCGCCCTGGTCACCGACGCCGGGACCCCAGCCATCTCCGACCCGGGGGAGGATCTGGTCCGCCTCTGCGCCCAGGCCGGGGTGCCCGTCTGTCCCATTCCCGGCCCCTGCGCCGCCGTTACGGCCATCAGCGCCTCGGGGCTGCCTACGGGACGATTCTGCTTCGAGGGGTTCCTCTCCACGGCGAAAAAAAGCCGCAGGGCGCATTTGGAGTCCCTGCGGGATGAAAAGCGGACAATGATCTTCTACGAAGCGCCCCACAAGCTCCTGGCCACCCTGGAGGATCTTGTGGCGGTCTTTGGCCCGGACCGGCCCATTGCCCTTTGCCGGGAACTGACCAAGGTCCACGAAGAATTTTTCCGGACCACGCTCTCCCAGGCCCTCGCCCACTACCGGGAGAACCCACCGAGGGGGGAATTTGTCCTGGTTCTTGCCGGCGCGCCCGAGGAAAAGGCGCCGGAGGCCAGCGCGGCCCAGGCGGCCCAGAGGGTGGCGGAGCTGATGTCCCAGGGCCTTAGCCGGAAGGACGCGGTCAAGCAAACCGCCCAGGAGCTGGGCCTGAGCCGGAACGCGGTCTACGGGGCGGCGTTGGAAGAATAATGTTTAATGTTATGTAAACAACATCAAAATGAGAAGCCTCCGCGATTCACGGTCCCGCATAGCGGCGGCTCCGGCCGCATAGATTGTCCCGGAGGCGATGGGGATGCTGATGACGTGGATCTGGAGCGGATTGATTTTTCTCGCTTTGGCGGCGGCAATGTACACCGGACGGGGTGCGGAGCTTTCCGCTGCCGTCGTAACCGGCGCGCAAAGCGGTGTGACCCTTTCCATCGGCATGGCGGGGGCGATCTGTCTCTGGTCGGGGCTTGGAAACGTCATGGAGAAAACCGGCGTCATGGCCTGGCTTGCCAAAACCCTTCGGCCCCTGCTGCAATGGCTGTTCCCCTCCAGCGCCAAGGACCCCGCACTGGCCGGGAATCTCAGCGCGAATTTCTGCGCCAATCTCCTGGGACTCGGAAACGCGGCGACGCCCATGGGCATCCGCGCCGCGAAGGGACTGGCGAAGGGCGGCGAGGCAAATGACGAGCTCTGCCGTCTGATCGTGCTCAATACCGCCTCCATACAGCTCATCCCGGCAAATGTCGCGGCGGTAAGGGCCTCTCTGGGCTGCGGGACCCCCTTCGACATCCTTCCGGCCGTGTGGCTCACAAGCCTTTGCTCCGCCGGACTGGGTTTGACCGCCGCATGGCTTTTCGGAAAAGTGTGGCCCCATGACTGACTATTTCGTACCGATCCTGCTTTTGGCCGTATCTCTGGCGGCGCTCCACAAAAAAGAGAGTGGCTACAACCTCATGCTGGAAGGCGCGGGTGAGGGATTACGCCTTCTTCTGACCATCGTGCCGTCCCTCATCGTTCTCTTGACTGCGGTGAATATGCTTCGCGCCTCCGGGGCCATCGATCTGCTGAGTCAAATCTGCGGGCCAGTTTTCACCTTCTTCGGGATCCCCAAGGAGACGGCAATGCTGGTTTTGATCCGCCCGATCAGCGGGAGCGCCGCTCTGGCGGTCGGTTCCGACATCATGGCAAAATATGGGGTGGACTCGCAAATTGGAAGGACCGCCGCCATCATGCTTGGCTCCACAGAAACGACGTTTTATACGATCAGCGTCTATTTTGGAGCGGCAAACATCAAAAAGACCCGCTATGTTGTCCCGGCGGCGCTGTTCGCGGATTTCACAGGCTTCTTCATGGCGTCACTCACCGCCAGACTTCTGTAAAAGTCACTCCTGCGAGGGGCTCTGCTTGTCAAAAAGCCTTACCAGGTTTGCCGTCTGCGGACGGGAAACGCTGCGAGGCTTTTAGATAAATTGAGCGGCACGCAATGCGTGCCGCTCAAATGTGTTGGCGTTACCTATTTTCCCGTGCAGTCACCCGCAAAGTATCGTCGGCGCGTGTGAGCTTAACTTCTGTGTTC
>CANQQO010000036.1 GCA_947625965.1 uncultured Oscillospiraceae bacterium
GCTGTGCGCCTCCGGCGTACAGCGAGTGCGCGGTTCAGCCTGCGATCCCCTCCAAATGGAAGCCCAGCGAAGCGGGTTCCATTTGGAAGGCTGTCAAAAACTTTCGTTTTTGACAGCCTTGCCTGGTTCCGCAAGGGACCAGGTGCTGCCAGTAAAACGGTAGGCGGTTTTCCCCCGAGCTGCAGGGGGAGCTTCTTGCCCCCCTGTTTCAGAAAGGGGGGCTGGCCATGACAACGATGGAAGTACTTACATTCTGTCTTGTGATCATCGGCATCATCAACCTGTTTATTCAGCTGATGAAAAAATAAGAAGCAACCGCCCCAATTCGCCAACGGTGTGCGGTTGCTTCTAACCAAATCCGGGGGCTGACCGTCTGCCGGCAGCACCTTTCTATGCTTATTATAGCGGCGAATGACCGCAATGTCAAGTGCTTTACGCCTTGACATTTTCATCTGACGATGTATAATGACCATGTTAGAAAAAAGAAAAAGGGAGCGTTTTACTATGGTATATCCTATGACTGTAGCGGGGCTGCATCGGGAGCTTCCCATCTGCCCGCTGAATGACCAGCTTTCCATTGCCGGCTTCGTCATTTTCGGCGACCCGGAGCTGACCGTGGCCTGCGCCCGGGAGCTGCTGAAGCTGGCACCGGAGTACGACTATCTGATCACCGCCGAGGCCAAGGGCATCCCCCTGATCCACGAGATGGCCCGCCAGAGCGGCGCGAAGAAGTATTTCCTGGCCCGGAAGGGGCCCAAGCTGTACATGACCGGGGTCTTCGAATCCACCGTTCACTCCATCACCACCGCGAAGGAGCAGCATTTGTACCTGGACACCGCCGACGCCGCCCTGATGAAGGGCAAGCGGATCCTCATTGTGGACGACGTGATCTCCACCGGCGAGAGCCTAGCCGCTCTGGAGGCCCTGGTGGAGAAGGCCGGGGGCGTCATCGCGGGCAAGATGGCCATTCTGGCCGAGGGCGACGCCCAGGACCGGAAGGACCTGATCTACCTGGAAAAGCTGCCCCTGTTTCACCCCGACGGCACCGTTATGGAATAAGATTTGGAATTTTAAGAAAATCTTAAACAGTTTCCTACTTTTTTCTTAAGGGTACTTTTGATATGATACTCCCAGGAATGGGAGGTGCACCATATGGATCTATTGATGGATATTTTGGCGCTGGTCCTCAAGTGTCTGGCGCTGTATACGGGGCTGATCAGCCTCTTCTGTCTGCTGCCGCGGCGGCGTTTTCCCAAGGCCGGCCCCAAGGCCCGGTTCGCCGTACTCCTGCCGGCCCGAAACGAGGCGGCGGTCATCGGTCAGAGCGTCCGGAGCCTGCTGGCCCAGAACTATCCCAGGGACCTGTTCGACGTGTATGTGGTCCCCAATAACTGCACCGACGGCACCGAAGCCGCTGCCCGGGCCGCTGGGGCCAAGATCCTGCGCTGCCGGGAGGAGGTCCGGTGCAAGGGCGACGCCCTTCACCAGGCCCTTGGCCGCCTTTTGGGGAAATATGACGCCTACTGCGTCTTCGACGCGGACAACCTGGTGGACCCGTCCTTCCTGGCCCGGATGAACGACGCCTATGTGGCCGGGGCCCAGGCGGCCAAGGGCCGCATCGTGGCCGCCAATCCCTACGACAGTTGGGTGGCCGGGTGCTACGAGCTCCACTTCGCCAATTTCGACGTGTTTTACAGCCGCCCCCGGGAGCGCCTGGGCCTCAGCGGCAAGCTGGTGGGCACCGGCTTCATGGTGACGGACAAGCTCCTGGCCCGCATGGGCGGCTGGAATACGGTGACCATGGCCGAGGACGCGGAATTTGCCGCCCAGTGCGCCGAGCTCGGCGTCCGGGTCCGCTACGTCCCCGACGCGGTCCACTATGACGAGGAACCCACGAGCTTCGGCGCTTCTCTTCACCAGCGCCGCCGGTGGAGCGCGGGCTTGATGACCGTGGCCAATCGTTACATCCCCCGGCTTTTGGCGCGGCCCAATGCGCTGGGGCTGGACTTTTCCGTGTTCCTGGGGAGCAGCTACTGCCAGCTTTTGACCCTGCTGCCGGTGGTCTGGGGCTTGATACAGATGCCGCTCCTGCGGGCGGGCATGGCGATTTTTGTGGCGGCGGCGGGCTTCTGGCTGGGGTCCACGGTTTTGGCCCTGGCGCTGTGCCTGGCGGCGAAGCGGGACCCGAGGCGGATGTGGAAGACCATTGTGCTCTATCCGCTGTTTTTGGCCTCCTGGTATCCGCTGCATTTCCTGTCTCTGGTGGCAAAGCCCAAGACCTGGCGGCAGATGATCCACATGGGGACCAGCCGGCGGGCCGCTTGACGCATCCTCCGCCCTCGGGACGCATCCTGAGGGCGGATTTTTCTATTGACAAATCCACCCTGAGGCTGTCAAAAACAAAAGTTTTTGACAGCCTCCCAAATGGGACCCGCTTCGCTGGGCTCCCATTTGGAGGGGATTGCAGGCTGAACCGCGCACTCGCCAGGGGCAAGGCCCCCGGCTCGCACACTCTCAGCCTGTAAGGTATTTTTTGCCAGGTACACGCCCTGGCAAAAAATGATTGAATCCATTTGCCGTCTGCGGACGGCAAACTCGGAAAGGCTGTTTGAAAAGCTGAGGGCGGATTTTTCTATTGACAAATCCGCCCTTTCGGGGTATTTTTATAGGAGCATTTTTGGGAGGGAGAAGCCCATGGAACGCCGGGACAACTATGCCATTCAATGCGGAAACGCAAAAAAGCGTTTCCTGACCTACGACCAGGAGGCGATCATTGCCAAATTCTCCCTGGCCCACGATGGGACCTACCTCTATATCCCCATGCTCTCCCGCCCCTACCGGCTCCGCCGGGACAACGGGGACCTGGAAAAGGAGATCGGCGGCCTCTGGCGGGACGCCAACAGCTTCGGCGAGGTGATGACCCTCCTGGACGTTCTCTGCGACGCCCGGCCGGACCGCCGCGCCGCCGGGAGATGGAAGTCCATGCAGAGCTTTGGCCTCCAATTTCACCAGCATCTGCTGGAGGACCGGCCCGGCCCGGAGGCCCTGGCCTTCGACCGGGACCCGGAGGGCCTGGCCCGCGCCTGCCGGGCCCTGAATGGGACCCCTCTGCCGGGGGCGGACGTGAGCAGCGCCATCGAGCTGCTGCCCGGGCTGTCCGTGTGCCTACAGTTCTGGCGGGGGGACGAGGAATTTTCGCCCCGGCTCCGCTGGCTTTGGGACGAAAACGCCCTGATGTACATAAAATATGAGACTATGTATTACGCCGTCTCCCTGATCGAGGACCGACTGCTGGAGGAGATGGCGCCCAAAGGAGGGGAACGCCCATGACTTCCCGGTACGCCGGATTTGACAGCACCTATGTGACCATCGACCTGGACGCCATTGGCGCGAATTTTGACGCCGTGGCGAAAAAGGCGGGCGTGCCGGTGATGGCGGTGGTGAAGGCCGACGCCTATGGCCATGGGGCCATTCAGATCGCCCGGTTTCTGGAAGATCGCTGTGCCTTTTTTGGAGTCTCGTCCATTTTGGAGGCTCTGGAGCTGCGGCAGGCGGGGCTGAAAAAGCCCATTCTCATCCTGGGCCACACCCCCGCCGCCGCCTATCCCGCCGTAGTGGCCCAGGACATCCGGCCCACTCTCTTTTCCTATGAGGACGCCGAGTCCCTGTCCCGGGAGGCGGTCCGGCAGGGGAAGAACGCGCCCTTCCACTTCGCCGTGGACACGGGCATGAGCCGGATCGGCTTCCAGGCCACCCAGGAGTCGGCGGAGATCTGCGCCCGGATCGCGGCGCTGCCAAATCTGGTCCCGGAGGGCCTGTTCAGCCACTTTGCCACGGCGGATGGCGCGGACCTGACCCGTTCCAAGGCCCAGGCGGCTCTGTTCGACGAATTTGACGCCCGTCTCCGCGCCCTGGGGGTGGAGGTCCCCATTCGGCATCTGGACAACTCCGCCGGGCTCATGAATTTTACAAATCACTACGAGATGGTCCGTTCCGGCATCGTGACCTACGGCCTGTACCCCAGCGGCGAGGTGGACCCGGGGGCACTGCCCCTGCGGCCGGCCCTCCAATGGCGCAGCCGGGTGAGCCATGTGAAGCTCCTGCCCCCGGGCAGGGAGATCAGCTACGGCGGCGCCTATGTCACCACGGCGCCCACCCTGGTGGCCACGGTGCCGGTGGGCTACGCCGACGGCTACCGCCGGAGCCTGTCCGGCAAATTCCACGTTCTGATCCACGGGAAAGAGGCCCCCATTCTTGGCCGGGTCTGCATGGATCAGATGATGGTGGACGTGACCCAGATCCCCGAGACCCAGGTGGGGGACCCGGTAGTCCTGGTGGGCCGGGACGGGGAGCGGGAGATCACGGTGGAGCGGATCGCGGCGGCGGCGGACAGCTTCAACTATGAGTTTATCTGCGGCATCAGCCGCCGCGTCCCACGGTTTTACCGCCAGGGCGGCAGGATCGTCCACGCGGTCCACTATCTGCTGGATGAATGAAGAAATGTATTGATTAAAATTCGGCTGGAAAGGGGAAATATCCCGTTTCCGGCCGAATTTTTTAACTATTTTGGGGCGCTTTTTGAGAGAAAACGTACTTTACGAAGATCGTTTTCGGGTTTGCCAAAAAAGATGGATATGCCCTCGCGTTTTGGCGCGGAGGGCGGCAGGGGGGCGGTCCCTTTTTATTTCGGCGCAGTTTTATTTGTGAGCGCCCCCTTGGGGCCCCGCCGGGGCCACGGGCAGTTCCGCTGGGCTCGTGATCGGGGCTTTTTGCAGTTTGCGAGGGCCCTTGTTGGGCCCTCGCGCTATTTTTTCTGCTTGCAGGCGTAAAAATAGGCCATTTTGTAATCTCCCAGCTCCCGGTAGCACTGTTCCAAAAGGGGAACGGCGGCGGGGCGGGAATCTTCCGCCAGATGGAGACATTTGGCCGCGGCTTCAAAATTTCCCTGGGCCAGATACGCCTGCCCCCGGAGGAGATTCCAATCCGGGCCCTCCCGGTCGAGGGCCGCGTCCAGGCAGGCCGCGCAGCGGACCGGGTCGCCCCCATCCATGGCCGCCTGGGCCAGGAGCAGCAGGGGCGGGTCCAGACTGGGCAGGGCGCGGGCCGCCTCCGGGATCCGCTCCGGGTCCGCCTGAGCCAGGAGCAGCAGGAGCCGCCCCTTCCAGGGGCCGAAATAGGCGCATTGTTCCCCCGCCCGGGCCGCCTGGTCCAGAAGCGCTACGGCGTAGGGCCGCCGGCCCTGGGCGACGGCCGCCTGGGCCAGGTCCATCCGGCTCAGGGCGGACAGCAGCCGGTACTCCTGGTCAAAGACCGGGTCCGGCTCCCGGTAGCCCTCGAGGGCGGCCAGCGTCTCGGGGGCGTCCCCCCTTTGGTAGGCGGCCCGGGCGCGGGACATGGCCTCCTGATTGGGGGAGGTCACCGTTTGCTCCTCCAAAAAGTAGCTCACCGGCTTGCCCAGCCGGGCGGCCAGGTAGGAAAGCGTGTCCAGAGAGGGCGCGGCGGCGCCGTTTTCGATGAGGGAGAGCATATTCCTCGTCAGCTTTTCGCCGCCCAACTGCCGCTGGGACAGCCCCGCTTCCAGCCGGGCCTCCTTCAGCCGCCGCCCCAGATCCGTCATATGATCGCCCTCCTTCCCGCCGGAATGTCAATTTTCCGCCGTTACAAAAATTTCATTTGCTATTTTCCACAAATTGAATTATAACATAAATAACCGCAGTTTGAAAAGAGGGAGACTATGGAATTTTTGAACCTTCGGGACTTGAAGGCCCAGGCGAGGGACGCCCTTTCGGACGCCCGCCAGGACCCCCGGAAGCTGGTGCTGATCCACGCCGGGGTCTCCGCCGTGGTGCTGCTGCTTCTGACGGCCGCTGACTTTGTGCTGGACAGCCAGATCGCCGGGACCGGCGGGCTGGGGGGCATGGGGTACCGGACCGTCCTCTCCGCCGCCCAGACGCTGCTGCAAACTCTGGTCAGCCTGGCCCTGCCCTTCTGGGAGATGGGCTATTTCCTGGCGGCCTGGAAGCTGGCCCGCCGGGAGGAGGCGGGCGTCGCCGACCTGACCCAGGGCTTCCGCCGGGCGGGTCCCGTGGCGAGATTTCTGGTGATCAAAGCGCTGATTTTCCTGGCGCTGGGCTTCCTGTGCTTCTATCCCAGCATGAGCCTGTTTCTGATGACGCCCCTGTCCAGGCCCCTGACGGAGGCGCTGGAGCCCATGATGGAGCAGATGTCCCTGCTCCAGGAGGAAATCGTCCTGGACGACGCCACGCTGGCCGCCGTGACCCAGGCGATCGTCCCCATGGTGGGGATCTTCGGCGTGGTGTACCTGGCGGTGTGCGCGCCCTTCTTCTACCGTTTCCGGGTGGCGGAGTTTGCCCTCTGGGAGAATCCCCAGGCCGGGGCCCTTGCCGCCCTGCGCCGCAGCGGGAACCTGACCCGGGGCCATCGGATGACCCTGTTCCGGCTGGACCTGAGCTTTTGGTGGTACTACCTGGCTCAGCTTGCCCTGGCCCTCGTTGCCTATGCCGACACGATTTTGTCCGCCCTGGGCGTGACCCTTCCGGTGCCCGGGGGCTTGGCCTTTTTCCTCTGCTACTGCCTGTATTTGGCGGGGCAGGTCGTGCTGTTCTATCTGGCGAAGAACTATGTCACCGTCACCCTGGCCCGGGCCTATGAGGCGCTCCGCCAGCCGCCCCAGCAGCCCCCCATGGTCCAGCGGGGGAACGTTCCCTGGACCTATTGAGCGGAGGCGCAAAGCGCTCAGGATTTGACGGGCAGCCGCTTTTCCCATTTGGGGGATTCAATATCCAATATCGGATAGGCGGCTGTCGGCGCAAGGAGAACAAACCTCCCCGCAAATGGGGATTTAAGGAGTAAATCTATGAAGGTCCAATGTGTATGGGAACATAACGGAAACGACAGCCTTTTGTACGCCGTCAATTACCCCGGGGCGTTTACCAGAGGAAGTTCCAGGGAAGAGGCGCTCCAAATAATGCCTGTGGAAATAGATTCCTTCCTGCGCTGGGCCGGCGAACCGTCTCAGAGCGGCATCACGCCGGAGATCGTTCAGCGGAAGGAATCTGGGCTGACGATCTGCGACGCGGATTCCGACGTCCTCTTTGATGCGGAAAAAGCGGCGCTTACCATGCCGGAATATCGAAAGCTGAAAGCGCTCTCGCTCAAATCCGCCCAGGACTTCTTGACCCAATATCAGGCGATCCCGGAGAAAAACAAAAGCTGTCTGCCACCCAGGACCACTTTCTATGGGCAAATTCCTCGTACAGCGGCCGAAATGTATGAACACACAAAAAATGTAAACGAGTATTATTTTGGAGAGATAGGGGTCCCGGCGGATAACGAGGGAAGCATTGTAGAATGTAGAGCCCGGGGCTTTTCGCGGTTGGAATGTCGGCCTGATTTTTTGGACAACCGGGTCATTCTCGGAAGCTATGACGAAGAATGGACGCTGAGAAAGGTTTTGCGGCGTTTTATTTGGCATGACAGGATACACGCAAAAGCCATGTACCGCATGGCGATCCGCACATTCGGCCCCGACGCGATCCCAAACGTCTTTCAGTTTCAAGGATAGCTTCCCGCTTTCCGTCCCGCCCAGTAAAATTCAGTGCCGAAAGGCAGACTGCCCGCGCACCGGCTCCCCGGGGAAAAAGCCAGCGATTTTTTCTAAATTTACAAGAAGACCGGAGCGGCATGAGGTAGTTCATGCCGCTCCGGCGAGATTTGGATAAGCGGTCCAACGCCCCGCTTCTTCCGCGGGTCACGGCTTGACAAAGGCCAGGCAGCCCCGCTCCGCCGCCGGGATCAGGCCAAGGGAGCGGTAAAAGGCGCAGGACTTCTCCGTCCGGTCCGTCAGCAGCACCAACTGATAGACATTGGGAAACCGCGCCAGGATCTCCCGGAACAGGGCCGTCCCGACGCCCTGCCGCTGCCGTTCGGGACGGACCAGCAGGTCCTGGACGTAAAGAATGCTCTCCCCGTCTCCCACCGCTCGGACCAGGCCCACCAGATGGCCGTCCTCGTAGGCCCCCAGGGCCAGAAGGGACTGACCGCAGGCGGCGCGGAGCATTTCCGGGTTTTGGGTATAGCTGGTCCAGCCCACGCTGGCGTAGAGGGCCAGGGTCTGCGGAAAGTCTCCCGGCTCCCAGGGGCGAATGGTCATGTTCCTGCCTCCTGTTCAAAATCGCCCCGCTTTTTCAGCGGGGCGAAATTTGTGGGATTTACGCCTTGCCGGCGCAGCCGAGGACGTCGATGAGCTTGTGGCGCACCAGCTCCTTGATGTTGGCACGGGCGGGTTTCAGATATTCCCGGGGGTCGAACTTGTCGGGATGCTCGTCAAAGAACTGCCGGATGGTGCCGGTCATGGCCAGCCGCAGGTCGGAGTCGATGTTGATCTTGCACACGGAAAGCTCGGCAGCGTGGCGGAGCTGATCCTCGGGCACGCCGATGGCGCCGGGCATCTTGCCGCCGTGGGCGTTGATCATCTCCACGTAATTCTGGGGCACGGAGGAGGAGCCGTGGAGCACGATGGGGAAGCCGGGCAGACGGCGGGAGACCTCCTCCAGCACGTCAAAGCGGAGCTGGGGCTTGGTGCCGGGCTTGAACTTGTAGGCGCCGTGGCTGGTGCCGATGGCGATGGCCAGGGAGTCGCAGCCGGTCTTGGACACGAATTCCTCCACCTGCTCGGGATGGGTGTAGGAGGAGTCCTCGGCGGAGACCTTCACATCGTCCTCGATGCCGGCCAGGGTGCCCAGCTCGGCCTCCACCACCACGCCGTGGTCGTGGGCGTACTCCACCACTTGGCGGGTGATGGCGATGTTCTCCTCGAAGGGCTTGGAGGAGGCGTCGATCATGACGGAGGTAAAGCCGCCGTCGATGCAGCTCTTGCAGGTCTCAAAGTCGGGGCCGTGGTCCAGGTGGAGTACGATGGGGATCTCGGGGCACTCAATGACGGCGGCCTCCACCAGCTTCACCAGGTAGGTGTGGTTGGCGTAGGCGCGGGCGCCCTTGGAGACCTGCAGAATGACGGGGGCCTTCTCCTCGCGGCAGGCCTCGGTGATCCCCTGGACGATCTCCATATTGTTGACGTTGAAGGCGCCGATGGCGTAGCCGCCGTCGTAGGCCTTCTGGAACATTTCCTTGGATGTGACTAAGGGCATGGGAAATCCTTCCTTTCAATTTTTTCCTAGGAAGTATTATACCATGAAATTTCCTGTTTTCAATAAAAATATTTGCTATTTTGGGCAGGCCGTGGTATAATTCGGTAGAAGCGGCAAAACGGCACCGTCTTGCCGGGAAAATTTGTCTGAAATGATTACTTGGAGGGATCTACTATGTCTGAAAAGCCTCTGGTCGGCTCATTGATCATCGGTCAGTCCGGCGGACCGTCCGCGGTCATCAACAGCTCCGCCTACGGCGTTATCAAAACCGGCCTGGAAAACCCGAATATCACCAAGGTCTACGGCGCGTTCCACGGGATCAAGGGCGTGCTGAACGATCAACTGATGATCATGGACGAGGAGGACCCCGCGGAGCTGGAGCGGATGCTCTATACCCCCTCCTCCGCCCTGGGTTCCTGCCGCTATAAGATCGCCGACCCGGACGTGGACGACACGGATTATCAGCGCATCCTGGAGATCTTCCGGAAGTATAATGTGCGCTATTTCTTCTACAACGGCGGCAACGACTCCATGGACACCTGCAACAAGATCTCCAAATATTTGAGCAAGGCCGGCTACGAGTGCCGGGTCATGGGCGTGCCCAAGACCATTGACAACGACCTGGCCGGCACGGACCACTGTCCGGGTTTTGCCTCCGCCGCCAAATACATCGCCACCTCCTTTATGGAGGTCAGCCGGGATTCCCAGGTTTATGACACCGGCATGGTCACCATCGTGGAGTGCATGGGCCGCCACGCCGGCTGGCTCACCGCCGCCGCCGCCCTGGCCGGGATCAAGGGAGACGGGCCCGACCTGGTGTACCTGCCCGAGCGGGACTTTGACATGGACGCCTTCCTGGCGGACGTGAAGCGGATCTACGGCGAGAAGAAGAACTGCATCGTGGCGGTGTCCGAGGGCGTCCACTACGCCGACGGCACCTTCGTCTCCGAGGCCAAGACCTCCGGCACCGACGGCTTTGGCCACGCCCAGCTGGGCGGCCTGGCCGCCCGTCTGGCGGACATCGTCAAGGCCGCCACCGGCGCCAAGGTCCGGCCCATCGAGCTGAGCCTGCTGCAGCGCTGCGCCGCCCACTGCGCCTCCGGCACCGACATCGCCGAGTCCTTCATGTCCGGCAAGGTGGCGGTAGAGTCCGCCGTGGCCGGCATCACCGACAAGATGGTGGGCTTCCGCTGCACCCGGGAGGGTGGCTACAAGTGCGAGCCGGAGCTGTTCGATCTGAGCCTGGTGGCCAATACCGAGAAGAAGGTGCCCCAGGAGTGGATCAACGAGGCCGGCAACGGCGTGACCCAGGGCTTCATCGACTACTGCCTGCCCCTGATCCAGGGGGAGACCGGCATGGTCAAGGAGGACGGCCTGCCCCGGTTCGTCCATCTCAAGCGGGTCTTCGCGAAATAAACCGGGCCACCGGGGCCCGCCCCGGGAGCGTTTTCAAAACATAACCGAATCTCCCAAATGGGACCCGCTTCGCTGGGCTCCCATTTGGAGGGGATTGCAGGCTGAACCGCGCACTCGCCGGGGACATTGTCCCCGGCTCGCACACTCTCAGCCTGAGAGGTATTTTTTGCCAGGTACACGCCCTGGCAAAAAATGATTGAAATGGGTTTGCCGTCTGCGGACGGCAAACTCAGAAAAGCTATTTGACAAGTTGTGGCTGGAAAGCGGGAATGATCCCCGCTTTCCAGCCTAGTTTTTTGCCGAAATTGCTCTTTGGGTGATCCGTCTTTTGCGGCACGCCCATCCCGCCGCCGCTAAAAAATCGACGGCGCGTTCCATTCGCGGCCTTTTTTGCTTTCTGTTACAGATCATTGGAAACCGTGCAAATTCGCAGTAGCTTTTTTTGTCGATCCGTTGTATAATGGGAAAAGTTTAGATAGAAAGCGGGTCACTATGGACGAACAGGAACTGAAATACAAAAAAATGACGGAGCCCCCGGTGGAAAAGCTGATCTGCTCCCTGGCGGTGCCCTGCATCATCAGTATGCTGGTCACCAGCTTTTACAACATGGCGGACACCTTCTTCGTGGGGATGCTGAAAAGCAACGCCGCCACCGGCGCGGTGGGCGTGGTCTTCTCCATGATGGCGGTGATCCAGGCCGTAGGCTTCTTCTTCGGCCACGGCAGCGGCAACTATATCTCCCGGGAGCTGGGGGAGAAGAATTACGAGGAAGCCTCCAAAATGGCCGCCACCGGCTTCTTCTCCGCTCTGGCAACGGGCGTGGTGATCTGCGTCCTGGGCCAGATTTTCCTGGAGCCTTTGGCCTATGCCCTGGGCTCCACGGACACCATCCTCCCCCACGCCATGGCCTACCTCCGGGCCATTCTCTGCGGCGCCCCCTGGATGACCGCTTCCCTGGTCCTGAATAATCAGCTTCGCTTCCAGGGCAGCGCCTCCTATGCCATGGTGGGCATCACCGCCGGCGCCGTGCTGAACATCGCCCTGGACCCGGTGATGATCTTCTGGATGGACATGGGCGTGGCGGGGGCCGGATGGGCCACCATCATCAGCCAGTTCATCAGCTTCCTGCTGCTCCTGGGCGGCTGCTTCCGGGGCAGCAACATCAGCATCCGGCCCTCCAAATTCCAATTCAAATTCTTCTATTATAAAATGATCGTCAAGGGCGGCCTGCCCTCCCTGGCCCGGCAGGGCTTGGCGTCCCTGGCCACCGTCGCGGTGAATCACGCCGCCGGCCCCTATGGCGACGCCGTGATCGGCGCTATGGGCGTGGTCCAGCGGATCACCAACGCCGGCGCCTCCGCCATGATCGGCTTCGGCCAGGGCTTCCAGCCGGTGTGCGGCTTCAACTACGGGGCCAAGCTCTTCGACCGGGTCCGGCAGGGCTTCCGCTTCTGCGTGCGGATCTCCTTTGTGGGTCTGCTGGCGCTGAGCGTGGCGGGGTATCTCTTCGCCCCCCAGCTCATCGCCCTGTTCCGGGACGACCCCGAGGTGGTGGCGTGCGGCGCGCTGGCGCTCCGGCTCCAATGCCTGACCTTCCCGGCCCAGTGCTGGATCATCAACAGCAATATGATGCAGCAGGCCATTGGCCGGACGGTCCCCGCCACCTTCCTGGCGGCGGCGCGGCAGGGTATCTTCCTGATCCCGCTGGTCCTGATCCTGCCTCACTTTATGGACCTTCTGGGCATCCAGGCGGCCCAGGCCGTTTCAGACCTGTTCACGCTGGCCTGCGCCATTCCCATTCAGCTCTGGGTTTTGAAGACCCTGGAGCGGGAGTAGGCGCGGAGCGGGATCTGCCCGACCGCTTTGCCGAGGGCCGCTTCCGCTTGCCCAAAACGTTCGCTTTTGACAGCCTCCACGTTCCGCATTTTTTGACCGAAGCTCGAAAAACAGACCGCCCGCCCACCGGCTTTCCGGGGAAAGCGCGGCGGTCTTTTTTTCGCTCCGGCGAGGCCCATTCCGGCTGAAAAGCGGGGTATTTCCCGTTTTCCGGCCGGAATTTTTCTTCTTCCAGCGGTTTCGCGCCCATGCTCCCGCCCTTGCGCCGCCGGGACCGGGCGGCGTCAATTTATGTCATTTTTTGTCGAGCCGCATAGAATGAGGATGAAAATAGGGGAAGAAGGGGCTCCCCCATTTTCATGGGACCAACGGGAAACCGGACGGTTCCCGATTTCGCCGGATAAGACCGGCAATGAGGAGGCACGAATATGAAAATTCGCAAATTGATCACGATCCTGCTGGCGGCGGTCGTGATGTACGGCAGCGTGAGGGACCCCACGATGGACGCCGCCGGCCGGATCGCCCACCGGAGCAGCCCGGAGCCGTCCACGGACCCCACCGTGGAGACGGTTCCCCAGGAGAGTGGGCTCCCGGCGGCCACGGAGGCTTCCGGTGACAGCGCCGATACCGGCGGCACCTGCTTTCGCTTCTATCTGGAAGGGGCGACGGTCACGGCGGTAGCGGACGACACCCTGCCAGAGGGCTGGACCCAGAGCGGGAACGATTTCTACGCCCCGACCTTTCGCGAAAAGGGGGACGCCACGGCGCGGGGCGTTCTTTTCCCAGTGTCGCCGTTGGAGGGCTATTTGATCACCAGCGCGTACTTTTTGAACCATATTCAAAAAACCGGAGGCGGGATCATCTCCCAAAACGGAACGGTCACGTTTGGATATCATATGAACGGCTCCACTTATGGAGATCAGCGGGTGGACCACTATGTGACGGCGTATCAGCCGAAGCTGGGGGTATCCATTCGGCAGCGGTCAGCCGATCAGGAGGTCTTCGTGGGCGATACTGTCGAGCTGACGGTGACGGTCACGCCGGACCAGGACCCCCGGCTGGATGGCTTTACCCAGACGCTGGAGGTGGTTTCGGTCACCATCGGCGGCAGGGAATACGAGGTGCACGTGACGTATGACGGCGGCGTTTGGACGGGAATGCTTGCGTATACCGTTTTGGAGGAAGATATCCAGGGAGCCTCCGTCACCGCGGAGGCCGCCGCGTCGGTGGCCTACTCCGGTACGGTCGAGGTGCAGAATAATGGGGCTCCGGTCGGTTCTTTCTCCACCAACGCGACCGTCACCACCACGGCGGAGACGGAGTTCCAAATCAGCGCCGCCGCTCTGGACGTGACCGAGAGCGTTCGCCCCGCGACCCCCCAGGCGGGCGGCGAGGTCACCTATACGATCACGGTGACGAATCGGGGCCAGCTTCCCCTCTATGACGTGCGGGTCACGGATTCTATGGAAGAGGATGTGGCCCTGTCGGAAGCGGAGTGGACGATCGAGCGCCTGGAGGCGGGGCAGTCCAGGACCTTCACCGCCGCCTTTTCCGTGACGGAGGAGATCCTTCGGGCCTTCGGCGGCAGGTCCCTTATGAACACGGCGACGGCCGCCGGCCATACCCCTCTCGGCCGCGTGCTCACGGATACCGCCGAGGCCGCAGTGACCATCCCCCAGGCCAAGGCCGAACTGACGCTCACCAAGACCGCCGATCCCGCCGCCGCCCAGACCGGCGATACGATCACCTATACGATCTTTGTTCAGAACACCGGCAATGTGACCGTGGAGGACGTTACGGTGGAAGACCCCATGACAGGCATTGCGCACAGCGTCGGCTCCCTGGGGCCGAAGGAAACCGCCGGCCCCATTACCACGATGTATCAGGTAACGGCGGAGGATGTGCTGGCCGGGAAAATTGAAAATACCGCCGCCGCCAGTGGGACCTATGGGGAGGAAACCGTCACCGCCGTCGGAAGCGCCTCCGTGACCGTGGAGAAGAAGCTCCTCACGATCACGATCGTTGGGTTTCACAGCCAGTATGGGTACACTGGGGCTCCTCAGGAGGTGGCGGGCTATGATGTGAAGACCGAGCTCCCGGAAGGCGTGAGCGTGGCGCTGGCCGAGGGCAAGAGAGCTGTGGCGGAGCGCACGGACGTTGGCGCTACATACATGAAGCTGACGAGGGACGACTTCATCGTAAGCGGCGCCGAGGCCTATCGCGTCACTATCGACTATACCGACGGCTATGTGGAGATCCTTCCAAAGCACTTGGAGTCCCAGGCCGGGGGCATGGTCCCGTCAACGGTCTACAACGGCGAGCCCCAGCCGCGAAAGCCCACGGTGCTGGACGGCGAAAAGATCCTGGCGGAAGGCAGGGACTATACCCTGCGTTACAGCGCCGACACCACCAACGCGGGCACAGTCACCGTGACCGTTACCGGGATCGGTAACTACACAGGGGCCTTTGAACTGACCTATGACATTCTCCCGAGGGCCGCGGTCATCGTCATCGCCGACCAGACCAAGGTCCAGGGGGAGGAGGACCCCGCCTTTTCCGCTGAGATCGACGGCCTCCTGGAGGGCGACAGCCTGACCTACCGCCTGACCCGGGAGGAAGGAGAGGAGCCTGGCGTTTACTGGATCTATGCCGAGCCGGTTCCCGGCGGAGAGCTGGCCCTTGGCCCGGACGGGACGTATCCCCTTGCGGAGGAGGGCAACTACACCGTCACGGTCCATCCAGGCAAACTGACCATCACCCCGCCGGACACACCTGTGACGCCGCCCACCCTGCCGGGCCTCCCGGAGATCCCCGGCGATCCCAATCCTCCCCAGCCCCCGGACATCCCGGACCTCCCGGACGTGCCGGGCACCCCGGACACCCCAGACGCCCCAGATGTGCCGGATACCCCGGACATTACGGACCCCCCGGACGTGCCGGGCACTACGGCCCCCCCAGACGTGCCGGATACCCCCGACACTACGGCTCCCACGGAGGTCCCCGATACCACGGCCCCGCAGGACCCCACGGACGATCAGGACGTTCCGAAAGGCCCTACCGTCCCCACCGCGCCCGGAGGCCCGGGCGCTCCCGACGGGCCGGATGGCCCCGAGATCGGCGGGGAGGCTCCCCCGCCGGCGGAGGAGCCCGCACCCGGCGAGGACTGCTGTATTCTGCACCTGCTCCTTCTGCTCCTCGCCTTCGCGGCGGCGGCGTATTACGCCCATGACGAGAAGAGGCGGCAGGCGAAGGAATTTGCGCTCCGCAGGGAGCTGCTGAGAAGCGCCTTTGGCAAAATGGAAAGGAGTCTATGATCATGCATCAATATTATCACACGGTATTTGGCTTTTGCCTCTGGGATCTGCTGGCGCTGATCGTTCTCGCCGCCATGGTCGTGGTACTTGTGGGACACGTCCTGCGGCAGCGGCGGCGGCAAAAGAGGCTGGAAAAGGAGCTCGCGGAAGTCCAGGATGCGCCGGACGCCGCCCGGGCATCCGGGCGGGAAGAGGCCCCTGAATAACCGGCCGCCGGGGCCAGGCCCCCCGGCCGTAGACAAATCCCCCCAAACGCCAAAAACCCTGGCGTTTGGGGGGAAAAATATCCGGGCCTTTGCAAGGTCCCACGCCGACCGCCTGCGGCGGCTTTGGCCAGAAACCCATCCTTCACGCGCCGCCTTTCTTGCCCATTGCGGCCCGGAGAGCGTCCCTTCCTGATCAGCGCATGGAGAAACGCGGCGTGGTCTGGACCGGCATCCTTGCGGGAAAAGGGAGCGGAGCCGCCGCCACGGACCGCCGGAGCTCTCGATCGGAGCAGGAAAATTGGGACTTGCCATGGCAAAAAAAGTGTGGTACAATAGGGAAAAACAATGACAAAATGTATTTTTTGCCGAATGACCTGATTTGGAGGACACCCATGCCGACCGAGACACAAGAACGCGCCGCGCCGGCGAAGCGGCGGAAAAAGACGATAGAGCTGCTTTTGGCCGGGCTCGCCATCGTGCTGGCCCTGACGGTGACGGGAGTGGTGCTGGCCGCCGCCCTGGACCAGGGGGAGGACCCGCCGCCCGACGCCCAGAGCGTGCCGACCTCCCAGTCCGGGGAAACCACCGGCCCCACCGGGACCGAGGCCCCCACGGAGCCCACCGCGCCGCCGCCGGAGGCGAATCCCTACGGCCCGCTGGATTTTGTCTACCGCCAGGGCTATCTGACCTGCACCGCCGGTCCCAGCGAGCTGGGCATCGACGTGTCGGAGTTCCAGACCGTCACGGACTGGGACGCCGTCCGGGACGCGGGGGTGGAGTTCGTCATGATCCGGGTCGCCTACCGGACCTATGAGGACGGCGCCATCCTCCTGGACGAGAGGGCCCAGGAATTTTACGAGGGAGCCAGCGCCGCGGGACTGAAGATAGGCGCGTACATTTTTTCCCAGGCCACCACTCCGGAGGAGGCCACCCAGGAAGCGGTGACGCTCATCAACGCGGTCAAGGACTGGCAGATCGATATGCCCCTGGTCTTTGACTGGGAGCACATGGGAGAGACCTCCCGCGTGAGCGGCATCGACCGGGAGACCCTGACCGCCTGCACCCGGATCTTCTGTGAGCTGGTGGAGGCGGCGGGCTACGAGCCCATGTTCTACTTCAACCAGAACCAGGCCCGGGATCTGCTGGACCTGTCGGATCTGAAGGAATTCAACTTCTGGCTGGCCATGTACACCGAGCGGATGAATTACCCCTACCGCCTGTCCATGTGGCAGTACTCCTGCACCGGCGAGGTGCCGGGGATCGAGGGAGACGTGGACCTGGACCTGTATTTTCCGGTAGAAAAAGCCTAGGAAAGCGGGCAAATACCCAGGGCGGCTTGGCACACGCCAAACCGCTCCTGAGAAAAATGGGGCAAAATATCCCTTGACAAACCCGCACGGCTGTGATAAAATGACCCAGTAATCAAGAAGGCTGAATCATCCGCCTCACCTCCCGCCCATGGCAAAGAGGTACATACCCGTTTCCTCCCGGCGTTCGGGGGGAGATACGGCGGTATGCGGATGCTTCGGCGTCCGCTTTTTGCTGTTTTATTGGAGGTGCTTACCATCGGCAAATTAGACCATCAGCTCAACGACGAGATTCGGGATAAGGAGCTCCGGGTCATCGGCCCGGACGGGACCCAGCTCGGCATCATGTCCGCCGCCCAGGCCAACGCCCTGGCGGAGGAACGGCAAATGGACTTGGTGAAGATCTCTCCCAACGCCACGCCCCCCGTCTGCAAGATCATGGATTACTCCAAGTTCTGCTTCGACCAGAAGAAGCGGGAGAAGGAGGCCAAGAAAAATCAGCGGGTCGTGGAGATCAAGGAGATCCGCATGAGCCCCAGCATCGACACCAACGACTTGAATACCAAGGTCAAAAGCGCCCAGAAATTCTTGAAGGATGGCAACCGGGTCAAGGTCACTGTCCGTTTCCGCGGCCGGGAAATGGCCCACACCAATCTGGGTGAGCAATTGCTGCTGGAATTTGCCGAGTCCTGCGGCGAAGTCGCGACGATGGAAAAGCATCCTAAGCTGGAAGGCCGCTTTATGGCCATTTTCCTCACCCCCAAGATCAGCAAGTAAGCAAAGAAGATACGGAAGGAGATACACCTATGCCCAAGCTGAAAACCCACAGCGGCGCGAAGAAGCGGTTCAATCTCACCAAAACCGGTCTGGTCAAGAGAGCCCGCGCCTACAAGAGCCATATCCTCACCAAGAAGGACACCAAGCGTACCCGCCGTCTTCGCAGCACGGCCTACGCCGACGTGACCAACACCGCGGCCATCAAAAAGATGATCCCGTACAAGTAAGCAGGATAGGAGGATACTACTATGGCTAGAATCAAGGGCGCGATGATGACGCGCAAGAGAAGAAATAAGACCCTGCGCCTGGCGAAGTCCTACTGGGGCTCCAAGTCCAAGCACTTCAAGATGGCCAAGCAGGCCGTCATGAAGTCCGGCAACTACGCTTTCGAGGGCCGCAAGCAGAAGAAGCGCACCTTCCGCACCATGTGGATCGCCCGCATCTCCGCCGCCGTGGCTCCCTACGGGATGAACTACTCCACCTTTATGCACGGTCTGAAGAAGGCCGGCGTGACCTTGAACCGGAAGAGCCTGTCCGAAATGGCCATCCAGGATCAAGCCGCGTTCTCCGCCGTGGTCGATCAGGCCAAGGCCGCTTTGAACTGAGAAAATGAATAGGACCCTGCCGATTCCGGCGGGGTCCTTACCCTTTTTGGAGGTGAGGACTTGGAGCTGACGCACACCGCCGCCCGGGAGGGAGCCCTCAAGACCTTCCTGCGGCAGGAGCTGGGGATGTCCGAGGGCCTGGTGAACCGGCTCAAGCGCCGGGGGGCCCTCCTGGTCAACGGGGAGAGCGTCTGGGCCGACTACCTTGTCCGGCCGGGGGACGGGATCCGGGTCCTGCTGGAGGAGCCGGAGCCGGGCTACCCGGCGGAGGACGGCCCCCTGGAGATCGTCTATGAGGACGGGCACCTTCTGGCGGTGGACAAGCCGGCGGGGATGCTGATCCACCCCTCCCGGTCCCAGCTCACCGGGACCCTGGCCAACCGGGTCCTGGGCTACTACCGGAGGACGGGCCAGGACAGCGCCTTTCACCCCGTGACCCGCCTGGACCGGGACACCTGCGGCCTGGTCCTCATGGCGAAAAATTCCCATATCCACGCCGCTATGAACGCCCTCCACGCCCGGGGCGGGCTGGAGAAGACCTACCACGCCCTGGTCTTCGGCGCCCCGCCGGAGGAGAGCGGGATCATCGACGCCCCCATTGCCCGGCTGCCCCTGCCCAGCCTGCTGCGGCGGGTCAGCCCCGAGGGCAAGCCCGCCCGGACGGAGTATACCCTCCTGGCCCGGGGGGAGGGCCGGTCGAAGCTGGCCCTCCGTCCTGTCACCGGCCGGACTCATCAGCTCCGGGTCCACTGTGTCTGGGCCGGCTTTCCCATCCTGGGCGACCCCCAGTACCGGACGGCGGAGAGCGAGGCAATGTCCCGGGATCTGGGACTGTGGACGCAGGCCCTCTGCGCCGTGGAGCTGGCGTTTTCCCACCCGGTCACCGGGGCGCGGATGACCTTGAAAAGCCGGATGGACGTGCCGGATTTGTAGACTTTTCCCAAGGGAACAGGCGGGAGGCCCCGGAAAATCGGCGCGACTCCCACTTGCTTTTTCTGTCGAAAGACGGCATAATATTACCAGCTTTTTTGCGGGCAGATCGCAGTCTCCGCACCCCAGCGCCGGGGCAGCCCATTTTGGGAAGTCCCAATTCGGCTTTGCGTTCCCAGGAAAACTTGGTTTCGTATGATGCTTGATTTTAATGCTTAATAATAAATGGGGGAACATTCGACAATTCGGAATTTACCGAGGTGAAAGTTAGTGATTTTCAAAGAAACAAAGTTTGAATTAAAAGATGGCAGGGAGGCATTGCTTAGGAGCCCTTGTGAAAAGGATGCGGAGCAAATGTTGCGTTATATCATCAGAGCGTCTGGTGAGACGGATTATCTGAATATGTACCCGGAAGAATTTGCAGATTTCACTCTGGAGCAGGAAAT
>CANQQO010000037.1 GCA_947625965.1 uncultured Oscillospiraceae bacterium
GCTCCGGTTCTCACCGGCGGCCCGGGCCAGGGTGACGATCATCACGGGGTAGTCGTTCAGGGTGTCCTTCCAGCCGGAGTTGGCGGAGGTCATGGCATCCTGAGAGGGCTCCTTGCTGGAGAACACGCCGCCAATGGAGGGAGCGGTGATCCGGGTATAGGTGATGGTGCCGCCCCAGCTCTCGATCTCGGTGGTGAATACGGACTCCAGGGATTTGTACATCTCCTGCAGGGTGGGGTTGATCTTGTAGCCCTTGGCGGTCAGGGCCTGGACAAAGTCCACAGTGTCCGCGTCGGTGCCGCTGTTCTCGGTCAGGCTGGAGCCCATGTCGCCGCCCATGACGGGATAGTAGCTGGAGAAGCCCAGCAGGGAGACCTTCTGCGTCTCGTCGGCGGTCAGGGGCAGGGCGCCGTTGTTCTTGAGAAGGACGGTGCCCTCCTCGTTCATCCGCTCGCCCAGGTCCTCGATGGCGTCCAGCAGGTCCTTGGTGCTGGAATAATCGGACTTGTAGGTGTACAGATCGGTCTTGTCACCGCTCTCGTCGGTGACGATCTCGCTGCTGTGGGTGCCCAGGAACTTATCGATGTCGGTGCGGAAGCCCTCCACCAGCACCTGGCCCACCAGCGCTACCGCCAGCAGAACGGCGGTCACGGTGGTCAGGCCGCGCCACAGGCGCATTGCGGCACGGCCGCCCTTGGTGTTTTTGCTCATGATTTTCCTCCTTATCTCATCACGTTTTATGGCAGGCCGGGGGGCAGCCCCGGCCCAGCTCACAGATTATTTTCCCTTTTTCCGGGCGGCGATGGCGGCCTGCTCTTCCTTCAGGTTCTTTTCCACGGTGAACAGGAAGATCAGCACGCCGCAGACGGCGTAGCACACGGTCTCGATCCAGATATAGCTGATGGACAGCGCGTTCTGGGCGGCGGCGCCCTGGACGCCCTGGCCGAAGACCATGTTCTGGTCAAAGTTGGCCATTTTCAGCAGGGCGTTGAGGATGGAGGTGCCGATGGGAGAGGCGGCCACCATCAGAGAGCTGTAGATGGACATGGTCAGGCCGTCGGTACGGATGCCGCTCTTGTACTCGATGTGGTCGATGACGTCGGCCAGCATGGCCAGGATCAGGTAGCAGGCGGGAGAGGAGCCCAGGCACTTCAGGGCCACGCCGATGGCGACCATGATGATGTTGGTGGGGAACAGGCCGGCGATGACGCCGCCCACAGCGCCCACGATCATGCCGATACCGGTGATCTTGGCCTTGCCGAACTTATTGGCCAGGGGCACCACCACCACGGCGGCCACGGCCATGGGCACGGCGCCCAGGATGCTCAGGACGGTCTGGGCAATGCCCCAGTCGCCGCCCAGCATGGAGCTGTCCACCACCCACTCGCAGAACTGGGTCATGGACCCGTTCTTGATGGCGCCGGACCACTGGAACAGCAGGTAGAAGATGATGACGATCCACCACCACTTCTCGCTGGTGACGGCCTTGAGCTGGGCGCTGATGGAGACGTTTTTGGTCTCCTGCTTCTGGGACTTGCCGGAGACCATGTCCTCCTCCGTCACCCGCTCCCGGGTGAACTTGAACTGGAGGTAGGCGGTCATGGCAGTGAAGATGGCCACGGCCAGCATCACGATGAACCACCGGTTCTGGTCATTGCCCAGGACGTTGGAGGCCAGGATGGGGAACACCATGGAGCCGGTGCCCATGACCGCCAGGCCGGCGATGTTGGTGAAGGAGGCCAGGGCGCCCCGTTTCTCCGAATCCCGGGTGGAGACGGGGATCATGGTGGAGTTGGCGGTGTTGTAGATGGGGTACGCCACGGAGTAGTACAGGTTGTAGGCGATGGCGATCCAGACCATCTTGGCGCCCTCGCTCTCGAAGGGAACGATGAACATCAGGACGCTGGCAATGGAGAGGGTCAAAGCGGAGAGCAGGATCCAGGGCCGGGCCTTGCCCGCCAGAACCTTGGTCCGCTCGATGAGCTGGCCTACCACCAGGTTGGCGATGACGATGAAGATCGTACTCACCAGAGGCAGCACCGTCAGGAAGCTGTTGTCCAGGCCCAGCACCTCGTTGAGGTACTTCTGGAGCATGCTGGTGAAGATGCCGGAACTCAGCAGGGCGCCGAAGGGTCCCAGGAAATAGCCGATGACCATTTCCGGCAGCTTCACGTCGTTGGTCTTGATGGCGGAGCTGGTCAGCGGGGAGCTCCAAAAGCCATCATTTTTCTTGCTCATAGGGATTCATCCTTTCCTAAAAAGTTTATAAACCTCGTTCCGAGGGATATTACATGGGGCAGGATTCGGTGTAGCGGCCGCTGGGGAAACTCTTCTCCGTGCCGTCGGGGAGGGTCAGCTGGCAGGTGGTGCCCACGGGGACCTGGATGGTGACGGTGAAGGTGCCGTTTTCCACCTTCCATTCCGACGCCGCCTTGCCGTAGGGCGTGACCACGCTGCCTTTGGCCCAGGTGATGCCGCCGCCCACCAGGGGCTTGACGTTGAACACCTTGTAGCCCGGCTCCACGGCCTCCAGGCCCGCCACCCGGCGGTACAGGAAGTCGCCCACGGCGCCGCTGGCATAGTGATTGTAGGAGATCATCATGTCGGTGCCGTCGTTGCTGATGGGGCACACGCCGTTCTCGTCCAGGCCGTCCCAACGCTCCCAAATGGTGGTGGCGCCCATCTTCACTTCATACAGCCAGGAGGGGCACTTGGTGTTCAGAAGCATCCTAAAGGCGGTGTCGGCATGGCCGTTGTCCGCCAGGGCGAACAAAATGAAGGGTGTGCCGGGGAAGCCGGTGCCGATGCAGTAGTCGTTTTTCTCCACCAGCTTCACCAGATTGTCCGCCGCCTGGGCCTTCACCGTCTCATTGGGGAACATATCCAGGTAGAGAGGCAGCACGTAAGCGGTCTGGAACTCCTCCAGCAGCTTGCCGTGGCCGTCGGTGAGGATGGAGCAGTAGGCGTCGGCCACCTTGGCGCTCAGGTCCCGGTAGTATTCCGCGTCCTGCTTCTCACCCAGGATGTCCGCGATCTTGGCCACCAGGCCGCTGGTGTTCTTCAGGCTGGCGGTGGCGGTCCACTTGCTCCGGGCCTGCCACTGGCTCATCTTGGGCACATCGGGGGCCACCCAGTCGCCGAAGTGGAACACGCCGGGCGTGTGCCAGATGTAGCGGTGCTTGCCGAAGCTTAAGAGGCCGGCCCAGAAGGTGCAGGCTTTGACGTACTTCTTCATGCAGGGGTAGAATTTCTGGAGGATCTCCACATCTCCCCTGGCCCGGTACTCCGCCCAGGGCACCAGGATGCAGGCGTCGTCCCACCAGTCCACCGCCATGTCGGGCATGGTGGCGGGGAAGCCGTAGCCCTGGCGAGGCACGGTGTTGGGGATGCCGCCGCCGGGGAACTGCTCGGCCTTTACATCCAGCATCCACTTGCCCAGGAACCGGCTCATGTCGAAGAGATAGCAGGCTGTGGGCGAGAACACGGCGATGTCGCCGGTCCAGCCCATCCGCTCGTCCCGCTGAGGGCAGTCCGTGGGAATGTCCACCAGGTTGGACTTGGCGCCCCAGAGAATGTTGCTCTGGAGCTGATTGAGCATATCGTTGGAGCAGGCGAAATCGCCGATGCGCTCCAAATCGGAATACAGGGCCCAGGCGGAGACCTGGATGTCCTTCTCCTCGACGCCCTCCACGCTGATGTAGCGGAAGCCCATGTAGGTCAGGCGGGGGCTGTAACGCTGCTCGCCGTCCACGCAGGTGTAGGTGGCGGTGGCCTTGGCAGTGCGGAGGAACTGGGTGTTCAGGGTGCCGTCGGGGTTTAGAATTTCCGCGTGCTTGACGGTGACGGTCTGGCCCTTCCTGCCCCGGATGACCAGGTCCACCACGCCGGCGAAGTTCTGGCCGAAGTCGTAGATCAGGACCCCCGAGGGGTGCTTTGTGCAGGAGATGGGCTTCATATGCTCATGGGCCTTCACGGGGGAGCCGTAGTCGGCCATGATCTTGGGATCCACCCGGAGGGTCTCCAGCGTAGCGCTGCGCCAGGTGATGTCCTCCGGCTTTACGGTGGCGTCGTAAGTCTCGCCGTCGTAGAGGTCCGCCATTTTGAAGGGGCCGTCCTCGGTAACGGACCAGCTCTCGTCGGTGCCCACCACCTCCTGGGCGCCGTCCTCATAGGTCACCCGCAGCTCCAGCAGCAGGGCCTGGCGGTCGGCAGAGATCCGGTTGCCCCGGGTGAAGACGAAGGAGCCCACGGCCCAGCCGCCGGCTACCACCGCTTCGATGGTGTTCTCCTCCCCCAGAAGGGAGGTCACGTCGTAGGTCTGGTACTGCAAATTGGTCTTATAAGAGGTAAAGCCCGGGGCGAAATACTGGTCCCCGGCCTTTTGGCCGTTGACGGACAGCTCATAGATACCCATGGCAGTCGCGTAGATCTTGGCGCAGGCGACTTTCTTCGCCGGCTTCCAGGTCTTCCGGAAGGTCATGGGAATGGGCGAGACCTTGGCCTCCTTAAAAACGTAGGCTCCGTCGGAGATCCACTTGCCCTCCCAGGGCAGGTCCAGCCGGCCGGTCTCAAAGGAAACGCTGGCGGTGGCCGTCTCCCCGGCGTCGTCCTGGGCCTCCACCGTGGCGGTGTAGCGGGTGAAGGGCGTCAGGGCCGGACCGTCATAGCAGACGGCGATCTGGCTGTCTGTGACCGTCCGCCACTGACCTACCTGGATGGCAGCCTTCTTCAGGCTCACATTCTCCCGGTCCGAACTCAGGGCGAAGGAAAATCTGGGTCTAAGCACATCCGTGACGCAGCCCTCTGTCAGGTTCTCCACGGCAAATCGTGTGATTTTCAGCATAGTATCCTCCTTCTGTCAATGAATACCGTCCCCCAGGGGGGCTTCCTTTTTGTCTAGGATACAATACCACAAAAATAGCCCCCTGTGGGGCGAGTTGCATAATCCGTTGATTTTGTTGCTTAATCCGTTCAACACATTGTACATTTTATCTAAACAAAAGGCCCGGAATTTCAGCAGCTTGCCAAAACTCCGGGTTTCATGTTCAATTCGCGGCCTCCACCGGGATCAAGATCCCCAGGCTGAACCAGCCGTTCTCTCCCTTTACCGACATGGAGCCGCCATACTGCTCCACCGTGGCGCGGATGCTTTTCAGCCCGTAGCCGTGCTGGGAGCGGTCGGCCTTGGTGGTGAGGGGAAGGCCCTCCCCGGTGGTCACACTGTCGGCGCAGCGGTTCTCCACGCTGATCCGCAGAAAGCCCTTCTGGTTGCTCACAGATAGGTGGATGATCCGCTGCTCCGGGTCGTCCACCTTGCTGACTCCCTCGATGGCGTTGTCCAGGGCGTTGCCGAAGAGGGCGCTCAGCTCCACGATCCCCATGAAATCCAGCGCGTGGCCGTCGGCCACGCAGGTAAAGCGGATGCCGTGGTCCTGGCAGTAGGCCCCCTTCCGGGTGAGGATGGCGTCCAGGACCCGGTTGCCGGTGTGGGTCTGGATGTCGAAAGCCCGGATCTCCCGCTCTAATTGGTCCAGAACGGCGGTCTTCTCCTCCGCGCCCAGCTCCGAGCGGAGGATGGCGATCTGGTGCTTGAGGTCGTGGTATTTCCGGTTCACCAGCTCCATGGACTCCTTGCTGAGCTGGTAGTTGGCGTACTGCATATTCAGCACGTTTTGCAGGGCGGTGACCTCCCGCAGGGCATAGGCGTCGCAGAGCTGCAAATGATGGGCGTACAAGATCGCTACGCCCCCCGCGTAGACGATGGTCCGAATATTGAACGCCTCCGGGGACCGCTGGGTGGTGAAGGGCGTATCCACCATGGCAAAGCTCAGGCTGGACAGGATGTAGATCACCAGGGCGATGGCCACCGTGCTGGCGCAGGCGGTCCGGGACACAGGCATTTCCACGCTCTCCTTGATGTGGACCCGTTCCAGCACGTATATTAGAAAGAATACCGCCGCCTCGATCACCAGGATGAATACCACCTCCACCCAGGTCCGGCTGAAAAAGGGCACCCGTTCGGCGTAGAAGGCGTATAGCTGCCAGGCCAGGGAAATGGCAAATCCCCCAAGAATAAAGGCCCTGGCGGCAAAGTACACCCCCCGGTAGCCCCCCTCCTTGCTCAGCGCGAAGAAGGGCGCCGCCGTCCAAAGGGCGAACAGGGACATCCCCAGGTTAAAGGCGAAGCCGTCCAGCGCCGCCACCCGGATCATGTAGGGGATCATGGGCAGAAAAATGCAGGCGGCCGCGGCGAAAAATTTCCAGCCCCTGAGCCGCCGGGGCAGCAGGCTCACATAGAGCAGGCAGGCAAAGATATGGGTCAGGGCCGTCCAGACGCCGGGGATGTTCTGGATCTCGCCGCTCATAGCCCCACCTCGCTCATGTAGGCGTTCAGCGCGTCCAGGAACGCCTTTTTCTTAGCCCGGCTGATCTGCACCGGGGTCCCGTGGACCAGGGCGTCGTCCCCCCGCATCCCGTCCACGTGTTCCAAATTCACCAGGTAGCATTTGTTGCAGCGGAAAAAGCCGTGGCCGGTCAGGCTCTCCTCCAGCTCCTTCATGGTGCCGGTGGCGGTGAGGACGCCGTCGGCGGTGTGGTAGGTCAGGTTGTGGCCGTCCACCTCGATGAAGTAGATGTGGCCGCTCTCCACCTTCTGGGACCCGTTCCGGCCCGCCAGGTACAGATACCGCTTGGTCCGCCGCTGAAGCCGCTCGAGGGCCTTTTCCACGCTGGCGGAGAAGGTGAAATAGGAAAAGGGCTTCAAAATATAGTCCAGCGCGTCCACGGAGTACCCCCGGATGGCATAGGCGGCCATGTTGGTGATGAAGATGATGACCACCTCCCGGTCCTTTTTCCGGATCTCCTGGGCGGCGGTCATGCCGTCCATGTAATTCATCTGGATGTCCATGAGCACAATGTCATGCTCCGCCCGGTAATCCACCGCGATCTCGTCCCCGTCCCGGAACTCTCGGACGGAAAAGCGGACATGGTTCTCCGCCTCATACCGGGCCAGGTATTCCCGCATCTGCTTGACATAGATTGGATCATCCTCTACGATTGCAACCCGGATCATAGCGCATTTCCCTTTCCCGTGACGTATTCTTCTTTTATTTTATTTTTGTAAGGATTTTTTGTCAAGGACTTTGTTTTCTTTTACCCAAAAAGTGCGGCAATGGGGGTTCTCCACGCGCGGCATTTCCTACACGCCAGAAATCGCCTAGCGAAATATATATTATGTAAACCATCCGCCCCCTACCGGCGCGGCGAAAACGCGGCCCCTTCCAAGCCGCGCCTCTATACGCGAAAAATCGGCCGAAAAGCGGGAAACGGGCCCGCTTTCCAGCCGATCAAAGCCATTTGAAAGCTACTTCGCGGCAAGCCCCGCGTCTGAGTTTTTGTGAGATAAAGAAGCAATAGAAATGTAAAAATTTCGCCGTTCCCGTCCGGCGCTCCCCAGCGCCGGACAAGCCGGGCGGTCATTCGGGTAAGTCCGCCTTGCCGGCAAAAGAATCATAGATTTCGATTTCCTGCTCCCTAAATGAAGTTACTGTTCTTATTTAGCCTATTGTACACAATTTTCCCCTGAGAACAAAGCCGATTTTCTCATAACAAGCATTCGACGCAACATAATCCGCATTCGTATAAAGCATAGGCATATATCCTGCGTTCTTTGCCATTTTGGATACTTGATAAACAAGATTCTCCGCATAGTGCATTCTTCGGTATTCCTCATGCGTATACACCGAACCTATGCTCGCCAGATCGCCCTTTGGCCAAATGCTGCAAACGGACACGCTTTTGCCCTCTTTATTCCTCCAAATAAAATAGCTGCCGCATCTTACGGCTTCCTCCGCTTTGCAGCGGTATGCTTCGAGACTATTCTGATCTATCCCGGTTTCTTTATGGAAAAGATCCATAAACTCAACCAGTTCATCTATATCCTCCGGCACACATCTATGTAATTCGCCGTCAGCCCATATATGTGGTTCTTTTAAGTTCGGACAGTCATAGGCAAACATATTGGTCTTAATGGATAGAGCCGCTGCGCCTTCCGATGATCTGCTGATAAAATAATCCGCTAAGTCATATTTCAAATTGAAAGTATGGCTATTCGTGAGTAAACCAGTTTCTCTGACAAGTTCATAGGCTCTTTCCTTTTCTTCTTCCGTCGCTCCATCCGGTGTCCATATCCATACAGGATATGGATAGCTCGAAAAGCAAATGATCAGCTTTTCATGGTCTGTCAGAAGCAGTTCACATTCCCCGCCCATTTTGCGGCCAAGCACGGAAAAAGTATATTTGTCACTGCCTAACAGTTTATAATCTCTTTCATCTACAAAATGATCCATAGCATTCTCCTAAAACGCCGAGTTGTAGTTCTGAAGCATAATTCGCCAAATCCCGATTTGTCGTCCTCATTATCTCTCCGACAAACGAGAATTTAACGATTCAGCCATTCTTTTAGTCGAGTAAACACTTCTTCCTTATCTTTCACAGATATTACCCCACTCTTATTCACCGTATAATGATGACCAAACTCGCTATCAGAATAAATGTTCCCGTTGAGCATCACGGGCTTATCATATCTTGGTCTTACGTGAATATGAAGATGAGGATTAGGCGCTGATTCTTTATAAAAATTATTCATCAAACAACTCCAATTACATAGAGTTGCTCCTAAAACAGCCTTTAAGCATGCCTCCACTTTACAAATCAGATTGCGGAGCTCGTCCCATTCGCCATCTGTTAGCTCTGACAATGAATTGCAATGACGCTTCAAAACCAATATACATCGTCCAATATAATCCTGTTCATCTGAAAGGAAAACAGACCATGATTTACTTTCGTACACCTGAAACTGTTTGTCTTCTTCAGATAGGTTACACCAATCACAATTATCCATTTTATTCACCTACAAATCCCAATTCGCCGTCCTCATTATCTCTCCGACAAACGAGATATTTTTAAACTTCGTATTCCCGTTTTATCGTAATTGCTTTCATCGCTGTCTCCACAAAACTTTGATTGTTCGCTCTGATCTATTCCCCAACAAGCCTGTTTTTATCGCATAAACCCATGTAATGCCATTTTAACTGGCTCAATATCTATTACGCTATCCTTCATTGTTTGCTGGTACAAGTGGCGTTCGATTCCCAGAACATGATATGAATAAGGAGTACCCTCAAACCATTTTTCGAAACACCTTATGAAATCTGGTGATTCTTTCTTGCTTCCATAGACGCCGATGATAAAAAGTCTCTCCACAAAGGAACTATATTCATTTTCATGGTGCATGAAAAAGTCTTGGCTTCTTTCATTAAAGCCAAAATATAGGGAGGAAGGATTTCCGCAATACATCGGAACGAGTAGAATTACTTTTTCGTAGCTCTCAAAACTGCTATATAGGCGATAAACATCATCGTCTCGATATCGGCATTGTGTTTTGAAACACTCATAACCGCAATTACTGCACCCGTGTGTGTTCAAATCCTTATAATAAATCACTTTATCTTGCGGTGTCTTTATAAAATCAATAATCTGAGCGCAATTACCAATTTTTTTGCTGAGAAAGAAACGAATAATCTCATTTTATACCTCGTTAAACATCAATTGTCGAACAGTCGTCCACTCGACATTTAGCATTATACCACTAAGATGTGAAGAAATCTACTGTCTGTTAAGACGGTTAATCGAATTTTTCACGACATTTCTGCCCATGTAGAATAGAAACCGCTCTGGCGATTTGTCCTCGCCAGAGCGGTCATACCATCTTTCCCTTGCTCGGAACAGCGCGGGGAGGCTGTCTGTATCCGCTTAATTTGCTGTGCTTCTTTACCGTCCATGACCATTCCCTTACCGCTCCCAATCCTCAAGAAACTGCCGGAACGCGGTGGGCAGGGCCGCCTGGGCCTCGATCTCCTCCCTGGTCAGCCACACAAAGGTGCCCTCGGGCAGCTCGGTTTCCAGGTAATACCCACGCATATGCCACTGGATATGGGTAAAAATGTGTTCCTTCTCCACTTGGCGGTAGATTTGCGTTGGTTTTAGGCCCATTTCCTCCACTTTTGCAATTGCCTCCCCCGGCTCCAGCCAGCCCTCGCAATTGGGGAACTGCCAGAGGCCGGCCAGGAGGCCCCGAGGATCGCGGCGTTCCAGTGCGTACCGGCCGCCGCTTCGCAGGAGGAATACCGTCCGCCTTTCCTCCCGGCGGGGGCGCTTGGGCAGGCGCCTGGGCAGGTCCTCCCGTCCCTTTCCCAGGCAGAAATCCCGGCAGGGACACCTCCCACATTCCGGGGCGCGGTTGGGACCGCAGAGCGTGGCCCCAAGCTCCATCAGCGCCTGGGTGAATTCCCCGGCCTGGGGAGGATACACCGCTTCCAGGTCCCGCTGGACCCGCTGACGAAACTCCGGCAGGTCGGCGGGGGTCTCGTCCGCTGTCAGGCGGGCGGCCAGGCGGAGGACGTTGCCGTCCACCGCCGGAGTGGGCAGGTCAAAGGCGATCGAGCAGATGGCGCCGGCAGTGTAGGGGCCGATCCCCGGCAGGGCCAGGACCTGGGCGTAGTCCCTGGGGAACCGGCCGCCGCAGCGCTCCATCAGGACAAGCGCCGCCTTTTTCAAATTTCGGACCCGGCTGTAATAGCCCAGGCCCTCCCAGAGCTTTTGAAGCTGACCATCCTCCGCCGCCGCCAGGGCGGGAATATCGGGCAGAGCCGCCAGAAAACGGGCATAATAGCCCTTCACCGCCTCCACCCGGGTCTGTTGGAGCATGATCTCCGACAGCCAAACGTGATAGGGCTCCCGGTCGGCCCGCCAAGGCAGGTCGCGCTTGTTGACCGCGTACCACGGAAGCAGCGCCTCCGGCAGCCGCCCATAGACATCCACGGCTATCCACCCCCTTTTTCTTTAGTATAACACATCCGCCCGCAAAAGGGAATCGCCCCGGACGGGCCGGGGCGATGATTTTTTTCCTATTTCACGGTGACTCGTCTCTGGGGCGCGGCGTAGGTCTCCCCCACTGTGCCGCCCAGGGCCTCCCGGATATACATGGCCACGATGTCCCGGGTCTTGATGCCGTTGCCGTTGTTCAGGTACCGCTCCGGGTGGGCCTCTTTAATGGCGGAAAGGGTATAATAGGTGTCGTTTCCGTTCATCAGGAAGTTGTCCGCCACCAGGGCGTAGGTGGCGCTCTCGTCGAAGGGCTCCCCGCCCACGCTGGTGATGGTCACCCGGTGGATGGAGCTTGCCTTGTAGAAGTCGCCGTACTCCTCCCCGGCGTCATAGGCGGCGGAGGTGTCCACCTCGTAGGTCAGGCCCGCCACCTGGGCCCAGCCGGGGCAGTCCTCGGTCTGGGTCGCGGCCTCCAACGTCTCCAAAAGCTCCGCGCCGGTGACGTAGAGGACGCCCACGCCCATGGGAGAGAAGGGCAGAGCCCAGAGCAGGTCCGTCTCGGTGATGTCCCCGGGATAGAGGAACTGGTCGCAGTTGCCGCCGTTCTGGATTGCCACAACGGGGGCGTCGGCGGCAAAGCCCTCGAATTGAGTCTCGGCGTACCATTTCAGCGCGTCGGCGGTCAGGTCCCCCAGATTCGTCTCTCCGTTCCGGTTCGCACTGTCCGCGCCGTTCAGCGGGAACAGCGCCGTGCCCACCACCGGGGACGCGGCGTCCATGGCCGCCCGCGCCAGGGCCGCCACGGTTTCGTCCTCGCCGGACAGGTCCAGGCCCATGGCGCTGAAAGCGCCGGTCTCCGGGTCGATGAGGTACGCGCCAATTGCCGTTTCCCCGTTGGGATCGGGGAGGATGTGAAGATCTCCGGTCATCTCGCTTCCCAAGCTCACCAGCAGGTCGCACTCCGGGGCCTCCACCGCATCGGTCAGGGTGTAGCCATCCAGGAATCCGTCCTGTACTGAATCCATCAGCTCCGGCTGCGCCACGGCCACAAAGCCCAGCTTGAAGGCATCTCCCAGGACGGCGTTGGCTTCATAGGCATAGTAGCCGTAGTCCGTCACCTGGAGCAGATTGGAACAGATCACCCGGAAGGAGGCCGGCTCCTTGGCGGGGCGGGTATCCAGAACAGGCTCCTCTGCCTGGGGAGAGTTCTTTTGATATTCCAATTCCTCCGCCCCACGGTAGAGCTCCGCCTGGGTGAAGTATTTGGTCAGATTGGAGTGGTAGACCATGCCTGTGGTGGCGGGGCCGTAGACAAATTCCAGCGGGCCCATGGCGGCCACATCGTAGCCGGCGGCGTCCATCAACTCGTAAACCGCCAGGCCCCGGTCGGAGTTGGCCCCCGCGCCGCCCTGGAGGTAGTTCCCGGCGTCCACCAGGTAGACGGTGGCACCCTCCCCTTCCAGCTTGGCCTTCGCGGCGGCCACCTGGGCATAGATCTCCAGGTCGCCCCGGATATTGGCGGTGTAGAGCAGGACGATCTTCCCCTCCACGCCGGTCTGGGGCTCCTGGGTGGGGGCGGAAGTGGGCGCGGACGTGGCAGGAGCCGCAGCCCCGGCGGTAGTCTCAGGCGGCGTGTCCGGCTGACAGCCGGCGAGAAGGCCCAGGGCCATGGTCAGGCACAAGAGCCAGGCAAAAAATCTTTTCATGTCTTATCCTCGCTTTCTTTTGGAGTCTAATACCCATTATAGCAGAAAAAACCCGCTCCGCAAGCCCCCTGGGGGGTTCGAGAAGTCCTGGATCGATCGGCAAGAGCTCTGGGCGAGAAGTTTCCCTCGCGAAAAAAGGAATGGAAAAAGGAGAAATACCGGATGTATTTCCCCTCTTTCATTCCGCATTTTCGGCGAAATCCCCACAGCCGAAGACGATTTTTTCAGCGTATCCTTAGATATCCGGCGCGATTCCCAGGTCCGCCGCCACAGCGGACAGGTCCAGGTCCAGATACCAGTCGGGGTACAGCGCCTTGGCCAGGAAAAGCTGGTAGTAGAGCTGCTCCGCCTCGCTCCCCTCCGTGGCCGCCAGGGGCAGCACATAGATCCTGCACCCCGGGAATCGGGCGGAGAGCTCCCCCTCCAGGGCATGGGCGGTGGAGAGGTCCCCGGTCAGCTTCACCACCACATTCGGCCTCCGCTCCCGGACCCATTCGTCGGTGACCTGGGGGTCCTCCCGGTTTTGGGCAATGTTCTGGGAGCCGGTCCGGGCGATCAGAGCCGCGTCCCGGCTGGTCTGGCCCCGGCCCTCCAGTTCCAGGTAGATGGCGGTCTCCTGGCAGGTGAAAATCCTTTGGGTGGTGTTTTCCAGCACAAAGGCCCAGTAGGCCATGGGATCATATTCCCAATGGGCGTAGAGGGTCAGGTCCGCATGGGCGTCAAAGGTGTCTTCGGGCCGGACCTCCTCCCCCTCCCCGGTGAACCAGCCCAGGAAGGTATAGCCCCGATAGGTGGGGGTCGGCAGTTCGCCATAGGGATCCCCGGGGAAAGCGGTCCGCTCCCTGGCGTAGGGGGAGATCCGTCCACCGTTGGGGTCGAAGGTCAGCAGGAATCCAGCCTGGGCGGACCACTGAGCGTAGAGCGTGTGGTCGTCCCGGCGGGTGACCAGGGTGGTGGAATCCACCGCCTCGCCGCCGACCGGCTGTGTGAACCAGCCCTTGAAGCTGTAGCCCGCCCGCTCCGCCAGGGGAAGACTGCCGTAGGCGGCGCCCGTGTGGACCGTCAGAGTCTCCTGGCCGCAGACGCCGCCGTTGGGATCCAGAGTCACGGTGAGCGCCTCCCCCTCCTCGGGAGGCTGGGAGACCTGGGGCGTCGTCTCGCCGCCCTGGGCGGAAACTGTCTCCTCCACCGGAGGGGCCGTGGGGGTCCACTGGCGGTCCGGGTCCGCGTTGGGGTCCGGTTCCCCGCCCTGGACCGTGCCGGAGGCCCCGGGCAGAGCCGGGTCCGGTACTTCCTGTACATAGGTTTGGCGAATGGCCTCCGAGGCGTCGGGCAGCACCCGCCGCCGGCAGCCGGAGAGGAGCGCGCAGAGAAGCAAGAGAATCAAAAATCGCTTTTTCATTTTTTCCCTCATTTACAGGGCTAAAAAGTATTGGACCCACAGTTTTTTCCACCAATTCGCCTGTCTCCAGACGGCCTCGGCGGTCCGGCGGACATACGCCTTCGCCTCCGCCCGCTGGTCCTCCGTCATGGCGTGACCGCTGTACGCCGCCTCCAAATAGAGGGCCGTCACCTTCTGGGGGACCGCCTCCTGGGCAAAGGTGCGCCACCTTCGGGCGTAAAGGCACAGGGCGCGGATGGCGGCGGCGTTATCCGGATCGTCCAGACCGGAACGGTTGGCCCGGCGGCGCTTTTCCGCCCGGTCGCGGATCACCGCCGGGATGAAGAGGACCGCCAGGGTCAAGCCCGCAAGGACGAAAAACAGGACCTTCCCCGTCCAGGGCTGAACGGCCCGGTCCGGCTGCTCCTCCTCCGTCAGAGGCGGGGGAACGGTCTCCGGGGCCGGGACCTGGGTGGGCACGGGGGTGGGGTCATAGGAAACGCCGGCCTGGGCCAGAGCGTCCCGGATCCGGTCGTCCAGCGCGGAGATCCGGGGGTCGGGTTCCGGCGAAAGCGCCATTGCCAGGAGGCACAGGGCCAGAACCAGCGCCGCCGCGCCGGCCATCTGTCCTGCCCGAAGCCAGGGCAGGCACCGCCAGGTCCCCAAAATCGCGGGAAGGAGCCAATAAGCCGGCTCCGGCGACAGGCCAAAGTAGGCCATGGCCAGTCCCAGGCTCAGTCCGAGAGCCCCCAGCGCCCAGCCGCCCCATACGGAGCAGGCCAGCCCCGCCAGGAGGCTCAGCACCAGCGCCGCCAGCCGGGCATCCTCCCCAACAGCAGCAAAATAGACGTATTCATATGCCTGGGCCTCCTGGCTTCGGCTGAAGATCTGATTTGCCAGGACCAGGATCCCATTCCAGGCGGGGAACAGCCCCGCCATTCCCAGGATAAGCAGGGCAACGGTCATCGTTCTTCCGCTTTTCGCGGAAGCAAGGGGCAAAAGCGCGGGCAGCAGCGCTCCCGGCAGGCACCAGGGGAGCAGGTCGAGCCGGTCCAGGGTCCCCAGAGCCGTCAACCAAAGCGCTCCAAGGAGCGCCGCGTCCAAGCCCCCGTTCCTCCGGGGGCCTTTCCCAAACGACAGCTCCATAGCTACACCTCCATCCGGGCCAGCTCCCGGGGATAGTCCTCCGGGGAGAAGGTGAAAAGAATGGTCCCGTCCTGCTGGCGCCCCTCGGCCATTCCGAGAGCTCGGGGCAGCAGGACATTGATCCGTCCGCCGCCGTTGATCCGGCCCAGCCAGGCCGGGGCCTGGGCCGCCGCCGCGATCACATGAGCGTAGGGGCAGGCGCCCATCGCCGGAAAAGGACCGGCGGGGGGAAGGGCCAAGATCCGGCCCATGAGGGGCCCCGCGTCCTCCGGAGTCAGCACCGGCTCAACAACCGCCTCCCCCGTTTCCCCGTCCGTCCAGGCGACGTCAAAGGCCACGCCCTGGGCGGAAAGGGCCTCGATCAGGGAGCAGACGATCTCCGTCAGAGCGTCCGTCACCGTCGGGTCCCCGCCGGCGGGATCAAAGATCAGCAAAAGCGGAGCCACTATGGGGAGGCCAAATTGGCGGAGCATGGTCTTGCCGGTCTTTTCCGACAATTTCCAGTGGATCTGGCGGACGGGGTCCCCGGGCACATATTCCCGGATGGCAAAGATCTCCCCCGGGTCGCCGCCGGGGCGGGTCTGGGAATCGTTCTGGCTCTCCGCGGCGGCCATGTCCACCGCCAGCAGCCGGACCTCCGGGGCAAAAAGCTCCGGCAGGACCGTAGTCTCCCAGCTCCCGGTCAAGGTCAGCCGCCGGTGGAACAGGCCGAACAGGTCCCCCGTCTCCGCGCCGGTCAGGGCGAACCGGACCCGGCCGCACTGATGGAATACCGCTTGAAAGGGCAGCTCCGCCCGTCCCCTGGGTCCCAGGGACAGGGTATGGGTGCCGGAAAGGGTCTGGCCGGTGTGTTCGTTCCGGCAGGTCCAGGAGATCTGAAGATTTGGGATCGGGAGCCAGCCCCCATTTTGGACCGATAGTTTGCCGGTGATCTCCCTGCCCTTCTCCACCGTTCCGGGCAGGACCGCCTCCGCCGCCGTCTTGCCCCCAGCGGCCAGGAAGACCAGCCCCAGGAGGGGCGGCAGGGCAGCGCAGAGCAGCACGGACAGCGTCCCGGCGTTGTTCTCAAACAGATACAAGCTCCCGGCGGTCCCCAGAAGGAGGAGCCAGGCGATCGTCCGCCTGCTCATGTTCCCTCGTAGGGCGATTCCACCCGAGACATCACCCGTTCCAGGGCCTGGCGGGCGTCCACATGGCCCGCCCTGGCCCGCTGGCTCAGGAGAATACGGTGGCCGCCGACGTCGAAGAAGACCTCCCGCACGTCCCGGGGGATCACATAGTCCCTCCCCCGGAGGCAGGCGCAGGCCCGGGCCATCCGGCCCACGGCAATGGCGGCCCGGGGACTGAGCCCAAGCTCAATCATGGGCTCCTCCCGGGAGGCCATGACAAGCCGGGCGATATAGCCCAAGATCTCCTCGCTCATAGCGGCCTCCGCCGCCCGGCGCTGCATGGCAAGGACCTCCTCCCGGCCGGCCACACACTCCACCCGGTCCATGGGGTCCTGGGTCCGCCGGTCCCGGAGAATAGCCACCTGCGCCTCAAGATCCGGGTAACCCAGGGTCAGGCGCACCAGAAAACGGTCCAGTTGGGCCTGGGGCAGCAGTTGGGTCCCCGCCGCGCCCACATGGTTCTCCGTGGCGAAGACCATGAAGGGCGCCTCCAGAGGATGGACCTGGCCGTCCACCGTCACCTGCCGCTCCTCCATGGCCTCCAGGAGGGCGGACTGGGTCTTGCTGGAGGTGCGGTTGATCTCGTCGGCCAGGAAAAGACCGGCGCCGTTCACCGCGCCGGGCATATACCGAAAGGTCCCCGTCTGCCGGTCATAGACCGAAAAGCCAACGATATCCGAGGGCAGAAGGTCGGGCGTGCATTGGACCCGGCGGTACGGCAGGCCCAGGGCCCTGCTCAGCGCCACCACCAGGCTGGTCTTCCCCACCCCCGGCACATCGTCCAGGAGCACATGGCCCCCGGCCAGGACCGCCATCATCACCTTTTCCACCACGGAAGTCTTCCCCAGGATCACCTTTTCCACCTGGGAGATCACCGTCTGTATCTGTTCGTTCATGAATACGCTCCCCATTGTTTTTTCAGACAAATCATACTATATATTAAAAAGAAATGCAACCCCCTAGGGGGGTTGCGCCCGGAGCGGGCTTCGAGTATAATTACGGAAATGCAAAAAGAAAGGTGTCCCGCCATGAATCGTATGTCCTCCGTGAAGCGGTCCTGCATCTGTGCGCTGTGCATTGCCCTGTGCTATGTGCTTCCCGCCGTTTTCCACGGCCTCGCCCTGGGAAGCGCCCTCTCCCCCATGCACATTCCCGTGCTGCTGTGCGCCATGCTCTGCGGCGGGGGGTATGGGGCTTTCTGCGGACTGGCGGGGCCGGTGCTGTCCTGCGCGCTGTCCTCCATGCCTTCGCCGGTGCAGCTCATCCCCATGGTGCCGGAGCTTGTCACCTATGGGTTGGTCTGCGGGTGGATCCTAAAGCTGGTTCGGACCGGAAAGGCGGTTTGGGACTACTCTCTGGCGTTGCTGGGGGCTATGGTCCTGGGCAGGATTGTTGGCGGCGTGGCCAGCGCGGCGTTCTATCTGGGCACCGGCCAAGCCTATTCCCTGGCTCTGTGGGCGGGGAGCTATCTGGTGGGAACTCTGCCGGGGATCGTGATCCAGCTTTTGCTGCTGCCGGTCCTGGTCCTGGCGCTGGAAAAGGCCCGGGCGGTGCCCCCGAGATACGACAAAGAAGGATAATTTATGGATAAAAAAGAGATCATCGCCTTTTTCGACCGATGCGCCCCCTGGTGGGACGAGGACATGGTCCGCCCGGAGAGCGTCATCGCCAAAATACTGGACAACGCCGGCGTCCGTCCCGGCATCCAGGTGCTGGACGTGGCCTGCGGCACGGGGGTGCTGTTCCCCGACTACTTTCGCCGGGGGGTCGCCGGCGTCACCGGGATCGACATCTCCCCGGAGATGGCCGCCCGGGCCCGGGCGAAATTCCCCCAGGCCAATGTCCTGACGGGGGACGTGGAGACCGCGTCCTTTGACGGCCCCTTTGACCTAGTGATGGTCTACAACGCCTTTCCCCACTTCCCGGACCCGGAGCATCTGATCCGGGTACTGTCCGGCCTTGTCCGGGCCGGGGGCCGGCTCAGCGTTGCCCACGGGATGAGCCGCGCCGCCCTGGCAAAGCACCACGCGGACCGGGCCAGCGCCGTCTCCATCGACCTGATCGACGAAAACACCCTGGCCGGGCTCATGGCTCCCTGGTTCGACGTGGACGTAGCGATCTCCGACGAGAGGATGTACCAGGTCTGCGGGACCCGAAAATAACACCGGCGCACTTGCGGGCTGGTCATAAAACAGTATGTTGTTTGCGCTTGTCTTTAAGGCGAGCGGAACAGCGGATAGGAACGCTCTGGACGAGGACAAAATCGCCGGGGCGTTTTCTATTCGAGGTGGGCAGAAACTTCGGAAAAAATTCGATTAACCGTTTTAACGGGCAGTAGATTTCTTCACATTTTGGTGGTATAATGTTAATTGTCGAGTGGGCGACTGTCCGACAAATCGTTAGTTGTAGGAGTGAGTATGTATGCATAAAAAGAAAAGCAAAACGGTCATAGCTTTGTTGGCAGCCGCGTTAGTCGTAGTTACCGCGGCAGTCTGGGTCTGCACGCCCGGGGAACGGGTCGCTCTTTTTGTCAAAGCTCACAACGAAGATTTATCTGATATTGCATCCGCTTGTTTGACTGGGGATGTTTCTACCGGAAGTTACCGCGGGGTAAGTGTCGGGGGGCTATATGATGGAGAGCATCCTATCGTCCAATTTTATACATATGGCTGGGGCTTGATCCCATATATGGGCTTTTACTATTCGCCTGACGGCACACCCGCTGCTTTTCAGAATGTGAATGTAGAGTTGACGCTTGTGGGTGATAATATATGGAAATGGACAGACGGAACGGATAACCGCGGCATGACAAAGAAGATCGATGATTGCTGGTATTATTTTGAAGCATGGCTATGAGCTTATTCGGCAACGAGGTGGATTATAAGATCGTTTATAATAAATCTGTAACTTCCCGTTTGTCGAAACGTTGCAAAACCCTTTAGGAACTAAAGGGCGCACTTCTATACATAGGTCTGGCGACCATGTATCGTGCGCTCTGCGAGGCTTCCTCTCTGGCAGCGGAAAGCCGCCGTCCGAGAGGTTTCGTCGCTTCGCGACCTCAAGGGGGCTACACCCCCTTGTGACCGAAGGGAATCCCACTTGGGACGCCGCGAAAGCGGCTATCCCCTGTGTACTTGCCGAACAGAAAAATGCGCTTCGCGTCTTTACCTGTTCAACAAGTCTGAAATGGAAATCAGAGTTTTGGAGGAAAAATGGTCATCAAAGAAGTTACTTTAACGGAGGAACTGTTGGAACAGTTGATTTCTATTTCCGAAGCATGGGAAACGGAAAACTGCTGTCACGAATACAGAAAGAACACGCCGGATGACATCAAAGGGAACCGTGTTTTTGTCGCGTTTGACAATTCCGTAGTGATAGGCTATCTTTTCGGGCATGAAGAAGTCACCGA
>CANQQO010000038.1 GCA_947625965.1 uncultured Oscillospiraceae bacterium
TGCTGTGTTAGTGGCACCTGTGTTTCATCTCCTTTGGTGCCTTGTAGCGCAGCGGAAAGGAATGGTCATAAAAATGACGGAAATTCTCATTGCCATTGGCATTTTGGGCGGCCTGGGCCTGATCTTCGGCCTGGTGCTGGCCGTTGCCTCCAAGGTCTTCTACGTGGAGACGGATCCCCGTCTGGACCGGCTCACCGAGGCCCTTCCCGGGGCCAACTGCGGCGGCTGCGGCTTTTCCGGCTGCGCGGCCTACGCCCAGGCGGTCCTGGAGGGCAGAGCCGAGATCGGCAAATGCGCCTCCGGCGGCGATGACGCCGCCCAGGCCATGGCCCAGATCATGGGCGTCAAGGCCGAAAAGGTGGCCCGCCGGGTGGCCCTGGTCCGCTGCGCCGGCTACAAGGGCCAGGACGAGAACGGCAAGGACATCGGCGCCAAGATGAAGGGCGAGTACGAAGGCATCCACGACTGCCTGGCTGCCTCCAAGGTGGCGGGCCGGGGCCCCCTGATCTGCAAATTCGGCTGCCTGGGCTTCGGCAACTGCACCAAAGGCTGCCAGTACGACGCCATTCACGTGGTCAACGGCGTGGCGAAGGTGGACGACGCCAAGTGCGTCGGCTGCATGAGCTGCGCGGCCCAGTGCCCCCGGCATTTGATCATTCCGGTGGAGTACGAGAAGCGGAACGTGGTGGTGGCCTGCGCCTCCCAGGCCAAGGGCCCCGTGACGATCCGCGGCTGCACCGCCGGCTGCATTGGCTGCGGCCTGTGCCAGAAGATCTGCCCCACCGGCGCGATCCATGTAGAGCACAATTTGGCGTCCATCGACTACGACAAATGCACCTCCTGCGGCCTCTGCGCCACGGTCTGCCCGAAAAAGCTGATCGCGAACACCAAGGCCGACGCCGCCGTGGCTGCCAACTGACCTCCGCGCTCCGCGCGCCCGAATGGGCCGCCAAGACGTCCAACCACAAAATACGCCTCCGGGGCCCCGAATGGGGTCCCGGAATGTCTTTGCCCCCTGGTCCGCGACGCCCCGGCCAAACCGGCTCGGGCGGCTTTCCAGGCATCCGCCTCCGTTCCCGGCCCCGAAACGCCCGGGCCCCAGCTTCCGCGCCCCCAGGCCCGTTCGTTTCCAGGGACGCCGCGCAAAAATGCCGGTCAGATAAGTAAAATATACTTGACATTTTATCATATATATGTTAACATATCCACAGGAGATACTCCGGCCGGACGCGATCTCCGCAATCGATGGGAAAATCACTTGGGGCCCCTTGGAAAAGAAGCCGGCCCAAACTACTTCTATTATATTATTATAATGTAGAGAAGAAGGCGGAACGTGTGAAATTTGTATGGAAGGGCCGTATGCGGGAGGAGAATTTGTTTCTCTTTCCCGATCTGCCAGAGGACGCGGCGCTTAAAGGGAGGTGTTTGGCATCGGACGCAATCTGAAAATCAAGGCGGCGAGGGCCGAGCGGGACATGACCCAGAAGGCCCTTGCCGAGGCGGTGGGCGTTTCCCGGCAGACCATGAACGCCATCGAGCAGGGGGACTACAACCCCACCATCCGGCTGTGCCGGGCCATCTGTAAGGTACTGGGAAAAACATTGGACGAGCTATTCGGCGAGGAGGATGAATAAAATGAAGCAAAATTCAAAGACCAATCTGGACGAAATGCAGGAGCGCAGGCTTTTTCAGATCGAGGAGATCGGCTTCTGGCTGACCTTCTGGGCCGCCGCGGCGGCGGTGGTGATCCAGGCGGTGCTGGGGGCGGATCTGAGGCAGATCGCCGGGGAGGGGATCGTGCTTCTGATCAGCTCGGCGTACCTGGTGTTCGCCACCGTGCGGAACGGCATCTGGACAAAGAACGGCCTGGCCCCTACCTTCCGGACCAACGCCCTTGTGAGCCTGGTCCCGGCGGCGGCCTGCGGGGCGATCCTGCTGATTCGGGTGCTGGCGGTGCTGAAGCGCCCCCTGACCCTGGGGGTGGCCGGCGTCGCTCTGGCCTTCGCGGCGGGGTGCTATCTTGTCTGCCTGGGGCTGCTGGAAATTCTGCGGGCCGTCTACCGGAAGCGCCGGGCCAAGCTGGACGATGCGGAGGACGAAATCGCCTAAACTGGTAAAATTTTCTGTATAGCCTCCGAAAAATTGGCAATACTTAACTTCGGAGGTGCTATTAACCAATGAACAACCAAAAATCTGGCGGTTTCAACGGGAAGGGCTACTACATAGCCCTGGTCCTGTGCGCCGCCGCAATCGGGATCTCTGGCTATTTGTACTACCGAAACGCCAACCAACCCATCCAGGAGCCGGACGCCTCTGTGTCCGCGACCAACCAGGGCCAGCAGGATGTGCCGGCCATTGCCACCAAACCGGCGGCCACTCAGCCGTCCAAAGCCACCCAGCCCACCGCGCCCACCAAGAAGGCGCTGCGGACCGCCGCCCCCCTGGAGGGGGAGACTGTGGCCGAGTATGCCATGGACTGCCTGAGCTACAACCAGACCACCCGTGACTGGCGGGTCCACAACGGCGTGGACATTGCCGCTGAGGCAGGGTCCGCCGTGAAGGCTGCCGCCGACGGCACCGTCACCGAGGTCTACACCGACGACACCATGGGGCAGACCGTGGTCATCACCCACTCCGACGGGTACGTCACCCGTTACGCCAGCCTGGCAGACAACGTGGCGGTGAAGGTCGGGGACCAGGTGACCATGGGCCAGACCATCGGCTATGTGGGCCAGTCCGCTCTGCTGGAATCGGCGCTGGGAGACCATGTCCACTTCAGCGTTACCCTCAACGGGAACGCCACGGACCCGGCGGATTTTTTGAAGCTGGGATGAAAAATCTCTGGGCCGCCTCTGGCGGCCCAGGCTCAGGCTGTCAAAAACGAAAGTTTTTGACAGCCTTCCAAATGGGACCCGCTTTGCTGGGCTCCCATTTGGAGGGGATCGCAGGCTGAACCGCGCACTCGCTGTACGCCGGAGGCGCACAGCTCGCACACTCTCAGCCTGAAATGTATTTTTTGCCAGGTACACGCCCTGGCAAAAAATGATTGAAATCCATTTGCCGTCTGCGGACGGCAAACGCGGAAAGGCGATTCGACAGCCGTAACTCTGGGCCGCCTCTGGCGGCCCAGGCTGTTACATATGCGCCGCGAACCACAGCGGGCCCCGCGTTTCGCGGCGAGAAAAAATTGAAAAAAATGGGTTGACAAACTGTGCCGTGTGTGTTAAAATAGCCAAGCGCGTGCGGGAAAGCGTGCGCGCAATGCGATGATGCGGGAGATTGCGCTACGGCGGTAACTTCCGCGGAGTATGTCCGGTCATCGGGCGGCTGAGCGAACCCCTGTTCGCGCCGGCGTATATCGCCGGAGACGGGGAAGGCCGGCCTTGCGTCGGCCATTTTTCGTGGTCCGGAGTGATACGCACGGCGGCGTGAACAGATTGCTCATCCGTACCCAGGCGTCACGAAACTGAGTACGTTTTATCAAGGAGGAAAAAACAAATGGCTAACCAGGAAATGATCCGCATCCGGCTCAAGGCTTACGATCATCAGTTGATCGACTCCAGCGCCGCCAGGATCGTGGAGACCGCTAAGCGCAACGGCGCCGCCGTCTCCGGCCCCATCCCGCTGCCTACCAAGAAGGAGATCGTCACCATCCTGCGCTCTCCCCACGTGAACAAGGACAGCCGGGAGCAGTTTGAGCGCAGAACCCATAAGCGTCTGATCGACATCCTCAACCCCAACCAGAAGACCGTGGAGGCCCTGATGGCCCTGGATCTTCCGGCTGGCGTGGAGATCGAGATAAAGCTGTGACCTCCCCCCGTCAGGGAGATCGCGAGCTGCCCGCACTGTCTTTCATCGGGCGGACGGGTCAAGTTGGCAAGGGAGAGCCAATGCTCCCAAGTCAACCAATAACCTATTAAAAAGGAGTAAACATCATGCAAAAGGCAATCATCGGCAAGAAAGTGGGTATGACCCAGATCTTCGATGAGAGCGGCAAGGTCATTCCGGTCACCGTGATCGAGGCCGGTCCCTGCGTCGTCACTCAGAAGAAGACCGTCGAAACCGACGGCTACCTGGCCGTCCAGCTTGGCTTCGAGGATGTGAAGGAGTCCAAGCTGACCAAGCCGGAGGCCGGCCACCTGAAGAAGGCGGGCGTGGCCCCCAAGAAGCACCTGAAGGAATTCAAGCTGGACGGCGCCGGCGAGATGAACGTGGGCGACGTGGTGAAGGCCGACACCTTCGCCGAGGGAGATAAGGTGGACGTCACCGGGATCTCCAAGGGCCACGGCTACCAGGGCGTCGTCAAGCGCCATGGCGCCGGCCGGACCCCCATGACTCACGGCGGCGGCCCTGTCCACCGTCACGCGGGCTCCATGGGCGCCTCCTCTCACCAGTCCCGTATTTTCCCGGGCAAGATCGGCGCCGGCCAGATGGGCGTGGAGCAGGTCACCATCGAGAACCTGGACGTGGTGAAGGTGGACCCCGAGCTCAACATGATCGTGCTGCGGGGCGCGATCCCCGGCCCCAAGGGCGGCGTGGTCTACATCCGCAACACCGTCAAGCACAACAAGGTCAAGTCCGCCGAGTCCGGCATCAGCAAGAACCCGCAGAAGGCTTCCGGGCGCAATCCCCAGAAGGCTTCCGCCAGAGGCTAAGGAAAGGAGATCGTAGCACATGCTTAAGACTAACGTATATGATATGTCCGGCAAGCAGGTGGGCGAGATCGAACTGTCCGAAGCCGTGTTCGGCATCGAGCCCAACGAGTCCGTCGTCCACGACGTGGTCAAGAATCATCTGGCCAACTGCCGGCAGGGCACCCAGTCCGCTCTGACCCGGGCGGAGGTCTCCGGCGGCGGCCGGAAGCCCTGGAAGCAGAAGGGCACCGGCCGGGCCCGTCAGGGCAGCACCCGGGCCCCCCAGTGGACCCACGGCGGCATCGTCTTCGCCCCCAAGCCCCGGGATTACGGCTACACCTTAAATAAAAAGGCCCGCCGCCTGGCGCTCAAGAGCGTCCTCAGCGCCAAGGCCGCCGAGGGCAGCATCCTGGTCATCGACAACATTCACGTGGACGCCCCCAAGACCAAGCCCTTCGTTCAGTTCCTCCACGCCGTGGGCGCCGAGGGCAAGGTGCTGGTCATCACCGCCGGGCCGGACAGCAATGTGGTCCTCTCCGGCCGGAACATTCCCGGCTGCCAGGTCACCTTCGCCAACCTCATCAATGTCTATGACATTCTGAACAGCGGCAAGCTGGTGGTGGACCAGGCGGCTCTGGCCAAGATCGAGGAGGTATTCGCATGAGCAACGCTTACGACATCATCAAGCGCCCGGTGATCACCGAGCAGTCCATGGAAAACGTGGCGGATAAGAAGTACGTCTTCCTGGTGGACATCAACGCCGCCAAGCCCGAGATCAAGGCCGCTGTGGAGGAGATCTTCGGCGTGAAGGTGGAGAAAATCACCACCTTGCGGATGCAGGGCAAGCGCAAGCGCACCGGCGCCTATCCCGCCGGCCGCCGCCCCGCCTATAAGAAGGCAATGGTCCGGCTGACGAAGGACTCCAAGACCATCGAGTTCTTTGAAGGCATGGTCTAACCGGAAAGGAGCATAAAAATGGCGATCAAAACCTATAAGCCCTATACTCCCGCCCGGAGAGGCATGACCGTGTCCGGTTTCGACGGGGTGGATAAGAAGGCCAAGCCCGTGCGCGGCCTCATCGAGACCGTCAAGAAGCACTCCGGCCGGAACAGCTACGGCCACATCACCGTCCGCCACCGCGGCGGCGGCGGAAAGCGGAAATACCGCATCATCGACTTCCACCGGGCCAAGCAGGATATGCCTGCCACCGTTCAGCGCCTGGAGTACGACCCCAACCGGAGCGCCTTCATCGCCCTGATCCAGTACGAGGACGGCACCCTGAGCTATATCCTGGCCCCCTACGGCCTGAAGGCCGGGGACAAGGTAGTCTCCTCCCCCAACGCGGACATCAAGCCCGGCAACTGCTTGCCCATCGCCAACATCCCCGTGGGCACCGTGATCCACAACGTGGAGCTCAGCCCCGGCCGGGGCGCCCAGCTCGTCCGCAGCGCCGGCGCCGCCGCCCAGCTCATGGCGAAGGAAGGGGCCCTGGCCCAGGTCCGTCTGCCCAGCGGCGAGGTCCGCTACGTCCGGACCAACTGCACCGCCTGCATCGGTCAGGTGGGCAACCTGGACCATGAGAACGTCCACGTCGGCAAGGCCGGCCGGAAGCGCCATATGGGCATCCGTCCCACCGTCCGCGGCTCCGTGATGAACCCCAACGACCACCCCCATGGCGGCGGCGAAGGCCGCGCCCCGGTGGGCCGTCCCGGGCCTGTCACGCCTTGGGGCAAGCCGGCTCTGGGCTACAAGACCCGCAAGACGAAGAACCGCACCAATAAGTTCATCGTCAAGCGCAGAAACAGCAAGTAAGGAGGATATGAGAAATGAGCAGAAGCGTCAAGAAAGGCCCGTTTGTCGCTCCCGAGCTGTATAAGCGCATCGAGGAGCTGAACAAGGCCGGAGAAAAGAAAGTCCTCAAGACTTGGTCCAGGGCTTCCACGATTTTCCCCTCCTTCGTCGGTCACACCATCGCTGTCCATGACGGCCGGAAGCACGTTCCCGTGTATATCACCGAGGACATGGTGGGTCACAAGCTGGGCGAGTTCGTGCCGACCAGAACCTTCCGGGGTCACTCTGGCAGCAAGACCGCCAACGCGAAGTAAGGAGGTAGGAGTATGGAAGCGTTTGCCCATGTCAAATACGTCCGGATGTCTCCCCGCAAGGTCCAGCTGGTCTGCGACATGATCCGGGGCAAGGACGTCAACACCGCCAAAGCCTACCTGAACCAGACCTCCAAGGCCGCCTGTGAGCCCATGCGGAAGCTGCTGAGCAGCGCCGTGGCCAATGCCGAGCACAATCACGGGATGAACCCGGAGAGCCTGTATGTCTCCACCGTGGTGGCCAATCCCGGCCCCACGCTGAAGCGCGGCCGCATCGCGTCCCGCCGGGGCTTCGTTCGTATTCTCAAGAGAACTACTCACATCACCATCGGTGTGAGCGAGAAGGCTTAATCAGGAGGTTGCTATGGGACAGAAAGTCAATCCCCATGGTCTGCGGGTCGGCGTGATCAAGGACTGGGACTCCCGCTGGTATGCCCGGGAGGAGCAGGTCGGCGACCTGATCGTTGAGGACTATAACATCCGGAAATATCTGAAGAAGCGCCTGTATAACGCGGGCGTCGCCAAGATCGAGATCGAGCGCTCCAGCGGCAAGATCAAGATCAACATCAACTGCTCCCGCCCCGGCGTGGTCATCGGCAAGGCCGGCGCGGACATCGAGAATCTCCGCAAGGAGATGGAAGCCAAGCTGGGCAAGAGCGTCGCTCTGAACATCGTTGAGATCCGCAGCCCGGACCTGAACGCCCAGCTGGTGGCCGAGAACATTGCCCAGCAGCTGGAGAAGCGGATCTCCTTCCGCCGGGCCATGAAGAAGGCCATGCAGACCGCCACCCGCCTTGGCGCCAAGGGCATCAAGGTCACTTGCGGCGGCCGCCTGGGCGGCGCTGAGATCGCCCGGAGCGAATCCTATCACGAAGGGACCATCCCCCTGCAGACCCTCCGGGCCGACATTGAGTACGGCTTTGCCGAGGCTGCCACCACCTACGGTCGCATCGGCGTCAAGGTGTGGATCTACAAGGGCGAGGTTCTGAACACCACCCTCCGCGCCGCCGCCCCGGAGCCCGCTCCTCGTGAGCGCCGGGATCGTCGGGACCGTCGGGACCGCCGTCCGGGCGGGGATCGCGGTGGTGACCGCCGGGGCCCCGGCTCTGACCGGCCCCGTACCCGCAGAGAAGGAGGAACCCGCTGATGCTGATGCCCAAAAGAGTAAAGTACCGCAAGGTGCAGCGCGGCCGTATGACCGGCGCGGCCTCCCGCGGCAATAAGGTTTCCTACGGCGACTACGGCATCCAGGCCCTGGAGCCCGGCTGGATCTCCGGCAATCAGATCGAGGCCGCCCGTATCGCCATGACCCGTTACACCAAGCGTGGCGGCAAGGTCTGGATCAAGATCTTCCCCGACAAGCCCTACTCCAAGAAGGGCCTGGGCACCCGTATGGGTTCCGGTAAAGGCGCTCCCGAGGGCTGGGTCGCTGTGGTGAAGAACCAGAAGGTGATGTTCGAGATCGGCGGCGTGGACGAGTCCACGGCGAAGGAGGCCCTGCGCCTGGCCCAGCACAAGCTGCCCATCAAGACCCGCATCATCCCCAAGGAAGCTCCCGATACTGAGATTGGCGGTGAAGAGTAATGAAGGCGAAGGAACTAGAGAAGACCAAGGCCCTGTCCGTGGAAGACCTTCAGAAGAAGCTCCAGGACCTGAAGAAGGACCTGTTCATGCTGCGGATGCAGCACGCCACCAACCAGCTGGATAACCCCATGCAGATCGCGGCGGTCAAGAAGGACATCGCCCAGATCAAGACCATCATCCGGCAGAAGCAGACCAATGTCTGAGGAGGTAAGCCAGAATGAGTGAGAATACAAGAGCTTTCCGCAAAACCAGAATTGGTCAGGTCGTCTCCGACAAGATGGACAAGACCATCGTGGTTGCGATTGAGGACAGCGTCCAGCATCCTCTGTACAAGAAGACCCTGAAGCGGACTTACAAGCTGAAGGCCCACGACGAGGAAAACGCCTGCGGCATCGGCGACACCGTGGAGGTCATGGAGACCAGGCCCCTCTCCAAGGACAAGAGATGGCGGCTGGTCCGTATCATCGAAAAGGCGAAGTAAGGAGGTCGGTAGGCTATGATTCAACAGGAGAGTTACCTGAAAGTCGCCGACAACACCGGCGCTAAGGAAATTCACTGCATCCGGGTCCTGGGCGGCTCCAAGCGGAAGACCGGCAACATCGGCGATGTGATCGTGGCTTCCGTCCGGAAGGCCACCCCCGGCGGTACGGTGAAGAAGGGCGAGGTGGTCAAGGCCGTCATCGTCCGCACCAAACGGGGCCTGCGCCGGGAAGACGGCACCTACGTCCGCTTCGACGAGAACGCGGCGGTGCTGATCCGGGACGACAAGAACCCCAGAGGCACCCGTATCTTTGGACCGGTGGCGCGGGAACTGCGGGAGCGGGACTACATGAAGATCCTTTCCCTGGCGCCCGAAGTCATCTAAGGGGGAACCGAAGATATGAACATTAAGAAAAACGACACCGTGATCGTCCTGTCCGGCAAGGACAAGGGCGTGAAGGGCAAGGTCCTCACCGCCATGCCCAAGAAGGAAATGGTCATTGTGGAGAAGGTCAACCTGGCCACCTGCCACACCAAGCCCCGCCGTCAGGGGGAGCCCGGCGGTATCATCAAGCGGGAGACCCCCATCCGGGCCTGCAAGGTCGCCCTGTACTGCCCCAAGTGCGACAAGGGCGTTCGGATCGGCTTCAAGGTCGAGGGCGAGAAGAAGACCCGCGTCTGCCGCAAGTGCGGCGCCGAAATCTGATGAAGGAGGAGATCGACAATGGCTAGCAGACTGCAAGAGAAGTACACCGCCGAGATCGCTCCCGCTCTGAATAAGAAATTCGGCTACAAGAGCGTCATGCAGATCCCCAAGCTGGACAAGGTCGTGGTCAACGTGGGCTGCGGCGACAGCAAGAACAACGCCAAGGAGATCGAGGCCATCTGCAAGGACATCGCCGCCATCACCGGCCAGAAGCCCATCACCACCAAGGCCCGGAAGTCCGTGGCCAACTTCAAGGTCCGTGAGGGCGAGACCGTGGGCGTGAAGGTCACCCTTCGCGGCGCCAAGATGTACGAGTTCCTGGACCGGCTGTTCAGCGTGGCCCTTCCCCGGGTCCGCGACTTCCGGGGCATCAACCCCAACTCCTTCGACGGCCGGGGCAACTACGCCTTCGGTCTGAAGGAGCAGCTCATCTTCCCCGAGATCGAGTACGACAAGGTGGATAAGATCCGCGGCATGGACATCTGCGTGTGCACCACCGCCGCCACCGACGAGGAAGCCAAGGAGCTCCTGACCCAGCTCGGCGCTCCCTTCTACAGCTAAGGAGGAAAGATCTATGGCGAAGAAAGCAATGATCCTGAAACAGCAGGCCGCTCCCAAGTTCTCCAGCCGGCGCTACAACCGGTGCAAGATCTGCGGCCGGCCCCACGCCTACCTGCGTAACTACGGCATCTGCCGTATCTGCTTCCGCGAGCTGGCCTACAACGGCCAGATCCCCGGCGTCCGTAAGGCTAGCTGGTAAGTCGGATAGGTCGTATTCCAATGTAAACGGGGTCCGGCTCGTCCCGGGAAAATGGGGCAGGCACGCCTGCCCGCATTCCCCGGATACCCCCGGGCCTATCAACGGGTATAGCCCGTAGCTTCTGATCAAGGAGGATAAACTTATATGCAAATCACCGATCCCGTCGCCGATATGCTGACCCGTATTCGGAACGCCAACGCCGCAAAGCACGACTCCGTGGACGTGCCCGCTTCCAACCTGAAGAAGGCCATCGCCCAGATCCTGCTGGAGGAGGGCTACATCAAGTCCTTCAACGTGGTGGACAACGGCAATCAGGGCGTCATCCACATCAACCTGAAGTACCTGGCCAAGAAGCAGCAGGTCCTCTCCGGCCTGCGCCGCGTGTCCAAACCCGGCCTCCGGGTCTACGCCGGCGCCGACGAGCTGCCCAGCGTGCTCAAGGGCCTGGGCATCGCCATCGTCTCCACCTCCAAGGGCGTCATGACCGACAGAAAGGCCCGGGAGCTCCACATCGGCGGCGAAGTCCTGGCTTTCGTTTGGTAAGGAGGAGCGGAAAATGTCTAGAATCGGAAAGAAGCCGGTCACCATCCCGGCAAACTGCACTGTGGACATCGCCGAGGGCAATGTGGTCACCGTCAAGGGCCCCAAGGGCACGCTGACCAACACCTTCCACCCCGACATGATCCTCAAGCTGGAGGGCAGCGAACTCACCGTCAGCCGTCCTGACGACGAGCACCTGCACAAGAGCCTCCACGGCCTGACCCGCACCCTGATCCACAACATGGTGGAGGGCGTGGAGAAGGGTTACTCCAAGGAACTGGAAATCAACGGCACCGGTTACCGTGCCGAGAAGAAGGGCAATCAACTGGTCATGCGTCTGGGCTACTCCCACGAGGTCATCGTGGACGAGATCCCCGGCATCACCATCGACGTGCCCGCTCCCAACAAGGTCGTCATCAACGGCATCGACAAGCAGGCCGTGGGCCAGTTTGCCGCCGAGGTCCGTGGAAAGCGGCCCCCCGAGCCTTACAAGGGCAAGGGCATCAAGTATACCACAGAGGTCATCCGCCGCAAGGCCGGTAAGGCCGGCGGCAAGAAGTAATGGAGGTGTGCCGATATGGTAAGCAAAGTCAATAAGAACGCCATGCGCGTCAAGCGCCACGTCCGCGTCCGCGGGAAGATCTCCGGCACCCCCCAGCGTCCCCGCCTGAACGTATTCCGCAGCAACGCGAACATCTACGCCCAGCTCATCGACGATGTGAACGGGGTCACCCTGGCCTCCGCCAATACGCTTGAGAAGAGCTTTGAGGGCGCCGCCGGCAACTGCGAGGCCGCCAAGAAGGTGGGCCAGGTCCTGGCGGAGCGGGCCAAGGAGAAGGGCATTGAGGAAGTCGTCTTCGATCGGAGCGGCTACCTGTACCACGGCCGTGTGGCCGCCCTCGCCGAAGGCGCCAGAGACGGCGGACTCAAGTTCTAAGGGTAGGAGGAAACAAAATGGCTTACAACAAGACTCCCAACAACGAAGCGCCCGAGCTGATCGAGAAGGTCGTCTATCTGAACCGGGTCAGCAAGACCGTCAAGGGCGGCCGCGTGATGAAGTTCTCCGCCCTGGTGGTGGTCGGGGACGGCAAGGGGACCGTGGGCTATGGCCTGGGCAAGGCCGCCGAAGTCTCCGAGGCCATTCTCAAGGGCATCGCCGACGCCAAGAAGAACATGGTCAAGGTCTCCCTGGCCGGTTCCACCATTCCCCATGACATCATCGGCGTCTTTGGCGCCGGCTCCGTTCTCCTGAAGCCCGCCCCCGAAGGCACCGGCGTCATCGCCGGCGGCGCGGTCCGCGCGGTGATGGAGGCCGTGGGCATCAAGAACATCTGCGCCAAGTGTCTGCGCTCCAACAACCCCCAGAACGTGGTGAAGGCCACCATGCAGGGCCTGAAAACCCTCCGCTCTCCCGAGCAGGTCGCCGCCGTCCGGGGCAAGAGCGTGGAGCAGATCGTAGGGTAAGGAGGGCGAAGCACCATGGCAAATTTGAAAATCAAGCTGGTCAAGAGCCTGAACGGCCGCCTGGAGAAGCATATCGCCACCGCCGCGTCCCTGGGCCTGCGGAAGATCGGCCAGGTGACCATCCAGCCGGACAATGTCCAGACCCGGGGCAAGATCGCCAAGATCGGCTACCTGCTCCAGGTCACAGAAGTAGAATAAGGAGGAAAGAGAAATGAAACTTTCTGAGCTTTCTCCTGTGGTGGGCTCTACCCAGGTAGCCAAACGCAAGGGCCGCGGGCCCGGCACCGGCAACGGCAAGACCGGCGGCCGGGGCCACAAGGGCCAGAAGGCCCGTTCCGGCGGCAAGGTCCGGGCCGGCTTTGAAGGCGGCCAGATGCCTCTGGCCCGCCGGGTCCCCAAGCGCGGCTTCAACAATATCTTCGCCAAGCCTTTGACCGCCGTGAATCTGGCGGCGCTGAACCGCAATTTTGAGGACGGCGACACCGTGGACGTCCAGGCGCTGCTGGATAAGGGCGTGATCCACAACTGCCCCAACGGCCTGAAGGTCCTCTCCAACGGGAAGCTGAACAAGCGGCTCACCGTGAAAGCGTCGGCTTTCTCCCAGTCTGCCAAGGAAATCATCGAGCAGGCAGGCGGAAAGGCCGAGGTGGTATAAGTGATCCAAACACTGAAGAACGCCTGGGGCATCCCCGAGCTGCGCAAGAAGATGCTCTTCACCATTCTTGCCCTGCTGCTGTTCCGGGTCGCCAGCGTCATTCCCCTTCCCTATGTGGATGGGGCGGCCCTGTCCACTTACTTTGAGGCGACCCTTTCCAGCACCATCCTGGGCCTGTTCAACGCCATGTCCGGTCAGGGCTTGGCGCAGGCCAAGGTCCTGGCCCTGGGCATCCAGCCCTATATCAACGCCTCCATCATCATCCAGCTCCTCACCGTGGCCATCCCCGCTCTGGAGAGAATGGCCAAGGACGAGGGCGAGGAGGGCAAGAAGAAGATCGAGCGGATCACCCGGTACACCACTGTGGGTCTGGCCGTTCTTCTGGGCTTCGGCTACTACAACATCCTGGTCCAGGCCAACAGCTCCAGCTATCCCATCATGCGGGAGACCGGCTGGCTGCCCGCCATCGTCATCACCCTGTGCTACACCGCCGGCGCCTCCGCCATCATGTGGCTGGGCGAGCAGATCACCGAGTTCGGCATCGGCAACGGCATCAGCCTGATCCTGTTTGCCAACATCGTCTCCGGCATCCCCGGCATGATCGGCCGGATGATCACCATGGTCTGGTGGCAGATCCTCATCGTCGTCATCGGCATGGCGCTGCTGGTGGTGTTCATCGTCTTCATCAACGACGCCGAGCGGCGGATCCCCATCCAGTACGCCAAGCGGGTGGTGGGCCGGAAGATCTACGGCGGCCAGAATACCAACCTTCCTATCAAGGTCAGTATGTCCGGCGTCATGCCCGTGATTTTCGCCTCCTCCATCACCTCCGTGCCCGCCACCATCTACGCCTTCTTCTCCGGCGATCAGACCAACTGGTGGTACGTCCATGTGATGAGCTCCCGCAGCGCCTTCTACGCGGTGTGCTACTTCCTGCTGATCTTCTTCTTTAGCTGGTTCTACGCCGCCATCCAGTATGACCCCGTGGAGATCTCCAACAACCTGAAGAAGAACGGCGGCTTCATCCCCGGCTTCCGTCCCGGCAAGCCCACCGCCGACTTCATCCAGCGGGTCATCAACAAGATCGTGGTCTTCGGCGCGGTCTACCTGGCCATCGTGGCGCTGCTGCCCATCATTGCCGGTGACCTCATGGAGGACGTGGGCAACCTGGCCATCGGCGGCACCTCCGTCATCATCGTCGTGGGTGTGGCCCTGGAGACGGTGAAGGCCCTGGAGGCCCAGATGCTCATGCGGCATTACAAGGGCTTCCTGGATTAAAAGGAGAACCAAATGAATCTCATTCTTTTGGGCGCCCCCGGCGCCGGGAAAGGGACCCAGGCGGAGCTGCTGGTTTCTCAGCTCCAGATCCCCGCGATTTCCACGGGGAATATGCTCAGGGAGGCCATCGAGGCCAAAACGCCCCTGGGCGCCCAGGCAAAACAGTACATGGACAGCGGACTGCTGGTCCCCGACGAGCTGATCCTCGGGATCGTTGCGGAGCGGGTGGCCAGGCCGGACTGCGAAAAGGGCTTCATCCTGGACGGGGTGCCCCGCACCCTGGCCCAGGCCGAGGCGCTGGACCGGATGGGCGTCCGCATTGACCATGTGATCTCTCTGGAGATCGACGACAAGGTGATCGAAGGCCGGATGACCGGCCGGCGGGTCTGCAAAAAGTGCGGCGCCAGCTATCACATCGTCGCCCATCCCCCCAAGGCCGAGGGCGTCTGCGACGCCTGCGGCGGAGAGCTCATCATTCGCGCCGACGACACGGCCGAGACCGTCCGCAAGCGTTTGCAGGTCTACCACGCCTCCACCGAGGTGCTCAAGACCTATTACGACCGGCAGGGCAAGCTGGTCCTGGTCCAGGGGGACCAGAGCATCCAGCAGGCCAACCGGGATATCCTCTCGGCCATAGGAGCAAAGGCATGATCGCGATCAAAAATGAACACGAGCTTCAGGTGATGCGCAAGGCCTGTAAAATTACCGCGGCTGCCCGTGCGTTAGCAGGGGAAATGGTAAGGCCAGGCGTGTCCACCCGGAGCATCGACCGGGCCGTTCACGATTTTATCGTCAGTCAGGGCGCGAAACCGTCGTTCCTGCACTACAACGGCTACCCCGCCAGCGTCTGCATCAGCGTCAACAGCACCGTGATCCACGGGATCCCCGATCACTACGTGCTGAAGGAGGGAGACATCGTCTCCGTGGATGTGGGCGCGTACTACGAGGGATTTCATGGCGATTGCGCGGCGACCTACCCCTGCGGCGCCATCAGCGCCGAGGCGCAGAAGCTCATTGACGTGACGAAGCAGAGCTTTTTCGAGGGCATCCGCTTCGCCGCCAAGGGCTACCGAATTTCCAACATCTCCCACGCCATCCAGACGTATGTGGAGTCTAACGGTTTTTCAGTTGTCCGGGACTACGTAGGTCACGGCGTAGGCCGGCAACTGCACGAGGAGCCGGAGGTGCCCAATTTCGGCGAGGCCGGGCACGGCCCCAGGCTCATTCCCGGCATGACCATCGCCGTGGAGCCCATGGTCAACGTGGGTTCCCCGGAGGTCCGGGTCCGAAAGGACCACTGGACCGTGGTCACCGTGGACGGGTCGCTTTCGGCCCACTACGAGAATACTGTACTCATCACGGGCGGCGAGCCGGAAATACTCACCGTCACCGAGGGACTTTGATCTATGGACACATCCGACCAACCTGAGATAGGCATATCCGATCTGGTCCGGGCCACCGCCGGCCGGGACGCGGGGAAGCTCTTCTATGTCCTGAAGACGGACGAAAACTTCCTCTACCTGGTCAACGGCCGGGACCGGACCCTGGAAAAGCCCAAGCGCAAAAAGCGCCGGCATGTTCAAAAAGTCCTTCGACCCGAGACCAGGATTGCCGGAAAGCTGCGAACCGGCGACAAGGTGTTAAACAGCGAATTACGAAGAGACCTGGCTTATCTGAGCCGGGAACTGCAAAGCAACGACCTGGGAGGTTTCTGACTTGGCAAAAGACGACGTAATTGAAATCGAGGGTTGCATCGTTCTCGAAGCTCTGCCCAATGCCATGTTTAACGTGGACATCGGGAACGGACACATCGTTCTGGCGCACATTTCCGGCAAGCTCAGGATGAACTTTATCAAGATCTTGCCCGGCGACAAAGTAACCGTGCAAATGTCTCCCTATGATCTGACCCACGGCCGGATCACCTGGAGAAGCAAGTAACAATTTAAGGTTCTCATATGGAGGTTAAACAGTATGAAAGTAAGACCGTCCGTTAAACCCATGTGCGAAAAATGCAAGGTCATCAAGCGCAAGGGTCGCGTAATGGTAATTTGCGAAAACCCCAAGCACAAGCAGAGACAGGGCTGAGGAGGCGCGAAAGCATATGGCACGTATTTCTGGTATTGACCTGCCCCGCGAGAAGCGGATCGAGGTCGCACTGACCTATATCTACGGCATCGGACCCACCCGCGCCGCCCACATCCTCCAGGTGACGGAGATCAATCCCGACACCCGGGTCAAGGACCTGACCGAGGACCAGGAGGCCAAGCTCCGGGACGCCATCGAGCATCACTACACCATCGAAGGCGACCTGCGCCGGGAGACCGCCCTGAACATCAAGCGGCTCACCGAGATCGGCTGCTACCGGGGCATCCGGCACCGCCGGGGCCTGCCCGTCCACGGCCAGCGGACCAAGACCAACGCCCGGACCCGGAAGGGCCCCAAGAAGACCATCGCCAACAAGAAGAAGTAAGGAGGGATCAGTATGGCTGCTAAGAATACCAAGAAAGTCGTCAAGCGCCGCCGTGAGCGGAAAGTCGTTGAGAAGGGCGCGGCTCATATCCGTTCCTCCTTCAACAATACCATGGTCACCATCACCGACCTGGAGGGCAACGCCCTGAGCTGGGCCTCCTCCGGCGGGCTGGGATTCCGCGGTTCCCGGAAGTCCACCCCCTTCGCCGCCCAGACCGCGGCGGAGACCGCCGCCAAGGCGGCCATGGAGTACGGGCTGAAGACCGTGGAGGTCTACGTGAAGGGTCCCGGCCAGGGACGTGAGGCCGCCATCCGCGCCCTGCAGACCGCCGGCCTGGAGGTCGTCATGATCAAGGACGTCACCCCCATCCCCCACAACGGCTGCCGGCCCCCGAAGCGCCGCCGCGTCTGATTTTCAATAGGAGGAATTTTGCGATATGGCTAAGAATATGCAGCCTGTGGTAAAGCGTTGCAGAACGCTGGGCGTTTCTCCCGCCGCCATGGGATACACCCGCACTTCCAACCGGAATCCCGGTGGCCAGCGCCGGGCCAAGAAGTCTGAGTACGCCACCCAGCTCACCGAAAAGCAGAAGGTCAAGTTCGTCTACGGCATCCAGGAAAAGCAGTTTCGGAATTACTACGAGAAGGCTACCCGTGCCGAGGGCAACACCGGCGAGGTGCTGCTGAGCTACGTGGAGCGCCGCCTGGACAACGTGGTCTACCGCCTTGGCTTCGCCAACACCCGCCGTCAGGCCCGGCAGCTCGTGAACCACGGCCACTTCACCGTCAACGGCAAGCGGGTCAACATCCCCAGCTACCTGGTGAAGGACGGGGACGTGGTGGCCGTGAGCGAGAAGAGCGCCTCCAACGCCTTCTTCAAGAAGCTCAAGGAGGACGATGCCTTTGTCGCCGCCCCCAAGTGGCTGGATCGTGACAAAAACACCCTCACCGGGAAGGTCCTCGCAATGCCGACCAAGGCGGACATCGACTTCGACATCGCGGTGCATCTGATCGTCGAATTGTACTCCAAGTAATCGGCCTTCCATTGTTCGTGTTCGTACCAGCGGCCATCCAGGCCGCGCATGAGAAGGAGGGTTATGATTCATGGTAGAAATTGAAAAGCCCCGCATCACCTGCTTGGACGATGTAGAGGATCCGTCCTACGGCAAGTACGTCGTGGAGCCGCTGGAGCGGGGCTACGGAATGACTTTGGGCAACTCGCTGCGCCGGATCCTGCTGTCCAGCCTGCCCGGCTACGCCGCCACCTCCATCAAGATCGCGGGCGTGCAGCATGAGTTTTCCACCATCCCCGGGGTGAAGGAGGATGTCACCGAGATCGTCCTCAACATCAAGCGCATGATCGTCAAGCTCCACTGTCAGGGCCCCAAGACGGTGTACCTTGACACGGTGGGCCCCTGCGTGGTCACCGCCGGGGACATCAAGGCCGACGCGGAGGTGGAATTCCTGAACCCGGAGCTGCGGCTCTGCACCCTGGGTCCCGACGCTGCGCTGAATATGGAGATCACCCTCTCCCAGGGCCGGGGCTACGTTCCCGCCGAGCGGAACAAGACCCCCCAGACCCCCATCGGCGTGATCCCTGTGGATTCCATCTACTCCCCGGTGAAAAAGGTGAACTACACCGTGGAGCCCACCCGGGTAGGGGACAAGACCGATTATGACAAACTGACCCTGGAGGTGTGGACCGACGCCACCCTCCCCGCCAAGGACGCCGTGTCCCTGGGGGCCAGGATCCTGTCCGACCATCTGACGGTGTTCACCAACCTGTCCGACAACGTGAGCACCGGCTCCACCGTGGTGGAGAAGACCTCCGACCGGCCGGATACCAAGTTGTCCATGACCATTGACGAGTTGGATCTGTCTGTGCGGAGCTTCAACTGTCTGAAGCGGGCCAACATCAACACCGTGGCCGACCTGATCAACAAGACCGGGGAGGACATGATGAAGGTCCGGAACATGGGCAAGAAGTCCCTGGACGAGGTCCAGAAGAAGCTGGAAATGATGGGCCTGTCCCTGGCCAGCGAGGACAGCAGCAACAACAACTAAAGTCTCACCCTGAAAAGGAGGAAATGATTCATGTTTGGCACTCGTAAGCTGGGAAAGACCAGCGAGCAGAGAAGGGCCCTGCTCCGCCAGCAGGTCACGGATCTGCTGGAGGGCGGCAAGCTGGAAACGACCTTCTACCGCGCCAAGGAGGTGCAGCCCGTGGTGGAGAAGATGATCACCCTGGGCAAGAAGGGCGACCTGGCCGCCTACCGCAGAGCTATGGCTTATATGACCAAGGAGGACACGGTCCACAAGCTGTTTAAGGAGATCGCCCCCAAGTACGCCGACCGGAAGGGCGGCTACACCCGGGTGACCCGCACCGGTCCCCGCCGTGGCGACGCCGCCGAGATGGCGGTCATCGAGCTGGTGTAAGCCCCTCGCCGCCGCGGCCCAATTTCCGGGCCCGCCCGGAGACGGTTCTTCCACGAGAAGGCTCCAGCGAAAAAGATACCAAAAAGGCTTCGGCGTAACGCGCCGGAGCCTTTTTCCGTTCCGCTCCGCCCCGCCGGCCGGGCATAAACGGAGGCACGTTTCATGGAACCAAGGGACCATTTTGAAAAAATGCACGGAAAGCGCCCGCCGATTCCCCCGGATGGCAACGGATCTTTTGGGCAATTTTTGGTTCTATGTCAATAGTTGGGGTAGAGGAAAAATTGCAATAATAGTAGAGACCAAGTCAGTGCATCCGTTCG
>CANQQO010000039.1 GCA_947625965.1 uncultured Oscillospiraceae bacterium
TTTGTCAAGCGCTTTTTTCCACCGGGCCACCGGGTATGAGGGAAAATTTGGGCTTGACAAACGGGCAGAAACATGATACTATGACTATGCGAGAACGCTCAGCAAATCCATGCTACACATTTCCTTTCGTTTTAGCCGCCGGTTCACCGGCGGCTAAAATCATGCTTGACAAGAAACGACAAAAATAATATAATGCGTACCGTGGAGACCACGCTTCTGTTTTTTACAAAAGCGGTGGCGGCAAAAGACGGTGCCTGTCCCGAATAGGGGGAGGTGATACATACTCTTTTCCGGGGAGAGCTTACTCTTGAACGAAAGGAGGTATGTTCAGCATGGATCTGATAAGCGTACTGGCGAACCTGTGTACGATCATCGAGTTTATCACTTCTTTGATCCGCCGGTTCAAGGACCGCAATACAGAGAAGTGAGCCGTCTGTCGCATCAGACGGCTCACGTGATTAAGCCGGATAACCAGTCCGCTTAATCTCTGTGTGTCCGTTATGAATGTGGCACCGTCTTTGGGTCTCCACATTTTTATTATACCGGGCCCCCTCCCATTTGTCAAGCCCGAAATTCGCTCATGGCTATTGGGTAGGGGAGGCCCAGCCGGGTTATTCACAACTCATTTCCACTCAATTCACACTAAATTCACAAACTGCCCGCAAAACTTGCCTTTGTTCACAGGTGTGTCCCCCTCCGTTCACAGCCCGTTCAAAAATTTTTTGATTTTTTTGAAAAAAGGGCTTGCAAAATCGCTCAGGTTATGGTAACATATCCCTGCAAGCGGCATTAAGACCTCTGGCGGCCCCCGTTTCCGGGGATGGACAGAGAGAAAAGGTAAGGGAGGAGGCTTGCTGGAAGGATAATAGAGGGCAGCTCATTCTCTGATCTTTCCCTCTGCGGAGTTCTTAGTGTTCCGTTTGTGTGTACGTTCAGCTTCCTCGCTGGTGGAGGCCCCACCCGCGTGTGCATATTATAACCCGAACGGCCGCTCTCCCGGGGGGTAAATGCTTGAAGCAAATCTTCTCGATACTTAAAAGGAGGAAAACATAGTAATGAAGAAACTCATTAGCGTTATGCTCGTTCTGTGCATGGTTCTGGCGCTTGTTCCTGCTATGGCGTTCGCTGCTGATGGCGATGGCGTTGCTAAGGCTCAGGTTGACAACAAGTACTTTGACAGCATCGAAGATGCCATCGCCTATGCTGGTGTTGACGGCCATTCCAGCCGCATCGACCTGGTTGCTGACGATGAGGATCCCGGTACCGAGCTGGTCATTGACAAGAACATTCAGATCCAACTGAATGGTCACGTCCTGTACCGTGCTTTCATCATTGAGAGCAAGGCTACTGTTGACTTCTACGGCCCTGGCACCCTGGGCAACGGTCTTTCTTGGAGCGCTACCACTGTTTACAACCATGGTACTGTTAACTTCATCGGCGGCGAGTACTGGGCTGTCATGAAGAACTTTGGCACCATGACCTTCTCTGATGGCGAAGTTGGCCTCGTTTGCGAGGGCTCTGTCCAGAACAATCCCGATGGTAAGCATGCCAATGCTACTGTCACCGTTAACGGCGGTTCTTTCATTCTGAATGGCGCGAGCTACCTGTTCCTCAACTATGGCTCCGTTACTCTGAATGGCGGCCTTTTCTCTGGCAAGCTGCACAAGGCTGATACTGGCGCTGCGGATGTTGCTCCTGTTGTGAATGGCGGCGTGTATACTGATGCTGATGTTCTCAGACATCGTAGCGGCAGCACTCCTGTTGCTGGTATCCACAATGGCACCAATTCCGACGGCACCCTGTACGACTGCTTCATGGTCGGTGGTCCCTGGATCAAGGCTTATGTCACTTCTGTTGCTGGTTCCAACGTCGACAAGTCTGGCAATGTGCTTGACCATTATGCTGTTGATTTCCTGCTGGGCGATGTTAAGCTGGACGATATGCCTGGCACTTCCGCTGGCATCTACTACTATGATGCTTGGAAGGGCGCTTATACCGCCTGGGGCGACAAGGTGTTCAATCCTGCTGCTGATCCCCGCCTGGCTGGTATGACCCTGGATGGCCGTGGCCTGGTCAATGGCCTGTCTGACTTCACCATCGTTGCCAAGAAGGTTGACGGCATCTTCAGTGCTAGCACTGTTGGTGAGCAGGTGGCTGCTGATCTGCTGGTCTACAACCAGAAGTGTGTGAAGAGCGTTTCTGCTGCTCATGACCGCACCAATGCCAACGAAGTGTGGTTCACTGTTACCGTTACTGTTGACACCGATCTGCTGACTCCGTTCTCCAATCCGTATGCTAAGTACGGCAATCTGATTGGACCGCACAAGTGGATCCCCATCGCCATCGGCTTCAAGGGCCTGAACAATGACGGTGTTGTTTCTGACCTTATGGCTGGTATCACTTCTTGGAACATGATTACCACTGGCTCTCTTGCTACCATTAAGGATGGCACCACCTACATCGGCCTGTGGGTTTCCGGCGATCACAACGATATCGGCGGCAATGCTGGCTTTGAGTTTGTTGATACCGATACTAACATCCTTTATCATGTTGATGTCGTGGTTAAGAATGAGAATGCTGGCATCAATGCTCCTTCCGAGCCCGATGACAAGGATAACGCTGAGACCTATCCTGGCGACGGCAAGGATAAGCCCGCTGCTAGCGGTTCCACCACTGCTCCTTCTGGCACTGGCGCTGGTGACGGCCCCGCGAAGACTGGCGACAACAGCACCGTGATGCTGTGGGCCACTCTGATGGTTGCTTCCGCTGCTGGCGTTGCGATCTGCATCGTTGACGAGGCTAAGAAGCGTTCTCACAAGTAATTCATTTACATCCAGGGGGAGGCCCCGCCTCCCCCTGACTCCACGAACACCCGCCGATGAATGAGAGCGACCCTGGGCGAAAACCCCCAGGGATTCATCCGGGAATGAAACCAAAAGCCCTTCCCAAAAGGAAGGGCTTTTTTGGCGCCTTATCCACCCCCAAACGAATAAGCCGCCCCCATCCGGGAGCGGCCTACCGCCGGCCAAAAATACCGCTTGACAAACGTCAAAATCGCGGTATAATATAGCCAGAACGTAGACGCCTGACGGCGCCGCAGTCACACGTCCGACATGATTAAGTGGGTTGTCAGCCCAGCTTAATCACGTGAGCCGTCTGATTCTGGCAGACGGCTCACTTCTTTTTGTCGTCGTTCTTTTGAATCAGGTACTTGATCAGAGAGCTTAAAAACTCAACGATGGTACACAAATTCGCAATTGCGGACAAAATATCCATGATCGGCATACCTCCTTTCCGAAAGAGTAAACTCTCCCCGTCCAGAGCCATGCATCGCCTCCTCCCTTAACGGGACAGGCGCCGTCTTTTTACCGTGCCGCCGCTTTGACAAAACGTCGAAACGGGGCGTCTACGCCAATATTCTACCATATCCGCCACTTTATGTCAAGTAAAAGCATCCTCCAACGAATAAGCCGCCCCCGTCCGGGAGCGGCCTACCGCCGGCGAAAAATACCGCTTGACAAACGTCAAAATCGCGGTATAATATAGCCAGAACGTAGACGCCTGACGGCGCCGCATTCCTACGACAAGCATGATTAAGTGGGTTGTCACCCCAGCTTAATCACGTGAGCCGTCTGATTGGGCAGACGGCTCACTTCTTTTTGTCGTCGTTCTTTTGAATCAGGTACTTGATTAGAGAGCTTAAAAACTCAACGATAGTACACAAATTCGCAATTGCGGACAAAATATCCATGATCGGCATACCTCCTTTCCGAAAGAGTAAACTCTCCCCGTCCAGAGCCATGCATCGCCTCCTCCCTTAACGGGACAGGCGCCGTCTTTTTACCGTGCCGCCGCTTTGACAAAACGTCGAAACGGGGCGTCTACGCCAATATTCTACCATATCCGCCACTTTATGTCAAGTAAAAGCATTCTCCAACGAATAAGCCGCCCCCATCCGGGAGCGGCCCACCGCCGGCCAAAAATACCGATTGACAAACGTCAAAATCGCGGTATAATATAGCCAGAACGTAGACGCCTGACGGCGCCGCATTCATCCGACTGACAATGATTAAGTGGGTCGTTACCCCAGCTTAATCACGTGAGCCGTCTGATGCTGACAGACGGCTCACTTCTTTTTGTCGTCGTTCTTTTGAATGAGGTACTTGATCAGAGAGCTTAAAAACTCAACGATGGTACACAAATTCGCAATTGCGGACAAAACATCCATGATCGGCATACCTCCTTTCCGAAAGAGTAAACTCTCCCCGTCCAGAGCCATGCATCGCCTCCTCCCTTAACGGGACAGGCGCCGTCTTTTTACCGTGCCGCCGCTTTGACAAAACGTCGAAACGGGGCGTCTACAACAATATTCTACCATATCTGCCACTTTATGTCAAGTAAAAGCCCCTCGCAGGAGGGGCTTTCAGCTTGTCAAGAACGCAGTATTTTTACAGCCTAGCGGCACGCATTGCGTGCCGTTCCTTTTGTTTATTCTCCGGTTACTTTGGTTATGATCTTTCTGTCAAAACTTGCTCTTGACAGGCTGTCTTTTTTTGACTATAATGATAATATTTCATAAAAGGAGTTGAGCGTTATGGTTTTCCTCAAGCAAAATGCCAACAGTATTCTGCTTTGCGTCTTTGAGGCGATCGTGGGGATCCTTCTTCTGGTGGACCCGGTGGGATTTACCTCCGGAATTCTGATGGCCCTTGGAATCGTGCTGCTCATTGTCGGCGTGATCTCTGTGATCGGGTACATCGGTATGGAGGCCTCCGAGGCAGCTTCCAGCGGAAAGCTCCTTCGTGGCCTGTTGGCGCTGGCGGCGGGATTTGTGCTGGTATTCCATTCTGAGTGGCTGATCAACGCCTTCCCTGTTTTTTCGATTTTCTATGGGCTGGCGATCCTAGTGGCCGGTATCGCCAAGATCCAGTGGGCCGTGGACAGAATTCGGCTGGGCCTGGGTCACTGGGGACTGCCTGCCCTCAGCGCTGTGTTTTCCGTTCTCTGCGCCATTGTGATTTTGGCGAATCCCTTTGAGACAATGGTCATTATGTGGATGTTTACCGGTGCGTCCCTGGTGGTAGAGGCGATTTTTGACCTGGTCGTGCTGTTCTTCAGCCGCCGGTATGAAAACGAATATTGAGAAGGGAGTGCTGTAAATGTGTACCGCTGTTTCCTTTAGGACCAAGGACCACTATTTCGGCCGGAATCTGGACCTGGAATTTTCCTATCACGAGACCGTGACGGTCACGCCCCGGAATTTTCCCTTTCATTTCCGCAAAATGGGGGAGATGGGTCATCACTACGCCATGATCGGCATGGCCTATGTAGCCCAGGAATACCCCCTGTACTACGACGCCACCAACGAAAAGGGCCTCAGCATGGCGGGGCTCAACTTTCCGGACAACGCCCACTATTTCCCCGAGGCCGCCGGAAAGGACAACGTGGCCCCCTTTGAGTTCATCCCCTGGATTTTGACTCAGTGCGCCAGCGTGGCCCAGGCCCGGGAGCTGCTTGGCAGAATGAACCTGATGGCCATGGATTTCAGCGCCCATCTGCCCGCTTCGCCCCTCCATTGGATCATTGCGGACCGGGACGAGGCCATTGTGGTGGAGTCGGTGAAGGAGGGACTGAAGGTCTATGACAATCCCACCAAGGTGCTGACCAACAACCCCACCTTCGACTATCACATGACCAATTTGGCCAATTACATGGCCCTGTCGCCCAAGTCCCCGGAGTGCAACTTTGCCCCGGACCTGGGACTGAAGCCCTACAGCCGGGGCATGGGTGGCATGGGCCTGCCGGGAGACCTGTCCTCCGCGTCCCGGTTCGTGAAGGCGGCCTTTACCCGGCTCAACTCTGTCTGCGCCGACGACGAGACCGCCAGCGTCAGCCAGTTTTTCCAGATCCTGGGCAGCGTGGCCCAGCAGAAGGGCTGCGTATTGGTGGGCCATGAGTATGAATACACCATCTATTCCTCCTGCTGCAATACCGACAAGGGTGTGTACTATTACAACACCTATGAAAACAGTCAGCTCAGCGCCGTTGATATGTTCCACGAGGATCTGGATGGGGCGGAGCTGGTGAACTTCCCCCTGATCCTGGGTCAGCAGGTGCGGATGCAGAATTAAAACCCACATCCGAAGGTCAATGATAAACCAAATTTGGACCGCCGCAAAGGAGTGTCTTTGCGGCGGTCCTATTGTCAGATATAGGGACAACGCTTTCCATGCAGGCGGGCCGGCGCGGACTTGACCATCACTGCCCCGTTAGAAAAGACAGATATGCGCGCCGCCAAGGCATAAAGGGCTTGGCGGCGCCTATATCATACGTTTTTACCTGAGAAAGCGCTTCTTTCGCAGCGCTTCAGGCGATCTTCCGCAGGGCCCTCCACGCAGGGACGCACCGGGGAACGCCGGCAAGGATCGGACCGGCAAGGACGAAGGGACTATACCACGCAATGCCGAAGGCCCAGTCTGGCTCGGCGTTATAGCAGAGCAGATCGTTGGCGGCTATGGTGCCCAGGATCATCCCGGGACCGGAGAGGCACTAGTACCGGCGCTGGAACAGCACGGTTGCCAGGAAGCCAGGGCCCCGGGATGTCTCTTTCAGCGCGGCCTCGAGCTTCTACGGCTGGACGGAGACTTCCTCCCGGGCGGAGGACGGGTGAGTCTTCGGATAGCGGATGCACCAGACCAGGAAATTCACGAACGCCCCCGCAAGCAGTCCCGCCAAGACAAAGGGTCCGTACCAATAGATGGCAAATGCAAAGTGACTTTGGCCCAGACTGCCGTAGATCGACAGCAGATAGGGAAGGTAGGTGGACAGCCCCATGACGGCAACCACGCCGGGGCCGTAGAGGTACTTGGCCCAGTGCCGGAACAGCACCACCGTCAAGAAGGTCAGGACCCCGCTGGCGAGCATGGAGTAGTAGACGATGGTCTCGTAATCCCTATACCGCCCGATGAGCAGCGGCCCCAAAAAGAGGACGGCCGCCTGAACGACTAGAATGACACACAACGCGATACGCTTTTTCATGATTGTTTCCTCCTGTGAAAGTGAATTTCAAAGCTCTTTGCTTTGTTTGAAAGTATTATAGCACTGCAAATAGTTAATGTCAATAGCTATTTTAGAAATTCAACAATTGTTCACATTATCGAAGGAGGACTGGTTGGTACTGACGCCCCTCTAGGGCCGCCTCCAGGGTGGGGAGGACCTTGGAGAAGTCCGCCACCAGACTGGTGGGCTTTTTCACCGGGTCGTCCTGGCCGAAGGGGACGAAATAGTAGTTCCGCCGGGCCAGAAGACGGCCCAGGTTTTCCGCCGCTGCCGCCAGGCCGTCGTTGGTGGAGACGGCGATGATCACCGGCCGGCCGTTCCGCAGATGGCTCTTTGCGGCCATGGTGACGGGCCCGTCGGCAATGCCGTGGGCCAGCTTGGCCAGGGTGTTGCCGGTGCAGGGGGCGATGACCAGGGCGTCCAGAAGCTTCCTGGGCCCGATGGGCTCCACCTGGGGCACGGTGTGGAGCGGCTCCCGCCCGCAGATCTCCCGGGCCCGTTGGATGTGTTCCTGGGCGGTGCCGAAGCGGCTGTCCATGGTGTAGGACGCCTGGGAGAAGATGGGGGTGACGGTGTGGATACTGGCCACCTTCTCCAGAGCGGAGAAAGCGGAGGCAAAGGTGCAGAAGGAGCCGCACATGGCAAATCCGACTTCCATGCCCTCACCCCCCTGCGGCCAGCCGGAGGGCGGTCTGGGCCATCAGCAGACCGGCGCTCTCCGGGGCTTCCTTCCCGGGCAGACCCCGGGCCCAGAGCACGTCCTCCCCGGCGATGCCTTTTTTGGAGGCCAGATCCAGGAGCAGGCACCCCTTTTGGCAGTACGCCCGCTGCTCCTCGGAGATCACCGGAGCGGGGACGGTGTTGAAAACAGCCCGGTATCGAAGCAGATTTCCGCCCAGGGAGGCGGTTTCCACGGCGCCGTAGCCCAGGGCCCGGAGCATGGCCCGGTCCTTTTCCCTACGGGCGGCCACGTCCACCCGGGCCCCCATGGACTTCAAGAGGGACGCCAGGCATTTGCCGATGCGCCCCCAGCCGACCACCAGCACCGGGCACCCCGACAGGGTCACCGGCATCCGAACAAGGGCCAGGGACACCGCGCAGTAGGCGGTGATCGCGGCGTTTTCCGCTAAGTAGTTCTCATCCTCCAAAAAATCGACGGTTTTCTTCCCCTCCAGGGCTGGGTGCTTGAGGCCGCCGCCGAAAATGGTGATGTTCTCCGGCAGCCGGGGCAGCAGTTCCTCCAGGGTCCCGCCGCCTTTCAGGGTCCCGTCCGCTTCAAAGGCTGGCACGGCCAGCAGAAGATGGGTCACCTGGGGGCCGGGGACCTCCGCTACCTGGCAGCCCCGGCAGGTCAGAGCCCGGGCCGCCGCCAGAAGGGCCGGGGTCCTCCCCGCCGGAAAAAATACGACTTCTCGCATACGAATCCTCCTTTCCTGCCAGATTATGATGGGGAACCCCCGGAGGTGAAAGGAAAAATCCCGGCGTTCCATAGAACGCCGGGACAGAGATCTCGCTGTCTATCCGCTGATGGTGACGGTGCAGCCCGCCAGACCTTCCAGGTCGATCTGGTACACCCGGGCGGCGGTCAGGGCGGTAAAATGGGCCTCCGGGTTTTCCCCGCTGACCGAACAGAAGCCGATCTCCGCGCCGCCCTGGGTGAAGTCCTTCAAAATGACCGTGCCGGAGAAATCTTCGCCGGAGACGGCGACATGGATCTCGGTGGAGTTGGTGTAAAACGTCCAGGCATCCAGCGACTCGGCGGGGAGGGTCAGGCTGCCGTTTCGGAGGTCATACCGCTGGGTGTCCACCTTGCGGATGATTCCGCCGCCGTTCCGGCTCTGCGGGGAATCGTCCTGCTCCAGCCGGAGCCCCGTCCCTACCAGGGTGCAGGTGTAGACCCGCAGCGGTTCCGCGGCGTCGGAGGGGTCGCTGGCGATGTAAAGGGAACCGCTTGCCACGATCTCCTCCCCGTTTTTCACTTCAAAACGGATCACATCCTCCACTGCCTCCACCCCGTCCCGCCAGGGCATCCAGTAGAGTCGGTGGCCGGCCGGGAGCCGCAGGGTGGCGCCTTTGGGCTGGCCCTCCCCATCAAAATCCACTAGCTGACCATAGAAACAGTCGGCGGTGATCTTGGTGTAGTCCATGTCGAAGGAGAAGGGGAACGCGGGCAGAACGGAGGACAACACGCGGGTATCGTCCCACTGGGCCGCGCCCATCTGCGCCTCGGGCACCAGGGAGTAGATGCTCCACAGATAGCGGCTGCCATCGGGATTCCAGCCCAGGGTGACCAGCCACAGCGCCCCGTCCGGGCTCAGGAGGAAGTGGTTTTCATCCAGCGGCAGGTATCCGATCTGCCGGTAGAGCTCCCGGAGATCGACCACGGACTCTCCGATGGGAAACAGCCCGGCCCAATCTTCCTCGGAGAAGGGGAAGTCCGTATATTTCCAGCTCTCCACCGGAATGGAAGTCCGGCCGCCTCGGCCATCCAGGCTTTCACCGCTTCCCTCTATCACGCTGCTGCCCCGGTAGACCATGGTAAAGGCGTTCGGCTCCACCAGATAGCGGAAGCCGGAGTCGCTGAAGGGCGCCTGGCTGCTGAGCGGGGACATATACACGCACTCCCAGGACACATAGGATGTGCCGGGGGTCAAAGCTGCGACATAACGCGCTGGGTCGGTGGAAACGGAGCTGTTCGATTCCTTGTTTTCCAGGCGCAGGACCCAGTAAAAAGTACTGTCGTCGGATAAGGGGTCGGACAGCCCTTCCGCGTCCCATCGGCCGCAGGCCAGGTATTTTTCCAACCCAGGCATTTCCAAAACATAATACATCAGCGGACCCAGATCGGGATGGTCGAAAATCCGCAGATATGCCCGTTTTGTCCGTTCCCGGAGCTGGGCGGGAAGGTTCCCGGCGGAGTCGGGAAAGTAATCGTCGAAATTGCGGCGGGTCAACTCCGTCTCCTCCAGAGTGCCGATTTCCGTGACAGACCAATTCTGAGTAAATCGGAGCGTGCGATTCCCTTGAATCTGAATGGCTTGCATATTGGGGAGAAAGGGTGCGTCTTCCGCCTGATAGATCACCTCGCCGGGTGCGAAGGTGACGCCCAGGAGAGGGGAGACCTCCGCCGGCGGATTCGTGAGCAGGCACACGGCGGCGATCCCCGCCCCGATCAGGGCCAGGAGCAGGATCCAAAAGGCGGGCTTTTTATAATTCATCACATTTTTCACCCTTTCTTTCACCCCCACCTCTCCAAAGGCCAGGGGGCAGGCCGCCACCCGGAACCGGCGGACGGCGCAGTCCAGCAGGGCTCGGGAATAGGCCCGCCGGTCCTCGGGGGCCAGGTCCTTCACCACCTTTTCGTCGCAGGCGGCCTCGATGTCCCGGCAGAGCAGATAGTAGGCCGCCCAGATCAGCGGATGGAACCAGTAGACGGACAGCAGGACGAATCCCAGAGGCTTCCACCAGTGGTCCCGGCGGCGGATGTGGGCCCGCTCATGGGCGACGACGTATTCCATGTCCCCTGGCGGCAGATCGTAGGGCAGATAGATCACGGGCCGGAACAGCCCCAGCACGAAGGGGGAGTCCACCCGCTCGCACTGGAACAGATCGTCCCGGAGCCGGGTGGCCGTGGCCAGACGGCGCTTCAACAGCAGAAAGCTCCCCAGGGCGTAGAGCAGCATTCCCGCCGCCCCGGCCGCCCAGACCCAGGCCAGGACCCAGGTCCACACCTGGACCGAATGGACGCCGGCCCCGGGGGCGGGGGAGAGGGTCTCCGACAAAATAGGGTTGACCCATTCATCCAGCGCCGTCACGCCGCTGTGGACCACCGGCGCGACGGAAAAGGTCTCCACAGGCAGGACCTGGGCGCTGGGGATCAGGCTCAGGGCGCTTTCGATGGACACTGGGCACACCAGCCGCAGGGCCACCAGGCCCCAGAGCAGGCAGAAGACCCACTTGGGCGCCTTCCGAAAGACCAGCCGCAGGAGAAGCACCGCCAAGATCAGCCATCCGGCGGTGAGGCTGAGATTGACCAATTTCAAGAAAACCGTTTCCATGGCGCTACCCCTCGATAATCCGCCGGATCTCGTCGATCTGCTCCTGGGTCAGCTCCTGCCGCCGAGCAAAGGCCGCCAGGAAAGCGGGGAGGGACCCGCCGAAGGTCTTCTCCAGCATCTCGTCCATCTGGGCGACCTGGACCTCCTCCTGGCTGACCAGGGAGGTGACGACGGCGTGCTCGTTTTTGAGGACCCCCCGGTCCGACAGGCGCTTGATGACGGTGTAGGTAGTGCTTTTCCGCCAGCCCAGCTCTTCCTGGCACAGCCGGGCCAGCTCCCGGCTCTCCACTGGCTCGGTGCGCCAGAGGATTCGGCAGAAACGGTACTCGCTTTCAAAGACTTTGGGGGTGGACATCGCTTTCTCCTCCGTTCTAATGTATTAGACCACTGGGGATAGTCTAACACATTAGACCTACTTTGTCAAGCCCGAGACACTTGATTTTTTCCCTCCGCCCGGGTATAATGGAGAAAAAGGAGGCGATGGCGTTGCAGCGCGTTGGTTTTATTCATGATATGCTGGATGTGAAGGTCCTCATCCTCTTTGTGACCGCCCGGGCGGACTATCCCATGAGCTGCCAGCAGATCTACGAGGTCAGCTATCAGGACGAGTGCCTGAGCTATTTCGACGTCTGCACGGCCCTGCCGGAGATGGTCAAGTCCGGTCACCTGGCTCTGGCCGGGGAGGATACCTACCGGATCACGGAGAAGGGCCGCCAGGACGGGGCCCTCACCGAGGACGGCATCGCCTATCCCGTCCGCCGTCGGGCGGAGGCCGCCGTGGCCCGGTTCAACCGCCAGGTCCGCCGGAGCAGCTTTGTCAAGACCCAGGTGATCCCCCAGGAGGGGGGCGACTTCTCCGTAGTCATGGCTCTGGACGATGAGAAGGGAAATCTGATGACCCTGGAACTCCTGGCCCCGGACCGCCGCCAGGCCCTGGCCCTGAGCCGCCGCTTTGAAAAAAAGGCGGAGGAGGTCTACAACCTGACCCTGACGGAGCTCCTGGACGACGAGGAGGATGAAGAATTCACAAATTGACCCCTTGTCGAATGGCAAAATTTGTGGTATACTGATAATACGCCAAGGGCGTAAGAAAGGAGCTGCCGCATATGAAATTTCAATATAGCGAGAAGAAGGTCAAGCTGCCCGAAAAAGTCCACGCCTACGCCGAGAAGAAGGTCATGAAGCTGGGCCGTTACTTCGAGGACAATGCGGAGGCGCTTGTCGTCTTTTCCGTGGAGCGGAATCAGAACAACGTGGAGCTGACGGTCCACGGCGCCGGTACCTGGTTCCGGGCTCATGAGAGCACGTCCGATATGTTCGCCTCCATCGACGCCGCTGTCGGCACCATCGAGGGGCAGATCCGCAAAAACAAGACCCGCCTGGCCCGCCGCCTGCGGCAGGACGCCTTTGTCCGGAGCGTGGACGAGAACGCCACCTCCTTTGCCGTGGAGGAGCCGGAGGAGGAGCTGCGGATCGTTCGTCAGAAGAAGTTCTATTTCCGTCCCATGACCCAGGAGGAGGCGGTGCTGCAGATGAATCTGCTGGAGCACAACTTCTTCGCTTTCCGGGATCAGGACAACGACGGTGCCTTTGCCGTGGTCTATCGCAGAAACGACGGCGGCTACGGCGTCATTGTGGACGCGGAATAAGTTGAAAAATAATATCGGCCCGGGCATTTTGCCCGGGCCTTTCGCTGTTCAAAGGGATTCCGTTTCCGCGTTGTGGAGGTACATCCGGCTGTCCGCGTCCTCGCCGTCGCCCCGCACCGGGCAGAGATAGACCCAGCCGTAGCGCTCGTAAAATCCAGTGTGATCGGTGAGCAGATACAGCGTTTTCACCCCCTGCCGGGCCATATCCTGGCAGACGAAGCGAAGCAGCGCCCCGGCGACCCTCCGGCGCCGCCGGTCAGGCTCCACATACACGGCGCAGACGTTGGGGGTCAGGTCCTTTCGGGGGTGGAAGTCGTTCTCGATGACGCCAAGACCGCCGATGATCCGCTCTCCCTCCACAGCGGCGTACCACTGGGGGACGGGGCCGTTTCCATTCAGGCAGGCGTCCATGCTCTCCCGGTAGGCTTCCAGCGGAATCCCCCACTTTTCGTGGAACCATCGGGCCATCCGTTCTGCTTCCACCGGATGATCGGAGAGTCGGATGATTGCATAACTTAACATAATTTCTCCTTTACAACTCTGCACGTTTCCACGCCGTAGTAGCGGAAGCACGCCAGGGTGTCCCCGTCCAGCCGCTCCCCCGGCACCGCCGGCAGGACCGCCGGAGGGCAGGACACAGCCAACTGGCCCAGTATCCGGCCCCGGCAGGCGTCCAGGGGCAGTTCCTCGGTGGGGGCCAGCAGGGCCGCCCGAAGGGAAAGGACCTTCTCCGGGCGGCGGAAGGGCGGCGGGGATTCCCGGATGGGAGGCCGCCTGGGGACCGCCCCCAGGACCATAGGGACCTGTTCCAGTCTCGGGCCCACCTCGGGGGTGAACATCATCACCAGATGCTCCCGGTCCGCCAGCTCACAGACGATGCCGTTCTCCGCCAAAATCGCCCCCAGGGCCTCGCCGGTGTACCCATATGCCTGGGGGGCCAGGGTCAGCTTCATGGGCTCATCGCCCACCAAGGGATAGCCCATTTCCGCCAGCCGGGCTTTGACCGCCGCCAGCCGGGGAAGAAAGGCCGCCAGCCGGGCGGGATAGTCCCCGGCCAGATCGGCGTTGGCCCGGTCCAGGGACTGTAAAATGAGATAGGAGGGGCTAGTGGTGGCAAAAAGGGCCATGGCCCCCTCCGCCTGGGCCGTCAGCCATGCCGGCAGGGCGGGGGAGAGGTGGAGATAGGCCCCGCCGGTGAGGACCGGCAGGGTCTTGTGAGCGGAGTCGCAGCAGATGTCCGCCCCCAGGGCCAGGGGATGCTCGTTTTCCGGCAGAAACCGCAGATAGGCCCCGTGGGCGTTATCCACCAACAGCAGCGCCCCCCGGGCGTGACAGACCTGGGCTAGGGCCCCGATATCCGCACGGTTTCCCAGATAGTCCGGGCTGGTCAGATACACCGCCGCCGCGCCGGAGCGCGTCAGTGCTTCCTCCAATTCCTCCGGCGTGACGGCGCAGGTGAGGAGCCCCTGGCCGTAGAGCCACTCCACCTCCAGCCCCAGCAGGGCGGCGGCGGAGAGGAAGCTCTTGTGGGCGTTCCGCCCGGCCAGGATCGTGGGCTTTTTCCCGGCTTCCTGGGCATATTGCAGCGCCAGATACCCCATGGCCCGGACGCAGAGGCTGGACCCCTCCGTGGAAAACAGCGTCCGGCCGGCCCCAAAGAGGGAGGCGGCGATGGCCTGGCTCTCCGCCAGGACTCCCCGGGCGTGGTAGAGCACGTCGGCCCCGGGAATTTCCGTGATGTCCAGGGCCTCGGGACCCAGAAGGGAACGCCCCTTGTGTCCGGGCACGTGGAGCCGCAGGGGCGCGGCCCCGGCGTATTTCGCCACGAAGTCCGAAAGAGGCGTCAGACTCATTTCCCCTCCACGGCCTTGGCCGCCTCCAAGTAAATGGCGCACTCCATCCGCTTTTTGAACAGCTCGCAGCCGTAGGGGTAGATCCCCTCGATTTTTCCGGAATAGTGGTAGGCGTTGGCGGCGCAGCCGCCGGCGCAGTAGAGCTTGGCCCAGCAATCGGCGCACTCGGGCCGGGCATAGACGTTGCAGGCGGCAAATTCGGACTGGACAGCGGTGTTGGTGACGCCCTGCCAGATGTCGCCCAGCCGGAACCGTTCCTCTCCCACGAACTGGTGGCAGGGATACAGATCCCCCCAGGGGGTGACGGCCAGGTATTCCGTGCCGGAGCCGCAGCCGGAGATCCGTTTATAGACGCAGGGGCCGCCCTTTAGGTCGATCATGTAGTGGTAGAAGGTGAAGGGCCGCCCCTCCCGGCGCCGCTGGAGCATCAGCTCCGCCAGGTCCTCGTACTGCTTCAGAACGATGGGCAGATCCTCCTCCGTCAGAGCCATGGGGTCCCCGGGGGCGCAAACCACCGGCTCCATACTCAGCTCCGTGAAGCCCAGGTCCAGCATGGCCCGGATGTCCTCCAGGAAATCCGGGTTCTGATGGGTGAAGGTGCCCCGGATATAGTAGCTCTTGCCGTCCCGGGCGGCAGCCAGCTTTTGGAATTTGGGCACGATCTTCTCCCAGGAGCCCTTCCCGGCGTAGTCCACCCGGAACCGGTCGTGGACCTCCTTCCGGCCGTCCAGACTCAGGACCACGTTGTGCATTTCCCGGTTGGCAAAGTCGATGACTTCGTCGTCGATGAGCATCCCGTTGGTGGTGAGGGTGAAGCGGAAGCGCTTCCCGGTCTCCTTCTCCCGCCCCCGGGCATAGGCGACCAGCTCCTTCACCACGCCGAAATTCATCAGGGGCTCCCCGCCGAAGAAGTCCACCTCCAGATTTTTCCGGCTGCCGGAGTGGGCGATGAGAAATTCCAGGGCCTGCCTGCCCACCTCGAAGGACATGAGGGCCCGCTCCCCGTGGTACTTTCCCTGGCTGGCGAAGCAGTAGGAGCAGTTGAGGTTACAGGTGTGGGCCACATGGAGGCACAGGGCCTTGACGACCCCGCTGGTCTTGGCTTTCAGCGCCCCCGCCATGGGGGCGAAGCGGTCGGGAGTAAAGAGTTTTCCGGCCTCCTTCAGGGTCAGGAGCTGGTCGTAGACCGACGCGGCCTCCTCCCTGGGAAGGGAAAACTTCCGGGCGGTCCGTTCCACGGCCTCCTCCCGGGGCGTCTTCTCGAAGATGCCGATGAGGTAACAAGCCGCGTCGTCCACCAGGTGGATGCTGCCGGAGCAGGTGTCCAGCACGATGTTCAATCCGCCCATGCGGTAGGAATGGATCATAGCGTGTCCTTTCTGTATTCGGAATGATGAAAAATGCCGCCCGGGGGCGGCATTTTATAGGGCGGTCCTTACTCCTCAGTGTGCTCGCACTGCTGGTTGGCGATGCCGCAGCTTGTCTTGCAGGCGGACTGGCAGGAGGTCTGGCATTCGCCGCAGCCGCCATTCTCGGCGCTCTTGCACAGGTCCCGGGTCTCAAGGGTCTTGATATGTTCCATGGGTCTATCCTCCTTGTTTTCGATTCCAGGCAACATTTTATCACACTCCCAACTTGAAGTCAATAACCAATTCCCAAAATCTACCCACGCCCATGGACCCGTTGTATTCATAGGATTTTTTGCTTGCTTTTTTACACAGAGTATGGTACTATGGATTTGCCACACAAATCGAATATACAACGCCAAGGGAGTAGTATAAGCTTTTTTGGTAAGAATAACTGCGGTAAAAACGCGGTCCTTTCTTCTTACCTTAAAAGCAGGCGTTGAAGATTTGTGTGGCAACAAATGGGACTGCGCGTTTTTCGGTGTGTGGTTCCGTTTGGGGCCACACACTTTTTTTGTTATGGAGGGATGGAAGTGACGCCGGAAGAGATCAAAGAATACTTGGGGGCCATGGTAGACATTGAAAAGGAGTGCTATACCCACGAAAGATTGTTGCAGGCTTTGAAAAAGAGAATGGACTCGCTGGGTTACGATCACAAAATAGCGGAACCGACCTCCAAAACAGCAAAACTATTTAATACATTGATTGGAATCGTAAATCATCACAAGCAAGTCAAAATAAATCAATCCTCATATGCGTCCGCCAAGAGGAACTACCAGCAGTCGATTGACGCGGATAAAATACGTGTCCAGAAAGAAAAGAAAGCGTTGGTATATATTAAAAACGAATATGACGCCGTGCTTCGAAGCGATAACAGACTGAAAGACGCCCGAAGCAAGCTGTATTCCCTCAATATTCTTTTTGAGAAATACCGCTGTTTTACCGCCGTTTCGTCTCTTTACGAGTATTTCTGCGCCAACCGGTATACCAACTTAGGCGACGCTTACAATCAGTTGGAACTGGAAGCGAGGCTCGACAGGATCTCTCTACAGTTGGATGCGGTGATTTCCAAGCTGGATCAGATCAAGGAAAACCAGTATACGATCTACTCCGCGATCACCGACGCGAACAACAAACTGGATTCGCTCATTCAAGCAAGCAGCCGCATCGAGTCCAATCTTAGGAACCTTCAAATACAGGGAGAGGAACTGAATAGCCGGGTGGCGGAGTTACAGGTATCGTCGGATTTGAATCTGTACATAAACGCAATGAATCACAAGGAATTGGAGTATTTGAACAGGTGGTGCTGAACACCGGAAAATGTTTGTCTCTCATAAAATGAAGACGGCGGGCGCTTGCCCCGCCGTCTCATTTTATTTCCCCTGGGAGACCTTCTTAGGAGTCGCGTGGTGTGATCGTACCGCCGATTTTGCAGCGGATGGCGGCCTTGCCCATACAATTCCCAAAAAGGGACCGCTGCCTCTTGCATTTTCCCGCCAGGTGTGATATTCTTACAGTATCCGAAAGGATCGCCGAGAGATCTTTATTGATTCTGCATAAGGAGGCGCCTATGGAAGGTTATATGGATGCCCTGGTCAAGCCCGTGGCGGGCCCCGGCTTGGAGCTGCGCCGGGTCCCCATTCCCGTCCCCGGTCCGGGCCAGGTGCTGATCAAGATTCACAAGACCGCAATCTGCGGCACGGATGTCCACATCTACAACTGGGACCCCTGGGCCCGGGAGCATATCAAGCCCCCCATGGTCATCGGCCACGAGTATGTGGGAGAGGTGGCGGCGCTGGGGGCCGGCGTGGAGGGCCTGACCCTGGGCCAGCGGGTCAGCGGCGAGGGCCATATCACCTGCGGCCGCTGCCGCAACTGCCACAACGGCGACATTCAGTGGTGCAAGAACACCACCAGCGTAGGCGTGGACCGGGACGGGGCCTTCGCCGAGTACCTCTGCATCCCCCAGAGCAACGTGATCCCCATTGAGGACAGCCTGCCGGAGGACGTGGTGGCATTTTTCGACGCCTTCGGCAACGCCGCCCACACCGCCCTCATGTGGAACCTGGTGGGGGAGGATGTGCTCATCACCGGAGCGGGGCCCATCGGCATCATCGCCGCCGGGATCTGCAAGTACGCCGGGGCCAGAAGAGTGGTCATCACGGACCTCAACGACTACCGCCTGGATTTGGCCCGGAAACTGGGCGTGGACGCGGCGGTGAACGTGGGCCGGGAGGAGCTGACGGAGATCATGGGCAAGCAGGGCCTGGTGGAGGGCTTTGACATTGGCCTGGAGATGTCCGGCAGCGGCGCGGGGCTCCAGCAGATGATCGGCGTCATGCGAAACGGCGGCAAGATCTCCCTCCTGGGCATCTCCAACAGGCCTGTGGAGCTGGACATGAACCGGGTCATCACCAAGGGCCTGACCCTCCAAGGCATTTACGGCCGCCGGATGGACAACTGGCACCAGATGTCCTACATGGTCCAGGGCGGCCTGGACCTGACCCCCGTCATTACCCACCGATTCTCTTATAAGGAGTTTGAAAAGGGCTTCGCCGCCATGAACAGCGGCAGGTCCGGCAAGGTCATTCTGGATTGGACGAAATAAGGAGGTAAGGTTGAAACATTGCGATTTGAGTATCATTCCGAAAAAGGACGCACAGAACTAGGCCCCCCCGAAGCGGACCGAAA
>CANQQO010000040.1 GCA_947625965.1 uncultured Oscillospiraceae bacterium
GCCGAACGGATGCACTGACTTGGTCTCTACTATTATTGCAATTTTTCCTCTACCCCAACTATTGACATAGAACCTCATTTTTTGCCAGGGCGTGTACCTGGCAAAAAATACCTATCAGGCTGAGAGTGTGCGAGCCGGGCGAAAGACCGGCGAGTGCGCGGTTCAGCCTGCAATCCCCTCCAAATGGGAGCCCAGCGAAGCGGGTCCCATTTGGGAGGCTGTCAAAAACCTTCGTTTTTGACAGCCTCATTTTGCCCGTCCAGAAATGGACGGGCAAACATTATGATTTGGAAGGGCTGGCCGCCCGCAATTGCTCCTTGCTGTATTGCAGGGTGTAGAGCTGATAGTAGCGTCCCTTCTGATGCAGGAGCTCCTGGTGGGTGCCCTGCTCCAAAATGCGGCCGTGGGACAGGAGGATGATGTTGTCCGCATGCTGGATGGTGGAGAGCCGGTGGGCGACGATCAGCATGGTGCCGATGTTCTTCATCTTTTCCAGGGAGTCCTGGATCAGCACCTCGGTCTCCGTGTCGATGTTGGCGGTGGCCTCGTCCAGGATCATCACCTCGGGACGGTGGATAATGGTCCGGGCAAAGCTGAGAAGCTGCCGCTGGCCGGCGGAAAAGTTGTTGCCCCGCTCCCGGACCACCTCGTCCAGGCCGTTTTCCAGCTTGCCGATGAAAGCGTCCGCGTTGACATACCGGCAGGCTTCCTGCACCTGCTCGTCGGTGACGCCCTCCTCCCGCAGGAGGATGTTGCTGCGGATGGTGCCGGAGAACAGGAACACGTCCTGAAGCATCTGGCCGAAGTGCCGGCGGAGGGAGGAGATCTTGATGTGGCGGATGTCGATGCCGTCGATCAGAATCTGGCCCTTCTGGATGTCGTAATTCCGGCAGATCAGGGAGAGAATGGTGGTCTTTCCGGCGCCGGTGGCCCCCACAAAGGCCACGGTCTGCTTGGGCGCGACGTGGAAGGACACGCCCTTCAGGACCCATTCGCCGGGTTTGTAAGCAAACCAGACGTCCTTAAACTCGATCTCGCCCTGGATGTGCTCCAGCTCGATGGCGTCGGGTTCGTCCACGATCTCCGGGACCATATCCAGGACCGTGAAGATCTTCTCCGCCGAGGCAAAGGCGCTTTGCAGCATATTGAACTGCTCCGCCAGGGCCTGGATGGGGTTGAAGAACCGGGACACATAGAGATAGAAGGTGACGATGATATCGCTGGTGATCGCCTGGCCGAAGAGGACCCAGTGGCCGATGGCCCCCCGGCCGCCCATGTACAGCAGGCACAGCACGGAGCTGATGTAGAGCATATATACCATGGGCCGGAAAATGCCGAAGACGAAGATCTGATTCTGCTTGGCCTTTTTCAGAGCCTCGCTTTTTTCCAGGAAGTCCTGATTTTTCTTGTCCTCCCGGTTGAAGATCTGGGTGACCTTGATGCCGGAGAGGTTTTCGGAAAGGTAGGTGTTGATGTCCGTGGTCCGGTCCTTCACCACCCGGTAGACCCGGCGGGAGAATTTCCGGAAGATCACCGTGAAGAGCAGCACAAAGGGCACAAAGCACAGCACCATCAGCGTCAGGGCGTAGTTCAGCACCAGCATGGCCCCCAGAACGCCGACCACCACCATGCAGTTTTTCACCATGGTCACCAGAATGTTGGTAAACATCATGGAAATGGCGTTGGTGTCGTTGCAGACGCGGGTCACCAGCTTGCCCACGGGGATGTTGTTGAGCTGCTCATGGGACAGGCTCTCAATGTGGGTGAACACGTCCAGCCGAAGCTGGGAGAGGATCTTCTGGCCTGTCTTCTGGAGAATGATGGCCTGGAAGTAGGTACACACCAGGCTCACCACCAAAATTCCGGCGTAGACCGCCACCAGGGTGAACAGGTAGCTCAGCTCAAACTCTCCCGCCACGATCTTCTCGATCCGGCCCACCAAAATGGGGGACGCCAGGTCGTAGACGATGGAAAACAGCATGATGATGAGCACCAGCACAAAGTCCTTCCAGTAGGGCTTGGCGTATTTCAGCAGGCGCATGGACAGCTCCCCATCCTCCATGTGACGGTCGAAGCCCATGGTCTCCTTTTTGTTCTTCACCGCGGCGTAGGCCAGGCAGAAGGCGGCGGCAAAGGCGCCGATAATGGCCCCGACGATGAGGATCGGCAAGTATTCACGCATTGGCGTACTCTCCTCCTTCCTCCTCCAGCCGCTGCAGGTCCACCATTTTCCGGTAGGGCTCGCACTGGGCGTAGAGCTGGGCATGGGTCCCGACAGCCACCAGGTTGCCGTCGTCCAGGAACAGGATCTTATCCATTCCCTCGATGGTGGAGATCCGGTGGGCGATGAGAATGGTGGTCTTCCCCGCCCGGGTGGAGCGGAGATTCTGAAGAATGTTCTTTTCGGTGCCGGTATCCACGGCGGAGACCGAGTCGTCCAGGATCAGAATGGGAGAGCGCCGCATCAGAGCCCGGGCAATGGAGATCCGCTGCTTCTGGCCGCCGGAGACGGTGACGCCCCGCTCGCCCAGGACTGTTTCGTAGCCCTTGGCAAACTCCCGGATATTGTCATCCACGTCGGACAGACGGGCGGCCTCCTGGATCGCCGGGAACGCGGCGTTGTCCACGCCGAAGGCGATGTTGTTGGAAATGGTGTCGGAGAACAGGAAATTGTCCTGGGGCACGTAGGCACAGCCGTCCCGGACCTGGCGGATGGGCACCGTGTTCACGTCGTGGCCGTCGATGAAGATCGTTCCGTCGGGCACGTTGTAGGTCCGCAGGATCAGGTCCACCAGGGTGGTCTTCCCCGCCCCGGTGCGGCCCACCAGGCCCACGTTCTCCCCCGGTTTGATCGTAAAGGACACGTCCTTCAGCACGTCGTACTCCCCGTCGGGATAGCGGAAGGTCAGATGCCGGAACTCGATGCCGCCCTTCACGGGGCCCAGATCGGTGACGTCCTCCCGGTCCACCACGTCCTGCTTGGCGTCCAGCAGCTCGCTGATCCGGTTCAGAGAGGCCCGGCCCCGGCTGGTCATGTCGATGAGCTCGGACACCGCCATGATGGGCCAGACCACGGAGTTGAAATAGCCGATGTACTCCACGAGCTGCCCGGCGTTAAAGCTGCCCTTGTACACCAGGTAGCCGCCGTAGCCCAGGATCACGCAGATCACGCTCTCCACAAAGAGGGTGACCAGGATCCGCAGCAGCACGGAGGTCCGGGTGTAGTCCACGTTGGCCTCCTCGTTCTCCCGGTTCAGCTTTTTGAAGGCCATCAGCTCCTTGGCCTCCTTGACGAAGGCCTTGATGACGGCGATGCCGGAAAAGCTCTCCTGAGAGAAGTCGGACAGGGCGGAGAACGCCTCCTGGCGCTTCTCCCACTTGGTGGTCATGTACTTGCCCACCACCGTGGCGCTGGCCAGCAGCAGCAGCATGGGGATCAGGGTCAGGAAGGTCAACAGCGGGTCCATAAGGAGCATCTTCCCGATGGACATGACGCCGAGAAACAGGGCGTCAAAGAGCATCAAAAAGCCGGAGCCATAGCAGTCCTGGACGGTCTCCAGATCGTTGGTGAACAGGCTCATCAAATTGCCGACCTTGTTGACCTGATAATACTGGCAGGACAGGTCCTTGGCATGGTCGAACATCTCGTTCCGCAGGTCCGTCTCCACCTTGATGGCGGAGCCGAAGATGCACACCCGCCACACGAACCGCCCCACCACCAGGGACAAGATCACCCCCACCAGGGGCATACACACCCGGTCCAGGAGGAAGTCGATGTCGAAGGGGAGCATGGCTCCGTCCAACTCCACAACGCCTTCGTTCATGCCGTTGATGATCATGCGGTACATCTCCGGGATGACCAACTGGAAGTAATCCACCAGCCACAGCGATACCAGGCCGGCCAGGAGCCAGAGGCCATATTTCCAGTAATAGCGGTTGATATGCTTTCCGAAGATCATATCCCGCCCTCCTCAAAAAATAGTTTTAATCGCAACTATCTCATTTGCAACTTTTTGCATTTTAGCACATCTTGGGGAAAAAGGCAAGATACTTTTTCACAGAAAAGCGGGCTTTCCGCAGGGCTGTTTTTGGTCCTTCTAACCGGTCCCCGAGGGACATATCCTGTTTGCGGGGGTGGTGGCATGGGCCGCGGAAAACCGATTTTTTACAGTGCCCTGGCGTTGACCGGGGTGAATCTGCTGCTGCGGATGGTCTCCACCTCGTTCCAGGTCTATCTGTCCGGCCGGGTGGGGCCGGCGGGGGTGGGCCTGCTGCAGCTTGTGCTGTCCGTGGGGATGCTGGCCACCACCGCCAGCATGGCGGGGGTAAGGACCGCCGCCATGTACCTCACCGCGGGAGAGCTGGGCCGGGGCAGGCCGGAAAATGTGACCTGGGTCCTCCGGGGCTGCTTCGCCTACGCCCTGGCGTGCAGCGGCGCGGTGTCCCTGGGATTTCAGGTCTTCGCGCCGGTGCTGGCGGAGCGCTGGATCGGGGACCCGGCGGCCCTGGGAGCCCTGCGGATCTACGCCGGGATGCTGCCGGTGGTGTGCCTCTGCGGGTGCATGACGGGATATTTCACCGCCGCGAACCGGATCGGGACCCTGGCGGCGGTGGAGGTGGCGGAGCAGCTCTTCACCATGGCGGTGACCGTGGCCGGTCTGGCCCTCTGGGCCGGGGACGATCCGGGCAGAGCCTGCCAGGCGGTGGTCCTGGGCAGCGGGGCCGGGGCGGTGCTGACCCTGACGGTCCTGTTTCTCCTCCGGCTCCGGGAGCGGCCCCCCAGGGGAAAGCCCGTCAAGGTCGCCCGGCGGCTCCTTTCCACCGCCGCTCCCCTGGCCCTGGCCGACGATCTGCGGTCCGGCATCTCCACTGTGGAGAATCTCATGGTCCCCAAGCGGCTGGCCCTGTACCCCGGGGAGGTATCGCCGCTGGCGGCCTTCGGCATGGTCAGCGGCATGGTGTTCCCCGTTCTCATGTTCCCTGCGGCCATCCTCTTCGCCCTGGCGGAGCTGCTGATCCCGGAGCTGGCCCGGTGCGCGGCGGCGGGAAGCCGGCGGCGGATCCAATACCTGGTAAAGCGGAGCCTCCGGGCGGCCATGCTCTATGGGAGCCTGTTCTGCGGAGCCATGTACCTTCTCGCCCCCGAGCTCTGTCAGGCCCTCTACGGCAACGCCCAGGCGGGGCTGTATCTGCGGCGGTTCTCGCTGCTGGCCCCCATGCTCTACTGCGACGCCATCACCGACGCCATGACCAAGGGCCTGGGCCAGCACCGGGCCTGCGTGCGGTACAACATCCTGACCAACTCCCTGGACGTGGCGCTGCTGTTCCTGCTGCTGCCGAAAATGGGGATGGACGGATATTTTCTCAGCTTTCTGGGGACCCATCTTCTGAATTTCATCCTCAGCCTCCGGCGGCTGCTGATCATCAGCCGGTGCCGGATCGAATTTCACGGGCCCGCTTTCACCGCCGCCGCCACGGGACTGGGCATCCTGGCCGCCGCCTTTGTGGCTCCGCCGGTCGCCCGGCTGGCGGCTTACCTGGCCGTCTGGGGATGCTGCCTGGTCCTGTTTGGCGTGGTGTCCCGGGAAGACGCGGACTGGCTCCGGGGCCTGGTAAAGGGCGTATAAAAACGCCCGCGCTTGGGGGGCGGGCCTTAGAGCAATAGTTTGCGCTTGTCATGAAGACGAGCCGGGACAGCGGATAGAAACGCTCTGGACGAGAACAAAATCGCCGGAGCGTTTTCTATTTCGATGTGGGCAGAAATGTCGTGAATAATTCAATTAACCGTTTTAACAGACAGTAGATTTCTTCACATTTGGGTGGTATAATGTAAAATATCGGAGATAGTTGCCCAAGAATTTGGCATTTGAATTATTTCTTACTTCCATTGCTGGTTTTGAAAGGAGGTAGATTTTATGGCGTTAGGAAATCTGTCAATAAAAAATAATCCGATGATTTCAGCAATTTATTTTGCTTTACTGCAAAGCGGGTACAACTATTACTCTTTTGAGCGTGACACGGAAGCAGTAAACAAACTTCACAGCTTCATCTCATCTGGAAATTGTAAATATCCCTTTTTTTCAGAGACAAGGCAAAACAGTTGTGAAGTTTATCCGTATTGGCCAAGAGCAGCTATGTTGGAAACCGCTACTTTCTTTATAGATTTATCTCAAGCACGTTTCATCAATTTTGAGGAATACAAAAACATCGTTTACTCAGCCAAAAACATATCTGACGCTGAAAGAAATCAAAAGTTTTGGAATTGGATTTTACAGTTTCCATCGGCTTTGCAACAAGTCATGCAAAGCGATTGTTTCCATCGCTATTTGGAATGGGAAAACAGATGGATCGAGGCACAGAATCAGATTTGCAAAAATGAGTTGAAAAGTATTTCAAATATTCTCGATGGTTGCAAGGAGAAGTTTGGATCACCCTTTGAGAGCATACAGATTGTTATCAATCCGATTAAATGTGTGTATTCGTCAGATTATCACAACATTGACGGTGACCTAACAATTTGCTTGGGCGAGCTTAGAGAGGACTCGATTATACACGAGTTTACTCATCACATCGTACACCCGGCAATCGAAAAACGAAAAGATGATATTCTGCGTTGTTTCCTCGAAAGACTTGATGTTGATGTCTCATATTTTCTGGATGGAGATGACGAGGGGAAATTGAATGCTTTTGAAGAATATATGGTGCGTCAACTTACGGCTAAAATAGTGAGCGGAGACATTCCGGAAAATATAAATATCTTTTTCGATTGTAAGATGCGAGAATTAGTGGAATAAGGCTTTTGGAAACCCTTTCAGAACGTAAGGGCGCACTTCTATACATAGTCTGGCGACCATGTATCGTGCGCTCTGCTAGGTTTCCTCTCTGACAGCAGAAAGCCAACCTCCGACGGCTTCGTGTGCCTTTGGCGGAGGTTTCGCCACTTCGCGACCTCAAGGGGGCTACACCCCCTTGTGACCGAAGGGAATCTCACCTGGGACGCCGCGAAAACGGCTATCCCCAGTGTACTTGCCGAACAGAAAAATGCGCTTCGCGTCTTTACCTGTTCAGCAAGTCTGAAATGGAAATCGGTGTTTACAGGAGGAAACAGAAGAAAGATGTCAAACGATTTACAGTTATATATCCCTCGTCCGGAGGATGGCTGGTTTTATGTGAAAATGATGTCCGACCCGGCAACGATGGCTTATAACGCGCCCTGGTTTCCGCCGGACGGGTGCATTCCCGCGCCGGAGGATGAGTGGCTGGAAATGCAGGATTCCTTTATCGGGAAGGAGCCGGAGCGGTTCTACGCTTTTCTGCAACGGAAATGTGACGGCGCTTTCGTTGGAGATGTGAATTATCACTATAACCCGAAGCAGGACTGGTATGATATGGGAATCGTGATCTATGCCCCGGAGAGGGGAAAGGGATACGGCAGGCAAGGACTTCACCTTTTGCTGGATCGCGCTTTCAAGGTAGATGGCGTTTCTCGCTTGCACAACGATTTTGAGACGACCCGTGATGCCGCATATCATATCCACAAGGCGGTCGGTTTTCGGGAGACAGGCACGCTTGACGGATTCATCCAGTTGGAATTGACACGGGAGGAATATTTGCAAGACAGCTCCGTTCGTTGGGAAGGCTGAAAGACATAGAAACGTAAAAACTCATTTATTTCCCCACCCATTATAACCGAATTCCAAAAATCAGACCGTTGACACACCAGCCCCCCGGTGCGCCAACGGTCTTTCTATACTGTTTAACAGCCAACTGCCCTTGGGGGCGGCGTTTTATGCCAGGGGGTCGTAGGACTGAATGTCCACGCAGGTCTTTCCGTCGAAGGTGAAGCGCATGACCCAGGGCATATGGACCTTCACGGTCAAAAACCGCTCGTAGTCGAAGGTGGGGTCGTAGTAGTTGTAGATCGTGCTCATGGCGGTGCCGTGGCTGCCGATGAGGATGGTCTTCCCGGGATACTTGTCCAAGATCCGGTCAACGGCCGCCACGTTCCGAGCCTGGACCTCCCGGAGGCACTCGCCGCCGGGGAGGCGGTAGTCAAAATCCATCCACTGGCGGTGGGTATAGTCGGTGAAATCCCCTTCCAGCCAGCCGTCGGTGATCTTCCGCTCCCGGAGATCCGGGATGATCTCAATGGCCAGGCCCTTCTTTTCCGCAAACTCCGACACCGTGTCCACCGCCCGCTTGAAGGGGCTGGAAAGGACCAGGTCGATAGACTTGTCCTCAAAAAACGCCGTCACCTTGGGCCGGTCGGCCAGGCCCTTGGCCGTCAGCTCCCGGGTCATGTCGTCCACATTGTGGTAGTTGGGCTGACAGTGACGGACAAAATAAAGCGTTGTCATTCTTTTTCTCCTGTTTGAGCCCCCGCCTTTCGGCGGGGGCTGTGGTATTCAGCGGGTACTCTTGTCGTAGGGAATGCCCTCGGCCTTGGGGGCGCGGGACTTCTTGGAGGTGAAGGCCAGGACCACCAGGGTGATGACAAAGGGCAGCATCCGGTAGATGTTGGGGTTGATGCCGATCTCCCGGAGGAGGTACACCCCGTCGCCGTTGATATCGATGGTGGAGTAGGCGGCGGCAATGCACTTGCAGAAGCCGAAGAGGAAGGCCGCCAGGGCGGTGTTCAGGGGCTTCCAGTTGCCGAAGATCATGACCGCCAGGGCCAGGAAGCCGAAGCCGGCCACATCGCCGTTGGCGGAGCAGTTGGCGGTGGTCAGGGCAAAGGCGAAGCCGCCGATGCCCGCCAGGGCGCCGGAGATGGTGACGCCGGCATAGCGCATGGCGTAGACGTTGATGCCCAGGGAGTCCGCCGCCTGGGGATTTTCGCCGCAGGCCCGGAGCCGGAGGCCGAACTTGGTCTTGTAGAGGATGATGGACAAAATCACATACAGCGCGATGCAGATGTAGGTGGTCAGGTAGAACTTGTCCAGGAAGGTGCCGCCCAGAACGCCCAGGTCGGCCCCCCGCTCAAAGCCCAGGTCCGTCTTCTTGATCATGAACCAGGAGGCGGAGTCGCCGGTGAACATGCTCAGCACATTCTGACTGGTGAGGATGTTGATAAAGAACAGGGTCAGAGCCGGGGCCAGCAGGTTCAGCGCGGTACCGCCGATGGTCTGGTCCGCCCGGAGGTTGATGGCCGCGAAGGACAGGAGCAGGGAGAACACTCCGCCCATCACAGCGGAGGCCCCCAGAGCCAGGAGCATGACCAACTGGCCGCTGTCCTTGGTGAACACGCCGGCCTTCTGGAGCAGATACACCGTCAGCACGCCCACGAAAGCGCCCATGATCATGATGCCCTCCAGGGCCAGGTTGATGACGCCGCTGCGCTCCGCGAAGATGCCCGCCAGAGCCACGATGAGCAGCGGAATGGTGTAGATCAGGGTCTGCTGCAATAGGAATGTCATTTTCCATTCTCCTTTCCGGTCTTCTCCCCGGCGGCAGCGGGTGCGGGGGCGGCGGCCTTTTTCTTGCCCCGGCTGCTCAGCCACATTTTGATGATAAGGCTGAAGGAGCTCAGGTAGACGATGGCCGCGATGATAATATCCGTGATATATTCGTTAAAGGCCGTCAAATTCTTGAGCTGGGTGCCGCAGATATTCAGCAGCGACATGAAGATGGCGGTGAAGATCACGCCGATGGGGCTGTTGGCCGCCAGCAGGGCCACGGGGATGCCGTTGAAGCCCACGGCGGGGAGGGACTGGTAGGTGGACCAGTAGAACTCGGTGTTGCCGGAGAGCCAGTACAGGGCGGCGCCGGCGCCGGCCATGGAGCCGGCAATGGCCATGGACAGCACGATGTTCCGCTTGTCGTTGATGCCGGCGTACCGGGCGGCGTGGCGGTTGCTGCCGCAGGCCTTCAGCTCATAGCCCAGGGTGGTCTTGTTCATTAAAATGTAGATGCCGATGGCGATGAGGATGGCCACCAGGATGCCGGCGTTGACCTGGGACTGGGGCAGCAGCTTGTCCAGGCCCAGCTTGGCGGTGGCCACGCCGTTGGCGGCGGTGGGTTTGATGTAGCCCACCTTGCCCGCCTCGGCGCCGTTTTTCAGGTCGCTGATGTCAAAGAGGAAGGTGACCAGGTTGGCGGCGATCCAGTTGGTCATGATGCAGGCCAAAACCTCGTTGATGTTCCGGGTGGCCTTCAGGAAGCCGGGGATCGCGCCCCAGATGGCGCCCGCCAGCATGCCGGCCAGCAGCGCCAGGGTCCAGACGATCCAGGAGGGGACCACGCTGGTGGGAATGGAGAGGGCCACAGTCAGGGAGGCCCAGGTGCCCATCAGGTACTGCCCCGGGGCGCCGATGTTGAACAGGCCCGTCTTGTTGGCAACCGCCACGGAAAGGCCCGTCATCAGCAGGGGGATGGCCCGGAAGAGCATATTGCCGATGCTGGTGGGGTTAAAGCCGAAGGCCAATTCGCCGGCGGCGTCCCGGCCGGTGCTGAACAGGCCCAGGAACACCAGCGACACGCCTTCCAGTCCGCCCTTGGGGGAGATGCTTTCACTGGAAAAGGCCACGATCAGCACCAAAATGGAGCCGAAGATCAGGCCGATCAAAATGGAAAGGATGGAGGAAAGCACCGTCTTGGTGCCCTCCCGCTGGAGCAGAGGGGATTTTTGTTTCATTTTTCGCCGCCTCCTTACTTATCCCGCTTGGCGCCGGCCATATACAGGCCCAGCTCCGCAACGGTGGTCTTCTTGGGGTCCAACTCGCCCACGATCTCGCCCTCGTACATCACCAGGATCCGGTCGGACAGGTTCATGACCTCGTCCAGCTCCAGACTCACCAGGAGCACCGCCTTCCCGGCGTCCCGCTGGGCCACCAGCTGGGCGTGGATGTACTCGATGGCGCCCACGTCCAGGCCCCGGGTGGGCTGGACCGCGATGATCAGGGGATTCTCCCGGTCGATCTCCCGGCCGATGATGGCCTTCTGCTGGTTGCCGCCGGACATGCTCCGGGCAATGGTGACGGGCCCCTGGCCGGAGCGGACGTCGTACTGCTCGATGATCTTCTCCGCGTAGGCGCGGACCGCGTCCCGCTTGATCAAGCCCATGGTCTGGAACCGGTCCTGCCGGAAGGTCTGGAGGACCAGGTTGTTTTCCAGGGTGTCGTCCAGCACCAGGCCGTGCTTGTGCCGGTCCTCGGGAATGTGGCTCATGCCGGCGTCGCTGCGGCGGCGGATGGTGGCCTTGGAAATATCCACGCCGCAGAGGGTGACTTTCCCGGCGCTGGCCTTTTCCAGGCCCGTGATGCCGTAGACCAGCTCGCTCTGGCCGTTGCCGTCGATGCCCGCGATGCACAGGATCTCCCCGGCGTGGGCCTGGAAGGAGACTCCCTTGACGGCGTTGTTCTTATGGACCTTGGAGGGGACCACCAGGCCCTGCACATCCAGAATGGTCTCGCCGGGATGGGCCTCCCCCTTCTGGACCTGGAGCTGCACCGGGCGGCCCACCATCATGTTAGACAGCTCCTGCTTGTTGGTGTCCTTGGTGTTCACGGTGCCCACATAGCGGCCCTTCCGCAGCACCGTCACCCGGTCGGACACGGCCATGATCTCGTTGAGCTTGTGGGTGATGAAGAGGATGGACTTGCCCTCCTTGGCGAAACCCCGCATGATCTCCATCAGCTCGTCGATCTCCTGGGGGGTCAGCACGGCGGTGGGCTCGTCAAAGATGAGGATCTCATTGTCCCGGTAGAGCATCTTCAAAATTTCGGTACGCTGCTGCATACCAACGGAGATGTCCTCCACCTTGGCGTCCAGGTCCACGTTCAGGCCGTACTTTTGGGACAGGGCCTCCACCTTGGCCCGGGCAGCCTTCTTCTGAAGGAAGCCTAGCTTGGTATCCTCGGCGCCCAGGATGATGTTGTCCAGCACCGTGAATACCTCCACCAGCTTGAAGTGCTGATGGACCATGCCGATCTTCAACGCGGTGGCGTCGTTGGGGTTGTTGATCTTGACTACTTCGCCGTTTTTCTTGATGACGCCCTTCTCCGGCTGGTAAAGGCCGAACAGGACGCTCATCAGGGTGGATTTCCCCGCGCCGTTTTCCCCCAGCAGCGCATGGATCTCCCCCCGGCGGAGCTGGAGGGTGATATCGTCGTTGGCGACGATACCGGGAAACTCTTTTCTGATGTTGAGCATTTCGATGATGTATTCCGATTCCATCGAAGCTGCCCTCCCTTCCTCGATTGATAGCGATGGCTGTCCTTATTATACAGTACCTCCCCGGGAAAAGCAAGCTAAAATACCAATTTGTCCTGCCCTTTTCGACGAAAAATATGGCAAAATCTCCAAGCGGCATCCCTTGAATGCCCCCTCCGCTCCTTTCGACCGGGTTATAAGGCCCACCGAGCAGCGAAAAAATGTGTCATTTCATGTCGATCCGAATGTCGATATCCCGCATCACCGGATCGGGAGCGCTCCTGAAAAGCGCCGGGACTCCGGGGAGCCGTTTCGTCCGGCAGATGACCTTGCGGCTCCTAGATCGCGAAGAAATCCGCCCTTCGCTTCCGATCCCCGTCCCGAAGGGCCGGCGGTGCCAAATAGAAAGCGCTCCGGCGAAATGGTCCGGAGCGTTCCTATCCGCTGCCCCGGCCAGTCCGCGTTGGCCGCGGAGGGGACGGAGCCGTATTGTTTGCTGTTTGCCGGTACCGCCGGGGAACGAGGCCCGCAGGCGGAAAGCCGGCGGATGCACCGCGATTATTTTCCGCTGACGGTGAGGCCCTCCGCCAGAACGGCGGGAGCGCAGAAGGCGGTCATGCCCATGCCTCTGGGGGGCTTGACGGTGTCGGACAGGGCGGTGATGTTCTTCAGCAGGTCGTAGAAGTTCCCGGCCACGGTGAAGCTCTTGACGTGGCTGGTCTTCTTCCCGCCCTCGATCAAAAAGCCCGCGCTTTGCAGGGAGAAGTCCCCGGACACGGCGTTGGCCCCGGCGTGGAGGCCCCCAAGGGAGTTGATATACACGCCCGTGCCCGCCTTTTCCAGGAGCTGATCTTCGGTCAGGTCCCCGGGGGCCAGATACATGGTGAAGGGCCGGATGTCCACGGAGGCCGCGTAGCCGCCCTTGAAGGCGTTGCCGGTGGTTTCCTTCCCCGCCTGGTGGGCGGTCTTCAGATTGTAGAGCAGAGTCTTGAGGACGCCCTTTTCAATGATGTTCTTGGTGCGGGTGGGGCAGCCCTCGGCGTCGAAGGGGACGGGCATGGCGCTGTCGGGATAGAAGGGGTCGTCCACCAGGGTCACCATGGGGGCGGCCACCGTCTGGCCCTCCTGGTCCTTCATCCGGGTCAGGCCCCGCAGAGCGCTCTCAGAGGAGAAGACGGAGGAAAAGGCCGCCAGCAGATTCCCCATGGCCTCGGGGGCGAAGACCACGGGATAGGCCCCCGTGGGGGCGGGGCCGCCGCCCAGCTCGTCGATGGCGTCGGACACGGCCTTGGCAACCAGTTCATCCGTGTTGATGGTGGAAAGCTGGCCGTGCTTCATGTCAAAGGCGTCGGACATTTCCCCGTTCTCCTTCACCACCGCCGCGGCGGCGATGCCGGCGCCGGAATGGGTATAGGTCAGGTCCAGGCCCTTGGAATTGCGGATGGCGATGGTCATTTTCTCCCGGTAGACCTCGGCGGAGCTGCCGTCGATGATCTTTTCATCGGCGGCGTAGAGCTTGTCCACCACCGCCAGGGCGGCGGAGACCATCTCCTCCGTCTCCGGCAGGGGGTACTCCGGGGCGGCGACGGAGGCATACTCCTTGCCCCCCTCGCAGAGGAACACCGGCTCCTCCGATTCCAGACTGCGGGCATTCTCCATGGCCTGGAGGACCAGGGAGGCGGCCTCCTCCGTGTTGAACGCCTCGGTGGAGGCGTAGCCCATCTTCCCGTCCACGATGCAGCGGAAGCAGACGCCGCCGTCGGCGGAGGAGGAGAACTCGTTGATCTCCCGCTGGAAGGTGCCCACGGAGGTGCTCTCCGAGGCCCGGTAGTACAGCTCGTACTCGGTCAGGCCCTCGGCCTGGGCCCGGTCCACAACGATTTGTTGAAATTCATGGTACGTCATGGCGATTCCTCCTTATCTGCCACCCACGGTGATTGCCTTCACCCGGATCAGGGGCTGGCCCACGTTGGTGGGGATGGAGCCGCTGGACGCGCCGCACATTCCCTGGGCCATGTCCATATCCGTGCCCACCATGTCGATGTTCTGGATCACGTCGGAGCCCTTGCCCACCAGGGTGGCCCCCCGGACCGGCTCGCAGATCTTGCCGTTTCGGATCAGGTAGCCCTCGTTGACGGCGAAGTTGAACTCTCCCGTGGCCGGATTCACGGAGCCGCCGCCCATGCTCCTGGCATAGAGGCCAAACTCGATGGAGGAAATAATGTCCTCGTTTTTATCGCTGCCGGCGGCGATATAGGTGTTGGTCATCCGGGAGGTGGGGGTGTAGCGATAGCTCTGGCGGCGGGAGCTGCCGGTGGAGGGCAGGCCCATCCGGCGGCCGTTGAATTTGTCGATCATATAGGTTTTCAGGACGCCCTTTTCAATGAGGACGTTCTTTTGTGCCGGCGTGCCCTCGTCGTCGATGTTGATGGAGCCCCAGGCGCCGGGGATGGTGCCGTCGTCGATGGCGGTGACCTTCTCGTTGGCGATCTTCTGGCCCAGCTTTCCCGCGAATTGGGACAGGCCCAAGGCCACGGAGGACGCCTCCAGGGAGTGGCCGCAGGCTTCGTGGAAGATCACGCCGCCAAAGCCGTTTTCAATGGCCACGGGCATGACCCCCGCCGGGCAGTACCCCGCCCCGGCCATGGTGACGGCCTGCTTGGCCGCGGTCACGCCCACGGCCACGGGGTCAATAAACTCGAACATCTCCATGCCCATCCGGCGGCCGGGAGAGGCGCTGCCGGTCTGGGCGCCCTTGCCCTGGTCCGCCACGGCGGTGACGGCGATCCGGGTCCGGATCTGCCGGTCCTGGGTGCAGAAGCCCTCGGTGCTGGCGAGGAAGATCCGGTGATCCACGTCCAGGAAACTGCCGGACACCTGCTTGACATCGCTGGAATAGTCCCGGGCGGCGAAGCAACCGGCCTTCAGCAGGTCGATCTTCTCCCGGTTGGCAGCGGAGGACGGAACCTCCTTGACCGGGTGGATGTCCCCGAAGATCCGCTCCTTCAAGACGATGTCGATCTGGGCGCTCCCCTGCCCCAGAGCCTCGGCGGCCCGCTGGGCGCAGAGAAGAAGCCCCTCCTCGCTGGTATCCACGGTGGAGGCCATGACGCTCCGCAGTCCCTTGTATACCCGGACGGAGGCTCCGGCGATCACCGCGTCCTGGATAGCGTCCACCTTCCCGGCGATCATGTGAATGTTGTGATTGACGGTGTTCTCCGCAAAGAGCTCGGCATAATCCCCTCCGGTGGAGACCGCTTTGCGTAAGACCCGCTGGCAAATGTCTTTTGGAATCATGGTCAGCGCTCCTTTGGAAAAAATTACAAAATAAGTATAGCATATCTTTGTTGCGATTGCAACATTTTTTCAAAATTCGGCGTTTTCACGCAAAGGGCCCCCGGCAAAGCCGCCCATTCTTGAGCAGCTTGCCGGGGGCCGGTCCCTTTACCGGAGGAAAAAGCGAATGAGCCTGCCATAGAGGCTCTTGTAGGGCCGGTAGCGCATGGGCAGGTCCAGCCAGGTCTTCTTGTCCACGATGCTCTTGTAGTGGGAGAAGGTGTCGAAGCCGGCCCTGCCGTGGTAGCAGCCCATGCCGCTCTCCCCGAAGCCGCCGAAGGGCATCTGGGTGGTGGCCAGGTGGATGACCACGTCGTTGACGCAGCCCCCGCCAAAGCCGCACCGGGCCAGGACCTCTCGGGCCAGGGCGGCGTCCCCGGTGAAGACATACAGCGCCAGGGGGTGGGGCCGGTCGTTGATCTCCTTCAAAGCCTCGTCCAGCTCCCGGTAGGTCAGCACCGGCAAAATGGGCCCGAAGATCTCCTGGCCCATGGCGGGGTGGGAAAAGTCCACATTCGTCAGGATCGTGGGAGCGATCCGGAGGCTCTCCGGGTCCGTCTCCCCGCCGTGGGCGGTCCTGGACGGGTCCAGGAGGCCGGTCAGGCGGGCAAAGTGCTTCTCATTGATGATCCTGCCGTAGGTGGGGTCCTTTAGGGGCCGGGAGCCATACTGCCGGAGGACCTCCTTCTTCAGCTCCGCCACCAGGGCGTCCCGAATGGCCTCGTCGCAGAGGATATAGTCCGGCGCCACGCAGGTCTGGCCGCAGTTGAGGAACTTCCCGAAGACGATCCGCCGGGCGGCCAGAGGCAGGTCGGCGGACTTCTCCACGATGCAGGGGCTCTTGCCCCCCAGCTCCAGGGTCACGGGAGTCAGGTGGGCCGCCGCCCTGGTCATGACCTCCCTGCCGACGGCCTGGCTGCCCGTGAAAAAGATATAGTCGAACCGCTCCGAAAGGAGGCTCTGGTTCTCCTCCCTCCCCCCGGTGACCACGGAAACGTACTCGGGGTCGAAGGTGTCCGCGATCAGCTCCTCCAGGAGCCTGGCGGTGTTGGGGGCGTAGGCGCTGGGCTTGAGGATGGCGGTGTTTCCGGCGGCGAGGGCGTCGATCAGCGGGTCCAGGGTCAGAAGCAGGGGGTAATTCCAGGGACTCATGATCAGGCACACGCCCCGGGGCGAGGGCAGCCGGTAGCTCCTGGCGTGGAATTGGGCCAGGGGGGTGGGGACGGTCTGGGGCCTGGCCCAGCGGCGCAGATGCTTCCGCTGGAAGCTCAGCTCACTCAGGACCATGCCGGTCTCGCTGAAATAGCTCTCAAACGGGCACTTCCCCAGATCCTGCTCCAGGGCCCGGTTGATGTCTGCCTCCCGGGTCTCGATGGCCCGGCGGAGGGCGTCCAGTGCCTTTTCCCGGCGGTCCAGGTCCAGGGTGGCCCCGGTGCGGAACCAGGCCCTCTGGCGCGCCACCAGGGCGGAAATGGCGGACTGTTCCATGTTCATTCCTCCAAAATCAATTCATACAACCCTTCCAGCTCCTTCCGTTCCATGAGCACCGGCACGGGATAGAGCGGATTCCCCTCCCGGTCGGCGTATCCGGCCAGCCGGGGAATGTCCTCCCGGCGGAGCTGAGGGATGGTGTTTCCGATGGAAAAGCGGCGTTTCATGCCGGCAATGGCGGCGATCAACTTCGCGGCCGCGGAGGCGTCGTCGTCGCCCTCCCCCGCCGCGCCGGCGGCCCGGGCCAGGACCGCCAGCTTTTTGTGGGCGGCGGGACCATAGGCCGTCAGGACCTGATCCAGAAGGACCGCGTTGGCATAGCCGTGGGGCACGTCGTAGGCTCCGCCCAGGGAGTGGGCCACCGCGTGGATGTAGCCCACGTAGGACTTGGTGAAGGCGCACCCGGCCAGGTAGGCCGCCCGGAGCATATTCCGCCGGGCCTCCAAATCGGCGCCGTTCTCGTAGGCCCGCTCCAGGTTGGCGAAGATCAGCTTCACCGCCTCCACCGCGTCCCGGCGGGTGTCCGCCGTGGTGGAGCGGCCGATGTACGCCTCCACGGCGTGGGTCAGCGCGTCCAGCCCCGTGGAGGCGGTCAGGGACGGGGGCAGGCTCACGGTGAGCTCCGGGTCCAGGACCGCGTACCGGGGGATCAGGGGAAAGTCGTTGATGGCGTATTTGTGGCGGGTCTCGGCGTCGGTGATCACCGCCGCCAGGGTGGTCTCGCTGCCGGTCCCGGCGGTGGTGGGCACGGCGATAAGCAGGGGCAGGCGGGTATGGACCTTCAAAATGCCCTCGCACTTGCCCAAGGGCTTCCGAGGCTTGGCGGCGCGGATGCCCACGGCCTTGCCGCAGTCCATGCTGGACCCTCCGCCCACGGCGATGATGGCGGCGCACTGTTCGCCCCTGTACATCTCCGCCGCCGCCTCAATAGTTGTCTCATTTTCCAAGGGAAGTTCGGTCACTTCCTGACCGTTCAGCGGAACAGGAAAATTGAAACTAAT
>CANQQO010000041.1 GCA_947625965.1 uncultured Oscillospiraceae bacterium
ATTCGGTTTTCGCCGACGCTGTCCCCCAGCTCGTCCGTCGGGTAGACGAGCAGGGCGGGCCCAGGATCCTGGGCAATGCTTTAGATCGGGTTATCTACCGGCGGGAAAATCCAGCATAGAAAGGAGGGAGCCGACACGGGAAGTTTAGAAATTATATGCCATAATTGCGGAGCCGTCACCGAGATAACCCCGGACATTATCATGGAGACCGACAAGCTCCAACCGGGGGTAATTCCGTACAGATGCCCCCATTGTCTTGCGAAGATGAACAAGCGAACATGGGACAAGTTGGTGTTTGCTTTTTGGGCGTTTGAGGAAGTCAACAAAGAATTACGGGAATGGCATACCGGCTATGACAATCACCCGCTGATGCAAGCGCAGATTAAGACCCACTATGTACCAAAAAACAAAATATTATTTTAAAAAGGAGAATTACGACATGAACAAAAACCATTTTGACAACCTGGCAAAGGCCAGCACCGACTTTATTAAATCCGTAGATAGCATTATTCCCGACGTGCAGAAGAACGCGGCAGAGGATAAGAATTGGGCCGAATTTGTCCAGAAAGACCGGCGAGAGGCCCGCGCCGCTTATGTTGCGGCCACCATCAACGAGGGCGCGGCCACGGCCAAGCGAAAGGCAGATGCAGAGCTTGACGCCATGAGAGCCGCCTTTAAGAAGTACATGACCACCACCAGCGACCCCGGAGCCTTGCAGAGCCTCCAGGCGCTTATTGGCGCGGGCGTGAAGCTGTCCAGGGCGGAGGTGGAGGCATTCGCCGCCAGCAACGATTATGCCACCTTGCGCCTTTTGGAGCCGCACAGCCAGGGCAGAGTAAAGGCCCCCGACCTGACCCGCTTTGAAACCGATATGAAAGAGATTGCCTTTTATTTTGGGGGCTTGTCCAGCTATTCCGGCCCCGCTTGCGAACTGGCCGACTACACCACGGCCCACTATTTTGGGCTACCCTCCAAAACGGCGGGAACCATCGTAAAGGGCAAGGCCGACCACTTCCAGGCGACACTTGACGAAATCGCCGCCCGCTGGAGCATGGTAAAGGAGGGGTAAAGCATGACAGACCGGCAGGAAAGCCGCGCAAAGGGGGAGGCCACCCGCAAGGCAAATGCAGAGGCCAAAGCCGCCCGCTATGAGCAAGAGCGCCAGGACAAGGCCCTTGTGGCCCAGGCCATGCGGGGCATTCTGGGCGACGATGGAGCCACCGCCAGAGAGCGCATTTTTGCCGCCCTGACATTGAGCGACATTACCGGAAACCTTATCCCCTGGAGAGCCGCGAGGCTTTACGACAGCGACGCCGACACCGCCGCATTTGCAAGGGCCGTGAACGCTATTGCAGGGGTAAAGGAACAGGCAGAGGCAGATAATCAAGTCTTCAAAATGAAGACTTGAAAGGGCCCGTTTTGAGCCTTTTCACTTTTTGTGTTAGTGGGTCCATTTTGGACCCACTAACCGACGTTGGTAAATAACCAAAGCGGTCAACGCTAACACTGTAGTTGGTAGAGCCCAAAATGAGCCCCACCAAAGCGCATTGGATATAGAGGGCCGGGGTGGTAGATCCGATACGGACCTACCAAAATAACGAAAGATTCACAGGACCGGGGAACCCTCCCCGGCCCATTTTTAGGCCCAGCTCAATCCTTTGCTCAATCCTTTTGAGAGAACCGCACTTTTGGCAAAAATCCATTTTCCATCAAAAAGTTATAAAAAATATAAAAAAACCACTTAAAACCGAAGTTTCAAGTGGTTTTTGTTGGAGCTGCTAGCCAGATTCGGACTGGCGACCTCATCCTTACCAAGGATGCGCTCTACCTGCTGAGCTATAGCAGCGTTTTTCGGACAGCTTCGCTATTATAGCGCAGGATGGGAAAAATGTCAAGGGTTTTCCGTAATTTTTTTGCGCCCATTCCCAGAATTTCCGCCCCAGCGCGGCGTTGTGGTCTTGTCGGCGCCCATGGGAGTGCCAACGAGATAGCGCGTCTTCATTTCTTCTCCGGAACGTAGGACTTGGCAGCCAGAAACATGGCGGGGCCAATGTGGCAGTAGCCCCCGGGGTTCTTTTCCAGGTACTTTTGATGGTACTCCTCCGCCGGGTAGAACTGCGCCAGGGGCTGGCACTGGATCGCCAGGGGCTTTTCACAGCGCCCTTGCAACGCGGCCAGAGAGACGCGAATCACCGGCTCCTGGGCTGGGTCCGGGAAATAGACGCCGGTGCGGTACTGCTCCCCTACGTCGCCGCCTTGACGGTTGACCGAGGTGGGGTCGATGACTTTGTAAAACTGTTCCAGCAGCTCCGTCAGGGACAGGACCGCCGGGTCAAAGACTACCTCCACCGTCTCGGCGTGGCCTGTGTGGAGATATTTTACCTGCTCGTAGGTGGGGTTCTCCGTCCTTCCGTTGGCGTAGCCCACCCGGGTGGTTAAAACGCCGGTCAGGCAGTCGAAATACTTCTGGGCGCCCCAGAAGCAACCACCCGCCAGGTAAATTTTTTCCGTTTTCATATCGGTACCTCCTTAAAATCCCCGCCGGGCCAGCTCCCGGACGATCTCCCGGTAGACCTCTACAATGTCCTCCACACCCTTGCCCCGCTCATTGGCGAAGGGACGGCGGTGCATATCCACCGCGTCGATGTGGGAAATGCCCCGGCCGCCGGGAGCGGTCCGGACGCCCTTGAAGTCTCCCCAGGCCATGGTCCCGGGCGGGAGAAGCCCGTCGTTTTCCCCTTCCAGCAGCCTGACGAAGAAATTGGTCAGGCCCAGAGTGGGATCGCTGAGGGGATGCTTCATGACGAAGGCGTAGCTCTGGTAGTACACCCCCGCGTCGTCCGGGTTCTCCCGGTTGAACGCCTCGGCCCCGGCGGTGGTCAGGGACTGGAAGACCCGGTAGGAATCCGGGTCCTGGTCGCCCTGACGGCGGAACCAGCCGTCCGCTGCCTTTCCCGCCAGCTTCACCAGGGGCTTGGGAAAGCACATCAGGCAGTCCACCGTCCGGCTCCCCCGGTGGGGCGTGCAGAGGGTGGTCAGGGAGGCCACCTTGGTGCCGGCGCCCAGGGTGGAGATGGCGTAGCGGCTGTCCAGGCCGCCTTTGGAGTGGGCGATGATGTTCACCTTTTCCGCCCCGGTCTGGGCCAGGACGCTGTCGATCCGCTCTAGGATAGTCCGTGCGTTGGCGGGAATGGTTCCCTGGCTGTCCTGCCCGGCGAAGAAGACCCGGCAGCCCATTTCCTCCAACGCCTGGGGGATGCGGCCCCAGTAGCCGGTGCGGCCGTTGTCCCTGACAGCCATGCCGTGGACCAGCAGGACCGGGTATTTTGGCGCGGTATCCATGGCGCTCCCCCTCCTTGATGGTCCTATCATAGCATGTTTTCACCCGTTTGGCAACGCCTCCGGGAAGAAAAGGGTCAAAATCAGCTTCCCTTCCCGGTATTCCGCCGTCAGGCTGCCGCCCATCCGCTCCGCCAGAGTGCGGGCGATGGTCAGCCCCAGGCCGGTGGCGGGCCTGGCAGAGGTGAGCGTCTCATAGCGGTGGAAAAGCTGCCCCACCGCCACCGGGTCCAGCTCCGGCGCGGTGTTGGCGAAAATCACCTGTCCCTCCCGGGTCAGCGTGACAGACAGGTCCCCGGGGCTGTACCGCGCGGCGTTTTGCAGCAGATTGGACAGGATCCGGGCCAAAGCCTTGGGGTCTGCCCGGCGGAAAACCGGCGTCTCCGGCATGGTCACCTCCGGGGCGATCCCCCGCTGGGCCAGGACGGAGTAAAAGGCGGCCAACTGCTCCTCCAGCGCCCGGTTCAGGTTGAGCGTTTCCAAATAGAGGGGGCTCTGGGGCGTGCGGAGCAGGGTGTACTGAAACAGGTCGTCGGTCAGATCCGCCATGCGATCCGCCCGCTCTTGAAGAATGGCGGTATACCTGGCGGCGTTTTCCGGCAGCTCCTCCCGCTGCAGCAGCTCCAAATAGCCCCGGATGGCGGTCAGCGGGGTCCGAAGATCGTGGGCCAGATCCGTCACCGCCTCCTTGAGGGCCTGGTCCCCCTGGGCGTATTTCAGCCGGGCCGCCCGGAGAGCTTTCAGCTCCTCGTTCAGGCGGCTGGCCAGGGCCCCCATATGCCGATCCCCGCTGGGGAGGGTGAGCAGGGTGTTGGTCTCCTGCTCCCGCTTTTCCGCCATCTGCTCGCCCAGCGCGTCGGCACACCGGTGGAGCAGATGGATCCGGAGCAGCAGCACCAAAACCAGCGCGGCCAGCGCCCCGCACAGTACCCAGGGAAGCATCTTCTCACCTCCGCAAGATCTCCGCCGGGCCCGCGGGTGCCCGGCCTTATTTCAAGTCCTTCCGCCGGAAGGCCAGGATCCCTCCCAGATTTCCCCCCAGGGCGATCGCCAGGGAGCAGAGCATCCCCCAAACCGGGTGGGCCAGCCCTTGATTGGCCAGGAGAATGGCCTGCCCCGTGGGCAGGAAGTACAGCAGGCTCTGGAAGACCGTCCGCAGCGGCTCCGCCACATAGTGGGGGTTGGGCTCCTTGGGGCCCATGGCGACGCCGTCGATGGTGATGATCATTTCGGAGGTGTAGTCCGGCTCCTGGAGGACGTTGTAGATCAGGCTTGCCCCCAGGATCAGCCCCAGGGCCAGGAGGATCGCCCCGGCGCTGCCCAGGGCCCGGTTGGTACACAGGCTGGCCAGGGCCACAAAGACGGCGGTCAGGGCGGCGCACTGGAAAATGCAGGACAGAAACTCCAATGTCACCGTCCCGGCTCCGGCGGTGAAGCCCCCCAAATACAGCGCGGCGGTCAGGCCCCCCAGCATGGTCAGCAGCAGGAGCAGCAGATTCGCCATCAGGCAGACGCCGTAATTGGCCAGGTAGATCTCCATGCGGGTCTTGCCCACGGTGAGCTTGCTGCGGATCGCCCCGCCGCCGTACTCCGCGCCCAGAAACAGTGCGGTGAAGACGGCATAGGCCAGGGGCATCATGGGCGACACGTCAAAATAGACCTTGTCCAGCGCCATCCGGACGCTGTACAGGGCGGCGTCGGCGCCGACCCGCCAGCCGTTGAAGGCGGAAAGGGCCAGCATGGCCGCGGCCAGGAGCCAGAAGAGCCAATCCCGCCGGAGGCGGTAGAATTGGGCGGACAGGAGGTTAATCATGGCGGTCCCCTCCCATCAAGTTTACATAAAATGTCTCCAGGCTCTCGTCCCGCTCCTGCACGCCTACCAGCTCACAGTCTTCCCGCTCCAGCGCCTTGGCAAGCTGGGAAATATTCAGCCGGGCATAGACATCGGCCTGGGTGTCGGACAGCACGGTGTATTCCGCCCCCAGGGCCTCCAGCGCCCGGGACAGGGGCAGGGTATCGCTGACCGTCAGCCGCAGGCACTTCCGGCAGGTCCGCTCCAGCTCTTGGGCGCTGATCTGGCGGAGCATCCGGCCGGAGTCCAGAAAGCCGTAGTGGGTGGCGACCTTGGACAGCTCGTCCAGAATGTGGCTGGACAGGAGCATGGTGATCCCCCGCTCCCGGTTCAGCCGCAGGATCAGCTCCCGCACCTCGATGATTCCCTGGGGATCCAGACCGTTCATGGGCTCGTCCAGCACCAATAGGTCCGGGTCCCCGGCCAGGGCCAGGGCGATGCCCAGCCGCTGCTTCATGCCCAGGGAGTAGTTTCGCACCTTTTTCCCGCCTGCCCCGGACAGGCCCACCAGCGACAAAAGCCGCTGTACCTCTCCCCGGTCCGGCAGGCCCAGCACCCGGGCCTGGTACTCCAAATTTTCGCCGCCGGTCATATCCGGGTACACCGCCGGCTCCTCCACCACCGCGCCGATCCGCCGCCGGGCCCGGGCTCCCTGCCGGGAGGTCCCGGGGCAGCCGAAAAGCCGGTACTGGCCGGAGGTGGGCCGCTGCAGGCCGCACAGGACCCGCATGGCGGTGGTCTTCCCTGCCCCGTTGCGGCCCACCAGACCGTAGATGGCTCCCTTGGGCACCGCCATGGTCAGGCCGCTGAGGGCGCAGAAGCTCCCATAGCGTTTGCAAAGGTCCTGGGTTTCCAAGACGTATTCCATATTCAATGGCCCTCCTTTTCTTTTGGATGGCCTAAGGATACCGCCAAAGGCTCCACACAGCGGTCAAGAAAAGCTTCCAGATTTGCTCAAGATTCCCGCAGCCGGAACCCAATGCCCCACACCGCCTCCACGCAGTCCCAGGCCCCCGCCTCCTTCAGCTTCCGGCGGAGATTGCTCACATGGGTCTTGAGAGAGGACTCGGTGCAGTCCGGCGTGTCCTGGCTGATCCGGTCCAGGAGGCGGCCCTTGGGCAACACCTGGCCGGGATTTTGGAGCAGGAGCTTCAAAATGGCGTACTCCGTTCTCGTCAAGCGGACAGGCGTCCCCTGGAAGGAAACCTCCCGGGTATCCGTGTTCAGCTCGATGCCGCCATAGCGCAGGACCCGCCCGACGGGAAGGGCCGTCTCCCGGAGCCGGGCCTCCACCCGGGCCAGCAGCTCCCGCAGGGCAAAGGGCTTCACCAAATAGTCGGCGGCCCCCTCCTGTAGCAGCGATACCCGGTCCTCCAGATCTGCCTTCGCGCTGACCACCATCACCGGGATGCCCCGCAGCCGGGGCAGCAGCTCCTCCCCGCTCATTCCCGGCAGCATCAGGTCCAGGATCGCCAGATCCGGGGTCTGATGGGTCAGCAGCAGCGCCGCCTCGGTGCCGGAGTAGGCCCGGCGGACCAGGTAGCCCGCCTTTTCCAGGGCCTCCTGCATCAAATTGCCAATGGATACGTCGTCGTCGATCACCAAAATCGTCTTCATGCCGGGAACGACCTCCTTTTTCCCCATTATACCCGGGAACGCCCCATTCGTCAAGAAGCCCCCGCCGCTCTGGGGCGGCGGGGGCGGAGGTCAGTCGTTCAGCAGGGGCGCGACCAGGGACTCCAAAACCTCGTAGGTCACGGAGCCCACCTGATTGTAGACAATGACGCCGTTCTCATCCAGCACCACGGTCTGGGGCAGCATGGTGGAGCCGCCGAAGGAGGTGATGATCCCGCCCGGGTCCTGGGCGAAGGGGATGATATAGTCGAATCCGGCCAAATAGGCGTCCACGTCGTCGGTGATGAGCTCGGAGTGGATGGCAAGGACCTGGATCTGATCTCCGTAGGCTCGGGCCAGCTCGTCGAAATGGGGCAGCTCCGCCACACAGGGAGTACACCAGGTGGCCCAGAAATTGAGGACCGTCACCTTTCCCAGGCCGTCCCGGCTCAGGGTGAACTCCCCGCCGCCGTAGAGGGAGGCGGTGAAGTCCGGGGCCAGCATCCCCACCTCGCTTCCCGTGGGCAGGGTCTCGGGGGGCGCCGTCGGCGCGGAGGTGGTTTGGGTGGGTCCGGCGGTCTCGGTGGGAGGAGCGGTCTGGGCGGTGGTTTCCGTGGGCGGGGGAGAAGCCTGGGCCTCCGGGACGTTGTAATACCAGAGGGCCCCCACCAGGACCGCTAGGGCCACCGCCCCGGCGATGGTCCGGTAACGGGTCAGGGTCTTCTTCTGAGGGGCCTCCTCCTTCTCCCTGCGGCGGAGAACGATTTTTCCCGCCTGGAAGGTGATGGCCCCCGTGGGGCAAGCGTCGATGCAGCCGCCACAGTGGATGCACTCATGGTCCCCCACGTGGCGGATGTCCATTTTACAGTGGCCGGTGCAGAGGCCGCAGTGGGTACACTTGCTCTCCTCCACCTTCACCCCCACCAGATTGATTTTAGAAAACAGGCCGTAGATGGCCCCCAGAGGGCAGAGGAACCGGCAGAACGCCCGGAAAATAAACACGCTGGCCCCGAAGATCAGCACCATGATGATGAATTTCCGGGTGAACAGAATGTTCAGCATGGAGAAGGCCGCCTCGTTGGCGGGGTTGGCCAGCAGACCGATGGCCCCCTCGAAGGTCCCGGCGGGGCAGATGTACTTGCAGAAGGCGGGCACCGGGAATTTTTGCAGGGCGTACCACAGGGGGATGGCTACCACAAACACCGCCAGAATGATATATTTTAAGTAGGACAGGACCCGGGTCACCCGGTTTTTCTTGACCTTGGGGGTGGGCAGCTTGTGCAGCAGCTCCTGGATCAGGCCCATGGGGCAAAGGTAGCCGCAGATGGTCCGGCCCAGGATCAGGCCGAAAAGCATCAAGATCCCCAGGACATAGTAGGGCGCCCGGTTGCCGGTGGAGGCCAGAGCGTTTTGCAAAGCCCCCAGGGGGCAGGCCCCCACGGCTCCGGGGCAGGAATAGCAGTTCAGCCCCGGCACGCACAGGGCTTTGCTGTCGCCGGTGTAGATCTGGCCGCTGAGATAGCCCTTCAAATTTGCGTTGTAGAGCAGCGCCGCGTAGACCTGTATGAGCCGCCGCCGGGTGGGCAGGTGGGTTTGGAGCCAATTTTTCATCTTAACCAAGGCCGATACACTCCGTACAAATATTGATGGCCTTTACCAGCACATCCCGCAGCCCTCCGTTGGCCGCGCCCAGGGCCACCAGGACGACCCCGGCGGGCCCAGAACCAGGCGCAGATACAGAAGACCGTTTTTCTTCTTCCCTTCCGCCGCCGGGGCCTTCTGGTCCCGGGGGAGGGTCTTCACCAGGGCGATCTCCCGCTCCAGGCTCCTCCCGCAATATACCGCCGCACCGGACCAGGCGGCAAGGCCCAGCGCCGCCCAGGGAGCCACGTGGAGCAGCATGGCGCCCACCGTCGCCTCCAGGTCCAGGCTGGCAAAGTTCCGGCCGTTTAGCAGGTAGAAAAGGGAAAAGCCCAGCCCCACCGCCGTCGCCGCGCCCGCCGCCAGGCAGGCGTTCCGGCGCTTCCGCTCCTCCGCCAGAGCTTCCTCCGGCAGGGCGGAGAGCCGCGCCCGGAGTCGGCGGAGCGTATCCTCCGGGTGCCGGAGGGGAACGGTCTTCTCCCGGCTCCCGACCGCGGCCCGTAGGATCAGGCCCGCCGCCGCCAGGATCGCCAGGGCCCAGAAAGCCGGCGCGAGGGCGGCCAGCCGCGCGGCCACGTCGGCTCGGGTGTACACCTGTTCGACGCGGACGCCGGGAGCGCTGAAATTCTCGGGCCGGTTGCCGACAGCGTAAATGTCCGCCGCCTGAAAACAAAGCAGCAGACAAACGGCCAATATGGCCGCGGTGAGTAGGATCTTGACGATTTTCAGCGAACGCTCCACGCTTTCACGGCTCCTCTCCGAACGTTGGGGGTCGAATGTGATCGTCCGTATTATAGTATATTTTCTTCGGAAATGCAACTGAAAAAGTACCCATTTTTGGGCAATCTCCTTACTTGACATATGGTTAAAATTGCATTAAAATTCATAATATCCTTCGTCTCGGGGTAGGCACCGACCGGACCCGGAGGACACAGACCAAACATTTTGGAGGTAATTGAAAATGAAAAGCAAGTCCCTTTTGGCCCTGGCTTTGGCGCTGGCTCTGTGCTTGAGTCTGCTCTCGGCCTGCGGCCCCCACCAGCTCCACCGCCGCGCCCACGGAGCCGGACGCATCCGATCTGAACAACTCCCCCATCGAAGTGGGCACCGCCCTGGGCCAGCGCTGCCGCGACTTCACCTTCACCACCTACGACGGCAAGACCTACAGCCTGTACGAGACGCTGAAGGAAAAGAAAATGGTCCTCATCAATATGTGGGCCACCTGGTGCGGCCCCTGCCAGCAGGAATTCCCCTTCATGGAGGAAGCCTATGAGTCCTACAAGGACCAGGTGGAGATCTTCGCCCTGAGCTGCGAGGAGGAGGACACCAACGACGTTTTGGCCGACTACGTGGCCGACATGGGCATGACCTTCCCCGTGGGCCGGGACGAGTCCGACATTTACAGCGACTTCTCCACCGGCTACATCCCTGTGTCCGTGGTCGTGGACCGGTTTGGCGTGATCTGCTTCTGCGAAGTGGGCTCCCAGACCTCCGCCGAGAAGTTTGCCCGGCTGTTTGACGTGTTCCTGGCCGACGACTATGCCGAGTCCGTCATCCTCGCCGACGGTCTGCCCCCCAAGGTCCCCGATGTGACCCCCGCCACCGCCGAGGAGCTCGCCGCCGCGCTGAACGTGGAGGGCGGCAGCCTGACCTTCGCCAACCCCGACGGCGAATACGAGTGGCCCATGGCTGTGTATACCGAGACCGACGATGGCAGCCGGACCTATCTGCAATCCACCAACGCCGGGCAGGAGAACTCCACCTCCTATGTGACCTTCCAGGTCACCGCCCAGGAGGGCGACGCGCTGTCCTTCGACTACAAGATCTCCAGCGAGGCCGGCTATGACGGCATCTGCGTCTACGTGGACGACGAGGTCGTGAAGCAGCTCAGCGGCGAGCGGGATTGGACCACCTACGCCTTTGCGCTGTCCGCCGGCGACCACACCATTGCCCTGGCCTATGAGAAGGATGAAGCCTCCGACAGCGGCGACGATACCGCCTGCTTCGACAACGTGGCCCTTCTCTCCGGCGACGCCGCGGCGGACGCCCTTGCCGCCATGCCCGCCTATCCCGTATCCAGCGAGAACACCTTCGAGGTGACCACCGAGGGCGCCAAGGAAGTCGTCATTAACGATCCCCTGGGCCTGCTGGAGAGCAGCTTCGGCGACGCCCGGTACTTCATCATTCCCGGCGAGGAGGCCAATTTCAGCGTGACCCTGGACGCATCCTGTGACCCGGACAACGTCTTTACCGGCAGCTACTATGACGGCGCCAGCCTCTGCCTAGCCGACTGCCTGGACGGCGACCACTACACCTTCTCCACCGGCATCGACAGCATGGAGGCCACCGGCTCCTCCTATTGCTACGCCACCGTGGGCTTTGACCCCAATGACCCGACTTATATCGTCTTCTTCAACAGCGAGGAGAATCTGAACACCTTCCTGCTGAGCAACTTCAGCAATGACGACGGCACCTGCGCCGCCACCTGGCGCTACGCCGACGGCTCCATCCCCGGCACCGCCGCCGTCACCACCGGCACCAAGGCCGTGCCCAAGGGCAGCTCCGCCTACCTGCTGTCCTTCGTGGACCAGAACGGCGACCCGGTGGAGGGCGTCACCGTGAACATCTGCGACGACACCTCCTGCACCCCCATGGAGTCCGACGCCAACGGCATGGTGAGCTTTGTGTATCCCTCCTTCGCCTATCACATCCAGGTCATCAAGGTCCCCGATGGCTATACCTACGACACCACCCAGGAGAGCTACCTGGAAGAGGCCGGCGGTGTGACCGAGATCGTCATTACCAAGAACTGATCCCCGATTTCCCCAAAGCGCCGCCCACCCGGGCGGCGCTTTGAGCTTCCAAAAGCCGCGCAGCGTTGCCAATCAGGGGGCGGCGTCCGATCAATAAGTCCATCTCTGCCCATTGACACAAAATACCGGCCCGCATTATAATAGAAAAATCAAAAAAGACCGAGGTGTCCCATGGAGATCATCGAACTGACCGACTTGTCCCGGCCGGAGCTGGAGGTCTATACCCGCCTGACGGAGCCCCAGCTCCGAAACCGCTTGGAGCCGGAGAAGGGCCTCTTCATTGCGGAGAGCGGCAAGGTCATCGCCGCCGCCCTGGACGCGGGGTTGGAGCCGGTGTCGCTGCTCCTGGAAAAGCGAAAGCTGTCCGGGGAAGCGGCCCCCCTTCTGCCCCGGCTGGGGGAGATCCCAGTCTACACCGGGGAGCGGGCTCTCCTGGCCAAGCTGACGGGCTACGCCCTGACCCGGGGGATCCTCTGCGCCATGCGGCGGCCCCGGCAGCCCGCCCCGGAGGAGGTCCTTACCGGCGCCCGGCGGGCGGCGGTGCTGGAGGGGGTGGTGGACGCCACCAACATCGGCGCCATTTTCCGCTCCGCCGCCGCATTGAACGTGGACGCGGTGCTGCTGACCCCCACCTGCTGCGACCCCCTGAACCGCCGGGCGGTCCGGGTCAGCATGGGCACGGTGTTCCAGGTCCCCTGGACCTACCTGACGGGTCCCTGGGCCTGGCCCGCCGGGGCCGTCTCCCGTTTGGAGGCCCTGGGTTTCCAGACGGCGGCCATGGCCCTGACCGACCGGTCGGTGCCCATCGACGACCCGTCCCTGGACGGGATCGACCGCCTTGCCATCGTCCTAGGGGCCGAGGGGGACGGCCTCGCGGCGGACACGCTGGCCCGCTGTCAACACACGGTCCGCATCCCCATGGCCCACGGGGTGGACTCTCTGAACGTCGCCGCCGCCAGCGCCGTCGCCTTTTGGCAGCTCCGCGCCAAGTGAGGAAACAATATGCTGAATCCAAAGAATTGGGAAACGATCACAAAGGTCTCCAAGGGCTGGTCCGCCGATGAAAAATACTCTATCCGCACAAAAACGGGCCAGTCCCTCCTTCTCCGCATCGCGGAGGTCGACCGGTACCCCGCCAAGAAACGGGAATATGAGATCCTTGAAAAATACGCCGCGCTGGGCTTTCCCATGTCCCAGCCGGTGGAATTTGGCCTCTGCAACGAGGGAAAAAACGTCTACCAGCTCCTGACCTGGGTAGAGGGCCGGGATCTGGAGGAGGTCCTCCCCACCCTGCCGGAGGCGGAACAATACCGCCTGGGCCGGGAAGCGGGGACCATCCTGCGGAAAATCCATTCCCTCCCCGTGGACCCCGGCGACCTGCCCGCTTCCACAAAGAAGGCCAAAAAGCTCCTTCAGCTCTCCCGCTACGAATCCTCCCAGGTCCGTGTGGGCGGCGACGAGCCCGTCATCCGCTTCGTGCGGGAAAACATCGACCGGCTCTGGACCCGGCCCCCGGTCTACCTCCACGGGGACTTTCACCCCGGCAATCTGATCTACAGGGCGGACGGCTCCATCGGCGTGATCGATTTTAACCGCTGGGAGGTGGGCGACCCCTACGAGGAGTTTTACAAATTGGAGAGCTTTGGGGTGGAGCTCAGCGTCCCCTACTGCGTAGGCCAGATCGACGCCTACTTTTCGGACGCCATCCCGGAGGATTTCTGGCCGGCGCTGGCCGTCTATGTGGCCCACGCCTCACTGTACTCCATCAAGTGGGCAGAACCCTTTGGTCAAGAGGACGTTCGGAGGATGGCGGCCCGCTGTCTCCGGGCCTTTGGGGATTATGATCTCTTCCGGCGCACTGTTCCCAAGTGGTATTCTTTCGACCGGCAATTCCATACTGCCGATGAAGCAAAAGATTAAATGGCCGTTTTGCTCCCGCAATTTATTCTAAGGCCCCACCGCGCGATTCGCGGCTGCCGCCTCAATCGCCGGAGCGATCGGAACGTACCGCAAAACCTTTGGCGGGGCGCCGCCCTCCCGTTGACCGGAGGGCCGCGCCCCGCCGGATTTTTGTTTTCGCTTGCCGTCGTCTTCACCGCGCAGGGACCCCAGCCACCCGTTCCGGGTCCTCTCCCCCAGACCCGCCGCCAGATAGGAGGGTCCGTCGTCCGGCGCGGCCCCGGAGGAAAGGCAAGTCCGCGTCTAAAAATAAAGTGTCCGCGCCCCCGCCGTGCGCGTTTTGGAAGAAAGGTCCTCATTTGAATCCACAAATATCTCGATTTTGTGGGATTTTCCTCTCGACAGATCGTGGAATATCGATTTTTCTGAGCCACACCTCATGGCATTCGCCTCCATTTTTTGCTAAAATCAAGTCGTAATTTGGTAAAAAGGGGACTTGTATCTTGGCGAAGCGCGCGTATTCGGTTCAGAAGACCGGCAAAGTCCCGGCGGCACAGTGGAAGCCCCTTGAGACGGACAGGAACCCGGCGGTTCCGCCGCGCTTCTAGCGCCTACCGGAAGGAAATGCTGGTCCGGGCCCTCCTCCGTTTGCACAATGGGGACTTGTACCCCCTGTGCCCCAGGTGCGGCCATTTGCTGGAACGGGAGTATATGCGCTTCTGCGACAACTGCGGTCAACGCCTGGGTTGGGAGGGCCTGACCCACGCCAAGATCATTCTGATCCCAAAATGAGGGGCATGGCCGGCCGCTGGCTCGCCGCCCATCCTTCCCGCCGGCGTCGGGTCCGCCGGGGCACTCGGCCGTGGATACAGGGTCGCGAAAAAGCGGCCTTTGCGCCCATCCATCCTGCTTTCGCGGGACGGGCCGCCGCAAAGCGGCCTTCGCAAACCCGGCCAAAGAAATTCCGGCTGGAAAGTGGGGAAAAACCCCGCTTTCCAGCCGGATGTTCCATTTGAAAAGTTTGTTTTTTCGCAGATCCGCATTTTGTGGCAAACCCTGAGGCTCTCAATCCACCAAGATCCGCTCATACTCCCGGCTGCCGATGCCCAAAGCCGCGGCGGCCTCGATGGTGTGGACGCCGTTCCGGCTCTCCACCCGCTCCAGGAAATGGGCCTTTCCGGGGTCGTCGGCGGCGTAGACCAGATCCAGGCACGCCTGGTCGATGGCCACAGGGTCCGTGGAGATCAGCACACCGATGTCCTTCATGCAGGGATCCTCGGCCACGGCGCAGCAGTCGCAGTCCACGGACAGATTCTTCATCACGTTGACATACACCGCGTTCCCGTGGAAGAACTCCACCACGGAGCTGGCGGCGTCGGCCATGGATTCCAGGAAGGAATCGTGGTCCGAGGACCAGAAAGCCTCCATATCTCCGGCGCCATGGATATACTGCTTGCCATAGGAGGAGGCGATGCCGATGGAGAGCTGCTTCAGCGCCCCGCCGTATCCGCCCATGGGATGCCCCTTGAAGTGGGAGAGCACCAGCAGACTGTCATAATTCTTCAGATCCTTGCCCACGAAATTCTGCCGAATGACCTTGCCCCCGGGGATGGGCAGCACCAGATCCGGCCCGGCGGCGTCCAGCAGATCCACGGTATACAGGTCGCTCCACCCGTGCTTCTTCAGCGTGGCCACATGGCGCTCGGTGACATCCCGGGAGCCCTCATAGGCGGTGTTGCACTCCACCACGGTGCCGCCCACGTAGTCCACCACAGGCTTCCAGAAGGCCGGCCGGATGAAATTCTGGTTTCCCTCCTCGCCGGAGTGGACCTTGATCGCCACCTTGCCGGGCAACTCCTTGCCCAGAAGACGGTACATTTCCAGCACCTTTTCCGGCGTAACGGTTGGGGAAAAATAGACCTTGGATTTCAAAACAGTCACACCTTTCCTAAAAAATCTGTCTGTATTATAATCCACCTTGGTAAAAAATGCAACCATAATTTGTATTTCCCCCTCCCCCTCCGCATATACTAGCCGCGAGGAGGGATCGGAACGTGAAAAATGTGGAATGGAAAAAGCTGCTGCTCTGTCTTGCTCTGCCCCTGGCGGTGGGCGGACTGGCGGCGCTGCTGACGATGGATGGCATGAAGACCTACGCCCAGGTGGAGCAGCCGCCCCTGTCCCCGCCCGGATGGCTGTTCCCGGTGGTGTGGACGGTCCTGTACCTGGCGATGGGTCTGGCGTCCTACCTGGTCCTGACCTCCGGAGGGGACCCCGGGGCGATCCGCCGTGCCCTGATCCTCTACGGGGCGCAGCTTCTGGTGAATTTTCTCTGGCCCCTATTCTTTTTCGGCGCGAAGCTCTACCTTGCCGCGTTTTTCATTCTGGCGGCCCTGTGGCTGTTGATCTGGCTGACCCTCCACGCCTTCTCGGCCATACGGGAACACGCGGGAGATCTGCTGCTCCCCTACCTGATCTGGGTGACCTTTGCGGGCTATTTGAATCTGGGGGTAGCCTTCCTGAACTAAGCCAGCGCCGCGCGATTCGCATTTTCCCCTTATTGGCGCGCCTACTTGCGTCCGCCTCGTTATACTTCCTAAAAAACCTCGGGGATCCGCAACGGATCCCCCCGCGTTTTTTGGTTGGTCTGACGAAAATTCTGACAACGTCATTGCGCCATCTGAATTGTGGTGCGCCGCCTGAAAAAACCAAATATTTTTTCCAAAGCCGCTTGACAAGTCCGTCATTTTCTGATATAATACCCCAGCAACAAGGGAAACAAACAATGTTGCTCCTTAGGCGCATACCCCAGGGGGATCCCCCGTTGGGCAAGCGCTTGAATGGAAATATCGGTCCTGCGCTTAACGCAATCTCATGGGGGTATAGCTCAGCTGGGAGAGCGCTTGAATGGCATTCAACAGGTCTTATATTTCCCAGAATTTGTGAATTAAAAACCTAAGTGAATATGTTTTGTGCTTAACGCACCCACGGGGGTATAGCTCAGCTGGGAGAGCGTCTGAATGGCATTCAGAAGGTCAGCGGTTCGATCCCGCTTATCTCCACCATCGCGTTAAGCGCAAAGAGAATCCTTTCTCTGGCATCAAAGCCGGAGAAAGGATTTTTTTGTTTTTGGTTTTCCCTCATTTTTCCGCAAGCTCCAATCACGTCCCATTCTGTCTCCGGCTTGTCCACCGGCATTCTGCCGGAGACGAACATTTTTTTCAAAAAAATCCAAAATCGCAATACTCCAATCAATGAGTGATTGATATAATAGTCGTCTATACTTTTTGATTGGAGGAAAGAACAAATGTCACACAAGAAAGACGTCAAGATTGCGTTTCAGGAAGAAAAGGTTAAGGCCACGTTCTTTTCCGAGTATTCGACGATCTGGTATGGAAGGATGAAAACGAAAGTAACCGAGCCAACCTACGTTGGCTACCAAAGCACTTATCTAAAGCTCAACGAAACCTTTGGAAACATGAAGCTGACCGACATTCATCCCTATCATATTGAGTCCTACCTGACAGCGGCCTACGACTCCGACCTTTCTGAATCCTATGTCACGAAGCTCCGGTCAATGATGAACCAGATCCTCCGCAGCGCAGAGGCTGATGGTCTGATCTTCAAAAATCCTGTTCCTTTGGTTGGGCCGATTTTCAACCAGCGTGTGCAGGATGATCCGTTCAGTACCGGGAAAGACGCCTTTACCGCCGAGGAAGTCCAGGCGCTGTTCAATGAACTGCCAAAAGACAAAATCGGTAATTCCATCCGTGTGCTTCTGGCCAGCGGAATGCGAATGCAGGAACTCTTGGCCTTGGAACCGCAGCACATTGAAGATGGGTTTATCCGCATCTGTCAGGCAGTAAAGCA
>CANQQO010000042.1 GCA_947625965.1 uncultured Oscillospiraceae bacterium
GCGTACAGCGAGTGCGCGGTTCAGCCTGCAATCCCCTCCAAATGGGAGCCCAGCGAAGCGGGTCCCATTTGGAAAGCCGCCGGTCCATCCGGCGGCCTGCTAAAAGCAAGGAGGCGCCACATGATCGGTCTTACGGGGAAAACCCTCCGCTCCAAGCGTCTGACCTATCGCCTGCTGGCCGGGTCCGACAGGGACGCCCTGGCCCCGCTCCTGGCCGACAGGAGCGTCACCGAGCCGGCGGGATATTTGCCGGCGGCGTCCAGGGCGGAATTTGACGAATTTTTCGCGGAATTGACGCGGGAGAACGCGGGGATCGCCATTCTGCTCCGCGGCACGCTGATCGGCTATTTTCACGTTTTCGCGTACCGCCCCGACCAGCCGGAATACCGTGGGGAGGCGTGTGTGAGCGTGGGCTTTGTGATCGGCAGGCAATATCAGAACCGGGGATACGCCACGGAGGCTCTGGAAACCCTCACCGCCTATCTGAAGGGACGCTTTGCATTTTGCTTTGCGTCACACTTTGCAGATAACATGGCGTCAAAAAGAGTGATCGAGAAGTGCGGATACCGCTATCTGGAGACGTACACCATGTACTTTGAAGATCTGGAGCGGGATGTGACCTGCCTCGGGTATGTGTGCTGACCGGCCTTCGGCCGCGTTTCAGATTGGGAGGACCTTATGGACATTCAGCGATTTTGGAAAGCCGTCTTGGAGCAGGACAGAGACGCCATTCGGACGTTTTTTGACGACGATGCTTATGTAAACTGGCCCTGCACCAACGAGCATTTTACCGTCGAGGCGTTTCTCGAGGCAAACTGTGCCTACCCTGGTGATTGGGACGGGGAGATCGAGCGGATGGAACACGCGGGGAACCTGGTGATCACCGTGACCCATGTGTTTTCCAAGGACAGATCCGCCTCGTTTCACGCTGTGTCGTTCCTTCGGATCGAGGACGGGAAAATACAGTCCATGGACGAATATTGGTCCGACGACGGAGAGGCCCCGCTGTGGCGGCGGGAACTGGGGATCGGCGAACCGATCCGATAGGGCCTCTTCCAAGCAAGCGCGGCGCCCCAAAAGGGCGCCGCGTCCTATTTTTTGCCCAAATTTGGCCTCAGTACACCGCGTGGAAGCCCCCGAGGTCCAGGACGTAGGTCAGAGCGTCGAAGGCCCGGTCCCCTACCCGGTGGACCCCGGGCTCCCGGAGGCAGAGGCAATAGCCCAGCTTCTCGGCGCAGCGCATCATCCGGCGGTTGCCGGACCAGGTCTCCAGAAACAGATGGGTGGCCCCCTGATCCAGGCAGTAGCGGGTCCAGGCCGCCAGGGCCTGGGTGCCGTAGCCTCTGCCCCAGTATTCCGGCTCACAGAGCTCAATGCCCAGGGCCAGCCCCGTCACCGCCGCCCCCGTTCGGGAGGCCAGGTCGGCGGTGGCAAAGGGATAGGCACAGACAAAGCCGATATGCCGGTCCCCTACCAAAATCTCCAGCCGGGAGCGCCGGTCGTTGGCGGCGGCGTCCCGAATCATGTCCAGCATTTCCTCCCGCAGAAAGGCCGGGTCCACCGGCTCCGCCCGCTCCCAGGGAGTGTCCTCGTCCATCCACTGGGTCTGGGCATTCATCCAGCGCAGCTCGTCTTCGATGTCCTCCTCCCGGCAGTCCCGCAATACGATATCTCGGTATTCGATCCGCATACTTCTCTCTCCTTTTCCATGCAAAGGGGCCGGACGCAGTACGCCCGGCCCATTGTGATATTTACAGATGCAGGACCCGATCCTTGATCTCCTGGGTTCGGCCCTGGTTCCAGAACTGGGTGCCGATATAGCCGCAGGTCCGGCGGGCCACGTTCATCTTGCTCTGGTCATGGTTGCCGCACTGGGGGCAGACCCACACCAGCTTGCCGTCCTCTTCCTCAATGCTGATCTCGCCGTCATAGCCGCAGACCTGGCAGTAGTCGGACTTGGTGTTCAGCTCGGCATACATGATATTGTCGTAGATAAACCGCATGACCTCCAGCACGGCGTCGATATTGTTCTGCATATCCGGCACCTCCACATAGCTGATGGCGCCGCCGGGGCTGAGCTGCTGGAACTCCGCCTCAAAGGCCAGCTTGGTGAAGGCGTCGATCTCCTCGGTGACGTGGACATGGTAGGAATTGGTGATATAGCTCTTGTCCGTGATGCCGGGGATGATGCCGAACCGCTTTTGCAGGCACTTGGCAAATTTATAGGTGGTGGATTCCAACGGCGTGCCGTAAAGGGAGAAGTCGATGTTGTGCCGGGCCTTCCAGGTCTGGCAGGCATCGTTCATGTGCTGCATGACGGACAGGGCGAAGGGCTTGGCCTCCGGGTCCGTGTGGGATTTGCCGGTCATATACTTGACGCACTCATACAGCCCCGCGTAGCCCAGGGAGATGGTGGAATAGCCGCCGTAGAGGAGCTTGTCGATGGGCTCGCCCTTGGGAAGCCGGGCCAGGGCGCCGTACTGCCACAAAATGGGCGCGGCGTCGGACAATGTCCCCTTCAGCCGCTCATGGCGGCACAGCAGGGCCCGGTAGCACAGGTCCAGCCGCTCGTCGAAGATCTGCCAGAACTTGTCCACATCCCGGCCGGAGGACAGCGCCACGTCCACCAGGTTGATGGTCACCACGCCCTGGTTGAACCGGCCGTAGTATTTCGGCTTGCCGGGCTCATAGTTCTGGGCGTTGGCCACGTTGTCCCAGCCGTTGCCGGAGCGGTCGGGGGTCAAAAAGCTGCGGCAGCCCATGCAGGTGTACACATCGCCGTGGCCCGGGGTCTCGCCCTTGCTGAGCTTGTACTCCCGCATCTTCTTGGCGCTGATATAGTCGGGGACCATCCGCTTGGCGGTACACTGGGCGGCCAGACGGGTCAGGTAGAAGTAGGGCGTACCCTCGGCCACATTGTCCTCCTCCAGGACATAGATCAGCTTGGGGAAGGCGGGGGTGACCCACACGCCCTTCTCGTTCTTCACGCCCTCATAGCGCTGGCGGAGCATCTCCTCGATGATCATGGCCAGGTCCTTCTTCTCCCGCTCGTTCTTGGCCTCGCCCAGGTACATGAACACGGTGATGAAGGGGGCCTGCCCATTGGTGGTCATCAGGGTGACCACCTGGTACTGGATGGTCTGGACGCCCCGGCGGACCTCATCCCGGAGCCGCTCCTCCACCACCTGGGAGACGGCCTCCTCGCTGGGCTGAATATGGAACGCTTTCATTTCCTTCTCCACGGTGCGGCGGATCTTCTCCCGGCTGACCTGGACAAAGGGCGCCAGGTGGGTCAAGCTGATGGACTGGCCGCCGTACTGATTGGAGGCCACCTGGGCGATGATCTGGGTGGCGATATTGCAGGCGGTGGAGAAGGAATGGGGCTTCTCGATCAGGGTGCCGGAGATGACGGTGCCGTTTTGCAGCATATCCTCCAAATTCACCAGGTCGCAGTTGTGCATATGCTGGGCATAGTAGTCCGCGTCGTGGAAGTGGATGATGCCCGCCTCGTGGGCCGCCACCACGTCCGCCGGCAGCAGGATCCGGCGGGTGATGTCCTTGGACACTTCGCCGGCCATGTAGTCCCGCTGGACCGCGTTGATGGTGGGGTTCTTGTTGGCGTTCTCCTGCTTGACCTCCTCGTTGTTGCACTCGATGAGGCTCAGGATCCGGTCGTCGGTGGTGTTGGACTGGCGGAGCAGGCTCCGGGTGTAGCGGTAGGTGATGTACTCCTTGGCCACCTCGAAGGCCCCGTGGGCCATGATGGACTTCTCCACCAGGTCCTGGATCTCCTCCACCGAGGGGCTCCGGCCCATCTCCTCGCAACTGATCCTCACGTTTTCGGCAATGCGCTGGATCTGCAGCGGGGTCATGCGGACCTTCTCGTCCGCGGCGTTGTTTGCCTTGGTAATGGCCATCTCTATCTTCCGGATGTCGAATACGACCTCCGCGCCATTGCGCTTGATGATCTTCATTGGTGCGTTCCTCCCTTGTGCACGGGTAGATTTGCGGCGACCGTGCAAGGATAATTATACTACATCTTGTGGTTTTGTCAAGAGGCAATCACAAAATATTGGGCGCCCTGGGAAATTGCCCCCAGAAATGAAGAATTTCCCCTCTTTTTCTCCGCCAGCCGGAAAATCCTGGGCCGGGTTGTTGCAAAATCGGGCTCCTTCTGTTAAAATGGAAAAAAGAAAGAAAACCCGGCGGACAGCGCTTACAAAGCCGCCGCCAAATCTTAGAACACAAGGAGCGATCGATATGAACACCCCCTTTGGCCGCCTGGAAAACGGCACCCAGGCAAACCTCTACACCCTGGAGGGCTTCGGCCTCACCGCCCAGGTCACGGATCTCGGGGCCACCCTGGTCCGGCTCCTGGTCCCCGACGCCGCCGGGAAACCGGCGGATGTGGTGCTGGGCTTCGACGATGCCGCCGCCTACGCCCGTTCCACCGCCTACCTGGGGGCCACCGTGGGCAGGAACGCCAACCGGATCGCCGGGGCATCCTTCCTCCTGGAGGGCCGGGAGATCCGCCTGCCGGCCAACGAGGGGCCCAACAGCCTCCACAGCGGCCCGGACAGCTACGCCTTCCGCCTGTGGGAGGTGGAGCGCCAGAGCGGTCAGGCCATCACCTTCTGCCTCCACAGCCCCCACGGCGACCAGGGCTTCCCGGGCAGCGCCACGGTCTGGGTCACCTACGCTCTGGAAGCGCCCCGGTCCCTGCGGATCACCTACCGGGCGGAGAGCGACCGGGCGACGGTCTTCAACCTGACGAACCACAGCTACTTCAATCTGGCGGGCCAGGAAAACGCCGCCCTGGCCATGGACCAGCGGCTGACGCTCTCCGCCCCGGCCTTCCTCCCGGCGGACGAGGCCAGTATCCCTACAGGGGAGGAGCGGCCCGTGGAGGGCACGGCCATGGATCTCCGGGCCCCCAGGGCCCTGGGGGAGGTCCTAAAGGAGGATTCCCTGCCCCTCAAGCTCCAGGGCGGCCTGGACCACTGCTTCGTCCTGACGGGCCCGGCGGTGCTGGAGGACCCTCACACGGGCCGCCGGATGACCCTGACCACCGACTGTCCCGGCCTTCAAGTCTACACGGCCAACTTTCTGAACGAGACCGGCAAGGGCGGCGTCCCCTACCCGCCCCGCAGCGCCGTGGCCCTGGAGCCCCAGTTCTACCCGGACTTTGTCCACCATCCCAGGTGGCCCCAGAGCGTGGGGCGGGAGTATCGGCGGTGGACGCTGTACCGCTTTGACGCGGGCTCCGGGGAGCCCTCCCGCCGATAGACGGCGATCCGGATGCCGCCGGTCCCCTGCGGGTATCGTCCCCCGCCCGCAGAGCCGGTTCTTATCACAGACTCTGTCCCGCCGCATAAACTGTCCTATAAGCGGTTTTTCCTGCTTATCCAACTTCTCTACGGGAGGTATTTCTCATGCCAGAGCAAACTCAGGACACCTCGCGGTGCGCTCAGGGGGACACGCGGGACGCGATCTCCATTCACACTCGAAAGATTACCGACAGTTGCCGGGATAAGGACTGCATTGAGGACCTGCGGGTCTATCTCACCAGCGGCTCCCAGTCCCTGCTGGACTCCGCCGCCGGCGCCCGGGTCCGCTGCGCGGATCTGCTGTACACCTACATTGACGTGGAGCCCGTGGCCTTTGACCGGCACCACTACTGCGTGGACGTGACCTTCTACTACCGCATCCTGGCCGACGCCACCATCGGCACCGGCCGGCCCGCCTCTCTCTACGGTCTGGCGATGTTCTCCAAGCGCGCGGTCCTCTGCGGCGAGGAGAGCCGTGCCCACATCTACACCAGCGACACCCGCATCGGCGAGCCCGACGGCATCACCCGCTCCTCCGCCAACCTGCCCACCGCTGTGGTGGAGGTCCTGGATCCCATGGTGCTGAGCTCCAAGGTCAAGGAGGTCTGCGACTGCGCCTGCCAGGAGACCACCGCCATCCAGATCCCCGCCTCCATCAGCCGGATGTTCGACGAGGAGCTGGTCGTCTCCGGCGAACGGCGGCGGCTCTTCGTCACCCTGGGCCAGTTCTCCATCATCCGTCTGGAGCGGGACGCCCAGATCGTGGTGCCGGTGGTGGATTACAGCCTTCCCACCAAGGAGTGCTGCGACGCCCCGGGCTGCGCCGAGGATCCCTGCGAGATGTTCAGCCGGATCCCCTTCCCCACCAAACAGTTCGCCCCCAGAGGCTGCGACCAGGGTCAGCCGGCCGGCGAGGAGGAGATCCCCTCCTGCGGCTGCGGCTATAAGACCGTGTAATCGCGCCTTCTCCGCGCTGAACGCCGAAAAACGCGCCGCCCGCTTCCGTCTGGAAGCGGGCGGTCATTTTCGGGAATCTTAATACTGAGTGGGTTTGATGTGCCAGATCTCGTCGGCGTACTGCCGGATGGTCCGGTCCGAGGAGAATTTGGCGGAGCTGGCCACATTCATCAGGCACTTCCGGCCAAAGGCCAGACGGTCGGCGTAATCCTTGTTGGCCCGGAGCTTGGCGTCCAGGTAGGATTGATAGTCCAGCAGCAGGAAGTAGTGGTCCGCCTTGTGCCAGTTCGCCCCGTCCAGAAGGGCGTGGTACAGCTCCCGCTGGGCGTCGTCGGTGGGCACGGTGCCGTCCACCAAGGTGTCGATAGCCCGGTGGAGGCGGGGGTTGGCGTCGTAGATGCCCCGGGCGTAGTAGCTGTCCCGGGCGGCGTTGATCTGCTCCACGGTGGCGCCGAAGATATAGTTGTTCTCCCAGCCCGCCTCCTTGACGATCTCCACGTTGGCCCCGTCCAGGGTGCCCAGGGTCACGGCGCCGTTCATCATCAGCTTCATGTTGCCGGTGCCGGAGGCCTCGGTGCCGGCGGGAGAGATCTGCTCGGAGATGTCGGCGGCGGGAATAATATGCTCGGCATAGGAGCAGTTGTAATTCTGGACAAAGACGACCTTCAGCAGGTGGTTCACCGCCTGGTCGTTGTTGATCATCCTGGCGATGCGGTTGATATAGCGGATAATGGCCTTGGCCCGGACGTAGCCGGGGGCGGACTTGGCGCCGAAGAGGTACACCGTGGGATGGAAGCCGGTGAGGCTGCCGTCCTTCAGGCGGAAGTAGATGTCCACGATGGACAGGGCGTTGAGAAGCTGCCGCTTATACTCATGGAGCCGCTTCACCTGGACGTCAAAGATGAAGTCCGGATTCAGCTTGATGCCCTCGTGCTTGGCCAGAATGGCGCAGAGCTGCTCCTTCTTTGTCCGCTTCACGGCGTTGAACTGGCGGACCATGTCGTCGCTGATCATGGGCTTGAGCTGCTCAAGCTGGTCCAGGTCCCTGAGGAAGTCGCTGCCGATGCGGTAGCGGAGGAGCTGGGTCAGCTCGGGATTGCACAGACCCATCCACCGGCGCGGGGTGACGCCGTTGGTCTTGTTCTGGAACCGGTTGGGATAGACCTGATACCAGTCCTTGAACAGGTCGTCCTTCAAAATCTGGGTGTGGATCTCCGCCACGCCGTTGACGTAGGAGCTCACATAGACGGACAGATTGGCCATGTGGGCGGTGTTGTCCCGGACGATGAAGAGGCCGGGATGCTCATTCTTGAGCCGCTCGTCGATGCGGAGGATGATGTCCACGATCTCCGGCACCACGCTGCGGAGCAGGTCCAGGGGCCACTTTTCCAGGGCCTCGCCCATGACGGTGTGGTTGGTATAGGAGAAGGTCTGCTGGGCGATGGCAAAGGCCTGCTCAAAGCCCATGCCCTCCAGCATCAGCAGCCGGATCAACTCCGGGATGGACATGGCGGGGTGGGTATCGTTGAGCTGCACGGCGTAGAACTGGGCAAAGTGGCTCAGGTCGTTGCCGTGGCTGGTCTTGTAGGTCCGCATCATGTCCTGGAGGGAGGCGGAGGACAGCACATACTGCTGCTTGATCCGCAGGCGCTTGCCCTCCAAGGTGGAGTCGTTGGGGTACAGGACCCGGGTGATGTCCTCGGCCTTATTCTTCTGGGTCAGGGCCCGCTGATAGTCCTGCTCGTTAAAGGCGTTGAAGTCCAGCTCCTCCTCGGCCTCGCACTGCCAGAGGCGAAGGGTGTTGATGTTCTGGGTGCCGTAGCCGATGATGGGCACATCGTAGGGCACCGCCAGGACCGTGTGGTCCGGGAAGGAGACCTTGACGGTGTGGTTGTACCGCCGGTAGGACCAGGGGTCGCCGTACTTGGTCCAGTCGTCGGCGCTCTCGCTCTGGCCGCCCTCGGTGTCGAAGCTCTGCTTGAACAGGCCGAAGCGATACCGCAGGCCGTAGCCGGACAGGGGGATGTTGGTGCTGGCCGCGGAGTCCAGGAAGCAGGCCGCCAGACGGCCCAGGCCGCCGTTGCCCAGGGCGGCGTCCTCGATGTCCTCCAAAACCGCCAGGTCCACGCCCCGGTCGGCGAAGATCTGCTTCATCTCGTCCAGAATGCCCAGGTTGTAAAGGTTGCTGTACACCAGCCGGCCGATGAGGTACTCGGCGGAGAAATAGTATGCCTTCCGCTGGTGCATCCGGGTCCGCTTGCTGGCGCTCCAATGATCGCTGATTGCCATCATGACCGCCTCGCCAAGGGCCTCATGGAGCTCCTGGGGGGTGGCCTCCTGGAGGGAAACGTCGTAGGTATACTTCAGCTTCGCTTCCGTCCAGTGCAGGATATTCAGGCAATTATAACTCATATAAACATTCTCCCATTCTATGATTGTTCCCAGGGACCCCCGGGGAAGCCGTCGACGGTCCCCTCAGGGCTTTCCCAGCCGGTGGATCTTCTTGGGGCGAGGAAAGTCATTCCGCTGCCCATGGACAAATCATGTCCGTTTTCCGGCGACGGGAAACACTTTTCCTAGCCATATGGTAAGAGAGTAATACTTTTCTTTCCATTTGTCAAGTAAAACCATGACACTAGAAGAATTTTTTACAAATTCTCCAGAAATTTCAGCACAAAATGCAAATATTAAATAATTTCGTACAAACGTCCACCGGGCAGGAACTTCCATTGCCCCGACCCCCGCCGGAAAAAAGGAAGCCGCTAGAAAGCGGCTTCCCCAGATTGTCAAAAAAGCCTCGCAGAGTTTGCCGTCCGCAGACGGCAAATGGATTTCAATCATTTTTTGCCAGGGCGTGTACCTGGCAAAAAATACCTCTCAGGCTGAGAGTGTGCGAGCCGGGCGAAAGACCGGCGAGTGCGCGGTTCAGCCTGCAATCCCCACCAAATGGGAGCCCAGCGAAGCGGGTCCCATTTGGGAGGCTGTCAAAAACTTTCGTTTTTGACAGCCTCAGGAAGCCGCTAGAAAGCGGCTTCCCATGGACGATTGATTCTCTTATGCCTCCAGGTTGACGCCGGTCTCCTTGCTGAAGACGTGGCAGACGTTGCCCTGGAATTGGAAGTGGACCGTGGAGCCGGTGGTCAGGGCGCTGATCTCCGCGCCGGTCATGTTCATGGTGGATACCACCAGGACCACGTCCTGCCCCAGTGCCGTGACGTGCAGATGGACGGAGGAGCCCATCATCTCATGCACGTCCACCTTCGCCGCGATGCCCGTCTCCGCCAGGGAGATGTGCTCCGGACGGACGCCCAGGGTGATGTCCTGCTCCGCCGCGTTGTTCTTCGTCAGCGCCGCCTGCTTCTCCTCCGACAGCTCCACCGTCAGGTCGTCCAGCCGGACGGCGTATTTGCCGTTGACCTTCACCAGCCGGGCGTTGAAGAAGTTCATCTGAGGCGTGCCGATAAAGCCCGCCACAAACAGATTGTAGGGATGGTTGAAGACCTCCTGAGGCGTGCCGATCTGCTGGATGAAGCCGTCCTTCATGATGACGATCCGGTCCCCCAGCGTCATGGCCTCGGTCTGGTCATGAGTCACGTAAATAAAGGTCGTATTGATCCGTTCCCGCAGCTTGATGATCTCCGCCCGCATCTGGTTCCGCAGCTTGGCGTCCAGGTTGGAAAGAGGCTCGTCCATCAGCATGACGGAGGGGTTCCGCACGATGGCCCGGCCGATGGCCACCCGCTGCCGCTGGCCGCCGGACAGGGCCTTGGGCTTCCGGCCCAGGTACTGGGTGATGTCCAGGATCTCGGCGGCCTCCTTGACCTTCCGGTCGATCTCGGCCTTGGGGGTGTGGCGGAGCTTCAGGGCGAAGGCCATGTTGTCATACACGGTCATGTGGGGATACAGCGCGTAGTTCTGGAACACCATGGCGATGTCCCGGTCCTTGGGGGCCACGTCGTTGACCAGCTTGTCGCCGATGTACAGCTCGCCTTCGGAGATCTCCTCCAGCCCCGCGATCATCCGCAGGGTGGTGGACTTGCCGCAGCCGGAGGGGCCTACCAGGACGATGAATTCCTTGTCCTGGATCTCCAGGTTGAACTCCTGGACCGCCACCACGCCCTTGTCGGTGATCTGGAGGTTGACTTTCTTTTCCTCCGGCTCGTCGCCCTTCTTCTTTTTCTTCTTCTTGGTGTCGTCGCCGCTGAACGGGTAGATCTTCTTGATGTTCTTCAGTGTCAATGTTGCCATACTTTCCGACTCTAAGCGTACTGAATCCTCAAGGTACGCTCTCACGGCCACCGATGAAAAGGTGCGCCGCATTGCGACAGGTCTCCACACTGCCGCACCGCGAGTCAAGCGGTGGTTTTTAATTCCTCCTTTTTTGGCAAGGAGACGCCTATTATGTGGAGTAGGCGTCCTCCGCCTGGATGGATTCATTATACCATAAGAAGAATTTGGGCGCAAGTGTTAAAAATGTGAATATCTTTGCAGAAAATTTAGACAAACTGACATCTCTCGGGCCAATTCTTGTTATCCAAGGGAAATACATCTGTCCCAGAAGCCCAGGGTGCAGGAGTAATACTTTGCCATTGCCTCCTCTAAGTACAGGGCGTCCCTCACCCCCGCCGTCTCATAGCAGGAGTGCATGGCAAGCTGGGGAAGGCCGATGTCCGCCGTGGCCACGCTGACGTGGTTCAGAGAGATCCGGCCCAGGGTGTAGCCGCCGGAGATGTCCGGGCGGTTGTAGTAGGTCTGGGTGGGCACGTTCGCCATGTGGCAGACCTTCCGGAAAATGGCGGCGGAGAGGCCGTCGGTGGTGTAGCGCTGGCCGGCGTTGAATTTCAGAACGATGCCGCCGTTGACCACCGGGGCGTTGGCCGGGTCGGCGTACTCCGGGTGGTTGGGATGGACGGCGTGGGCGTTGTCCGCCGAGACCATGAAGGACTGGGCCAGCATCCGCCGGGGATCGACCCCCAGGCCCTTGCTGATCCGCTCCAGGGTCCCCTCCAGCAGCTCCGAGTCCGCGCCCTGGGCGGTGCAGGAGCCCACCTCCTCGCTGTCGAAGACGCAGAGCACCGGCACGCTGCCGCTCTCCTCCGCCTCCAAAAAGCCCTGGGTGCAGCACCATGCACATTCCAAGTCGTCCAGGGCCTGGCCGGAGAGAAATTCCTCCTCCATGCCCCAGACGGTGGCCTTCTGCCGGACGTAGAGGTACAGGTCATGGCCCAGCACCGGGCCCCCGGCGGTCTCCTCCAGGAGCCGCCGGAAGCTGCCGGCGGTCTCCTTGCCCCCCATCAGGGGCAGGGTGTCCACCGCCAGGTTCCAGACATAGCCCTCGTTTGCCTTTCGGTTCATATGGATGGCCACGTTGGGGATCAGCAGCAGGTCCCGGTCGATGTCCACCAGACGGCCCTCGATGCCCTCGGGGGTCTGGACCAGGGCCCGGCCCGCCAGGGACAGCGGCCTGTCCAGCCAGGGGGCGATCAGAAGTCCGCCGTACTTTTCCACGGCCAGGCGGGTGTAATTGCCCACCAGCTCCCCGTTTTCCTTCACCTTGAGGGTGGGCCGGTCCGAGTGGCTGGCGCTCATCAGAAATCCCTTTGGGCTCCCGGTGGGCGTGCGGAAAGCAATGAGACTGGTGCTGTTCCGGGTCAGGAAATACTTGCCGCCGGGGACGATGTCCCAGTCCTCCTCCTCGGCCAGGCGGGTATAGCCCGCCTGGGTCAGCTCCCGGACCAGAAGGTCGATGGCGTGATAGGCGCTGTGAGAAGCGCTCAGATACTCCAGCAGGGCCTCGGTTCTCTTATCCATGAGTCTCCTCCGTCAGACGGCAGAACAGGTCGATCTGCTCCGCGATGGTGTCCAGGGCGCCCCGCCAGAAGGAAATGTCCGTCAAATCGATGCCGGCCACCCGGGCGGTGTCCTCCACCGAGGCCACGGGGGTGGTGTGGAGCAGCTTCTTGTACTTGGGCACAAAGGCGGCCCCCTCCTCCTCGTACCGGGCGTACAGGCCCCGGGCAAAGAGCGCGCCGAAGGCATAGGGGAAATTGTAGAAGGTGGGACCGTAATAGTGGCTCTTGCAGACCCACATATAGGGGTGCAGGCAATCATGGTCCAGGCCGTCGCCGTAGGACTGCTTCTGAGCGGTTAACATAAAATCGCAGAGGACGGGGGCGTGCATAAATTCCTCCTCCCGGTGCTGGAAGACCATGGTCTCGAAGCGGTACCGGGAATAGATGTCGCAGATGACCTGGGTGGCGTCCTGGAGCTGGGCCTCGATCAGGTTCAGGCGTTCGGCGTCGTCCCCGGCCCCCCGGATGGCGGCGGCCATGACCACGCACTCGTTGAAGGTGGAGGCGGTCTCCGCCACAGGCATGGAATAGTCGTGGTTCAATGGCCGGTGGTCCTGGATGCACTGGTTGTGGAAAGCGTGGCCCAGCTCGTGGGCCAGGGTCACGATGTCCGTGAACATCCCGTCGAAATTGGTCAAGATCCGGCTCTCTCCCAGGCAGTCCACGCCGGCGCAGAAAGCGCCGCCGGCCTTGCCGTCCCGGGGGTAGAAGTCGATCCAGGCGTTGTCAAAGGCCCGGGCCACCATGTCGGACAGCTCCCGGTCGAAACCGGCGAACAGGTTCACCAGATACTCTCGGGCGTCCTGGGTGGTGAAGGTAGTGGAGGCGGCGCCCATGGGGGCGAAGAGATCGTACCAGGGCAGTCCATTTTCGTGGCCCAGGGCCCTGCCCTTGGTCCGGAGGTACCGCCAGAACTTGGGCAGATATTCGTCTATAGCGGCGAACATGGCGTCCAGGGTCTCCCGCTTCATGTGGGCGTGCTTCAGCGTCCGGTCCAGGGGGGAGGCGTAGCCCCGGAGGGCGCAGTCGGAGATCGTCTCGAGCTTGATGGAGTTGAGGGCATAGGCCACCGGGTCCGCGATCCGCTCGTAGCAGGCCAGCTCCGCCTCATAGGCGTCCTTCCGGACCGCGGGGTCCGGGTCGTAGGCCAGGTTTCGGATGGAGGACAGGTTGGTCCGTTTCCCCCGGTAGGTCACGGGGACGGTGCTGGTCAGGTACTGCTGCAAATCGCTCCACGCGTCGCCGCCGGAGAGGCTCAGTCTGGCGGCGATCTCCTCTCCCCGGCCGGGGAGCAGGTAGGCGCTGCTCTCGGCCATTTTGGCAAAGCGGTAGGCGTAGTCCTTCAAATAGGGATCCCCCGCCACCAGCTCCGCCAGGTCTGGCAGCTTGCTGGCCCAGTCGTGGTAGGCGGCGCTGGGGCCGGCCAGGCCGCTGTAAAGGGCCATGACCCGGCCCAACTGGGACCCGGCCTCCGGGTCCTTGGTGTCGGCGGACTGCCGCAGGGAGGCATACTCCCCCAGCTTGCCCAGAAGGCGGGAAACCCGCTCCTCCAGCTCCACGCCCCGGCGGAGGCCCTCCAGGGGGGCCGTCTCCGGCAGGGCCCTGGCGAAGTCGGCAAATTCCTGAGAGAGGGCCTTTCCGCTTTCAAAATCCCGGCCGTAGGCGGGGTCGTCAAACCCCGCGTAGATGGGGTCCAGGTTCCATCGTTCATTCATTTCCATGTCGCTCCTTTCAAAAAGCCGCTCCTATTCTACATCATGGCCCGGCTTTCGTCAACTGACCCGGTTTGATTTTTCTTTCGCTCCCGACTTTTCGACATCTTTCGACGATTTCTGTCGGAACTCGTCGGAAAACGTCTAAATCGCCAACATTTTCCCGAGCGATTGTTTTGGTTTTTCCTTGAAAAAAGTGTTTTCTTATGCTAAATTATATCTGTCGCAGCCCTGCGGCGCGCCGCGGGCACGGGGAGAAATCTTCAAATGTCAGGAGAGGATATTATGGACAACTGTACGACCGTAATCATCGCGGACAATACGGAGGAATTTTGCACGAACCTGTCCAACGAGCTTCAGCGGGCGGGCGGCTTCCAGGTCCTGGGGACAGCGGGGGATGGGGAGCAGGCCATCCGCATGGTCTCCGAGCGGAAGCCGGACGTGCTGGTGCTGGATCTGATGCTTGCCAAGCGGGACGGCATCAGCGTTCTCAAGGCCATTTCCGGCATGGAGCACCGGCCTGTGACGCTGGCCACTTCCGGCTTCGTCACGGAGTACGTGGCCTCGGCGGCGGCCAATCTGGGGGCCAGGTATTTGATGCTCAAGCCCTGTGACATGACCGCCCTGGTCGAACGGCTGGAGGAGATCCGGGGTGGGGAGAACCGCCGGAACAACCTGAGCCGCCGGCCCGACAAGGCCAGTATCGAGACGATGGTCACCAATATCATTCACGAGATCGGCGTTCCCGCCCACATCAAGGGCTACCAATATCTGCGGGAGGCGATCATCATCGCGGTGGGGGACATGGACGTGATCAACGCCATCACCAAGGTCCTCTATCCCCAGGTGGCCAAGACCTTTGCCACTACGCCGTCCCGGGTAGAGCGGGCCATCCGCCACGCCATCGAGGTAGCCTGGGACCGGGGCGACCTGGACACCTTACAGCGCTTCTTTGGCTACACCGTATCCAACACCAAGGGCAAGCCCACCAACTCCGAGTTCATAGCGCTCATTGCGGACAAGCTCCAGCTCCAGCTAAAAAGCGCAGACGCCGCCCAACTCTAGCGGCCAGTGGCCGCTGACAATGCGCACCGGGCTCTCTGGGATCGTTACCCGATTTCTTTTGCCCGGTATCGTTACTGCGGGCGCGATAGCGCTCTAGTATCGTTACCCTTGCCACCAGCCTGGTTTCGTTCTTGCGGAGGAATGGGCGACCTTTTTGCCAAGGGCGGGCGGCGTGCCGCCGCGGTCAGAGCGCACGGGGCTGTCTATAATCATCACCCGATTCTTTTTGCCCGGTATCGTTCTTGCAGGCAAGTGTGCAAGCCATTTTGAATAGAGGGCCTGCGAAAGAACCCCGCACCCTCTAACCGCTCCCAAGCGTGCCCGGATGGGTCCGCCAGGGTACGCGACCACAAAAAACGTCTCCGGGGCCCCGAATAGGGGCCCCGGGAGTGTTCCGTCCCTCGGTCCACCAGGCCCGGACGGGGGTCGCACTGCAATAGCTGTACAAACCCGCTAATCCTCCCATGCACCGATTTAGAACCGCCCATTAGCAACAACTTTCAATCAGCGCAACGCACCGATTGGAACGCTGCACCGAAGGATTTGCAGAGCCACGTTAGACGCTGCACCAGGGTTGGCCCAATGCGAGAGAAGGCCGTCAATGCCCTCCGCACTTCTTCTGGGGATGCCCCGGGCCGGCAATCAGCGCGGAAGGGTTGGACTTCCGGCGGGGATACCTAAGGGGCGGAGCCCCTTAGGCCGACTTCTTTGGGTACTTTCTTGCTCGGGGCAAGAAAGAACCTCCCCCGGAAGGGGTCGGGGGAGCACCTACATAAACAATTGCACCGAAATAAAAAGGTACAGGCCCCCAACCACCTATGCCTCCGCAGCCAACCCCCCATTTCTTTCCACTTTATCCCATTTTCTTCGAATTCGCTCCAGCTTTCAACAGCCGGACCCCTCGCCGATCCGCAGGAACTCAAAAAGCCACCCTGCGTTTTTGTCCCGATAAAACATCGTATTTTGATTGACACTGGTTAAAATTTCCGTTATAATGAAAGGGTAACATAGGCAGGGTGTCGGATTTCTCCCTCCCCCGCCCTCGCGTTTTTGTCTGTTTCTCTAAAATATGAAATAGGAGGAGATCGCATGAACGAACTGCAAAAGAAAATCAGCCAGATCGGCGTAGTGCCGGTGATCAAGCTGAACCATCCCACCCGTGACGCCGCTCCCCTGGCCCAGGCCCTCATCGCCGGCGGCGTGCCGGTGGCGGAGGTCACCTTCCGGGCCGCCGGCGCGGCCGACGCCATCCGCATCATGTCCGAGAACTACCCGGAGATGCTGGTGGGCGCGGGCACTGTCCTCACCACCAAGCAGGTGGACGAGGCCCTGGCCGCCGGGGCCAAATTCATCGTCACCCCCGGCCTGGATCCGGATATCGTCCGCTACTGCCAGGAAAAGGGCGTCACCATCTTCCCCGGCTGCACCACTCCCACCGATTACCACACCGCCTATAAGCTGGGCCTGGAGGTGCTGAAATTCTTCCCCGCCGAGCAGTCCGGCGGCCTGGCCAAGATCAAGGCCATGTCCGCTCCCTTCCCCATGTTCAAGGTCATGCCCACCGGCGGCATCAGCCTGAAAAACCTGGCCGACTACGCCGCCAGCCCCGTCATCTGCGCCTGCGGCGGCAGCTACATGGTCACCGCCGACCTGATCGAGAACGGCGAGTGGGACAAGATCACCAAGCTGTGCGAAAAATCTGTGGAGATCGTTAAGGAGGCCAGAGAAGGTTGAAACATTGTGATTCCAGCACCATTCCGAAAAAGGGCGCACGAAATCAAGCCCTCAAAAAATGGGGCTT
>CANQQO010000043.1 GCA_947625965.1 uncultured Oscillospiraceae bacterium
AACACCCGGGCAAATTCCGGGCTGCTCAAGACCTCCTCCGCCGTCCCCTGGCACAGCACCCGGCGGTCGATCAGCACCACCTGGTCCGCGTACCGGGGCAGGAGGGAAAAGTCGTGGGTGGTCATCAAAATGGAGAGGTCATAGGTCCGGCGCAGCTCGTCCAGCATATCCATCAAGGTAGCCATTCCCTCCACGTCCACGCCGGACAGGGGCTCGTCCAAAATCAGGATATTGGGCACCGGCTCCAGCGCCAGGGCCAGCAGCACCCGCTGCAGCTCCCCGCCGGAGAGGGATCCCACCCGCTTCCGCATGAGTTCCTCCCCGTGGACCCGGGCGAGGCTCCGCTCCACGGTCTCCCGCATTTCCCGGGAAAGCCCCAGAAAGGCGGGCCGCCTGCTCATGCAGCAGGCGAAGAGGTCCGCCACGCTCAGCGGGTCCCCGGGATCGAAGGCCGGGCTCTGGGGCACGTACCCGATCCTGGGCGGATGGCGGTGCCTCTGCCCGGGGACGGAGAACTGGATGGCCCCGGAATATTCCCGCTGGCCCAGAATGGCCTTGAGGACGGTGCTTTTCCCCGCCCCGTTGGGGCCGATGAGGGCCATGAGCTGACCACAGTGGACGTGCAGGCTCACATCTTGCACGATCTCGTCGCCGCCGATGGTGACGCTCACGTGTTGCAGCTTCAGGCAGCAGGAGTCCTCGCAGCTCCCGCCATGGGGTCCGATGGTCATTGGTATGCCTCCCACAGGGTGTCGATGTTGGAATACATGGAATCAAAATAGCTGTCCCCGGCCATGGCCATGTCCAGGGTGGCGATCGGGACCCCGGTCTCGGCGGACAGGATCCCCGCCGCCGCGTCGGACCCGTTGGTCTCGACGAAGATGGCGGGCAGACCCTCCTTTTCGACCAGCTCCGAAAGCTGAATAAGCAGCGCGGCCGGGGCTTCGCTGCCGGATTCCTCCTCCAGGGAGGCCAGCACGGTCAGCCCGAAATCCTGAGCAAAATAGGAAAAACCGTCGTGGAAGGGGAGGAATCCCTTCTTTTTCAGTCCCGATAATTTCTCCTGCCCGTATGCCTCCAGGGCCGCCAGCTCGTCCAGCAGGGGTCCCAGATTCTTCCGGAAGGTCTCCGCCTGGCCGGGATACTTTTGGCAGAGTCCCCGGCAGATATTCTCCGCCATTTTCCCCGCCAGGACCGGCGACAGCCAGATATGCGGGTCGGGCCCATCCTCCCCGGGCAGCAGCGCGATGCCCTCCGAGGCGTCCAGGATCTCCCGGCTGTTCTCCATGGGCAGGAAATCCTCCAATCCCGCCCCGGAGATCACCACCAGCTCCGCCCCGCTCAGGGCCCTGAGCTGCGCCACCCCCAGGGAATAGTCGTGAAGGCAGGAGACGCTCTCGTTGACCAGCCGGGCGACGGTGATGCCGGATCCCTCGCAGAGCCTTGCGGTGAATTCATAGACAGGCAGCGTGGTAGCTGCCACCTGGGCGGCGGGCACGGCCGCGCACCCGGCGAGCACCAGCGCGAATATTAAGATCAGGGCGGTCAAGCGCATGGAAAAGCCCCCAAAAAATGGAAATGGATGTTTTTATTTTTCCCGTCCCCTCTGGGGACGGGAAAAAACGATTATTTTATAACTATTATACCACAGCCTGTCAAGCCCGAGTCCGCGGCGGCGTGATACCTTGACGGTTTCGCGCCCCTGTGCTGTGGCACAATAAACGGGGATTTTATATGTCTTTTCGAAAGCAAATGATTCTATTTGCCTCTTCAAACCCCATCGCCTTATGAAAGCGCAGGCTATCGTCATTTTCGAGTTCACAATCGCTTGCAAACTCTGTACAATGTTTTTCTTTTGCCCATGCTTCACAAGCGCTCAGGAGTTCCTTGGCATAGCCATGCTTGCGATACGCATCCTCAATAAAAATCCCTTCCAAATATCCCACGGGGGAGCTGTCTGTTCCTTCCACATAGTCGTTTCTGAGTTGGCATTGCGCAAAGCCTATCGCTTTTCCGTCAACATATTGAAGGAAGCATACGGCATTGTCACTGGGAATGAGATTTTCAAACAGATTTGCCATTTCTGGGATAGAATGACCTTCCCACAGTTTCACTGCGAATCCTGCCAATGTCATGGCGTCTTCGGGTTTTGCCGGTCTTATCATAATTCATCCCCCAAACCACGATTTCGGTTATCGGCTGATGTTTTTATTTTTCCCGTCCCCAGAGGGGACGGGAAAAAGCGATCATTTTATAGCTATTATACCACAACCTGTCAAGCCCGAAAGGCCCCAGGCGCGCCCGATCTAGGCGAGGCAGAGCCGAAGACTTGACGGTTTTGCGTCCCTGTGATACAGCGCGGCAAACGGGAAGTTACCTGACACTCTTTGTTATTTTCCAATATTGCGCCTTAAACCCGTAGTTTTGATCCAGCAGGTAATTATCAATCCTCATATTGTTTTTTTCGCATACGGAAGCCATATCTTCTTGTGATTCCTTTTCGTCTAAAGTTTGATAATATAAACTTCCACCCTTCTTCAACAAAGAGAAGACCTTTTCCATTATAGTTATATATCGACCACTTTCCATGCGGGTAGAACCAACCATTGTAACAATATCGAACTGATCATCAAAACCATCTACTGACATTACATCAGAGTGGATCACAATTACTTTGTTTGGATTCTTTTCGTTCACTAGGCACTCTCTGAGTTGCCGACATGCAATTTCATCGATGTCGATGCTTGTTAGAGTACCACCTTTCAGTCTATAGGATAAATATCTGTCCCAGTATCCCGCACCAATGCCCACATTGCAAATACATGTTTTCTCTGCGACGAAAAAGTTTTCTTCAAAGAATTTCGCAAACATGTACTCCAAATACTTATTTTGAACGGATAGATTCCATGGCCCAGCTTCCGAATCGTAACATTGGCCATACGCGTTTAAGAGAAAATCTTTATTCATTACATCGCGCCTCCAATTCCGATTTATCGAATTTTTTATTATTATAGTGCACTGTGAAACAAAATACAAGGTGCCCGCCGGCCCTGCAAGCGCGCTCCGGTATGTCGCCGGAGGTATTAAAATATCACACAAGGGATATTTGCATATCCAAGAACCAAACCGCGCTCATGGGCAAAGCATACGGTTTTAAGGAAGTGGCATAACTTGCAAGAGCCGGCGCGCGGCCCTTCTGGAAAGAAATGACTTTTCAAAGAAAAGTCGTCGCGAACGATACAGAGTCCGCGACGACGTGGTGGAGGCGAGGGGAATCGAACCCCTGTCCGAAAACAAGTTGGAGGGAACTTCTCCGGGCGCAGTTTGTTATTTCCATTCCCTTCCCCCGGCGGGAACAAACACCCTCCGGGCGTCGGTAGCTTCATGATGCGTGGTATGGGCAAAGCTTACCATACGCACGGGCTCCACTTAGATCACACCCGTTCCCGGCTCGTGGACCTTCCGGGGCGGATGGGCCAGCCTAATCAGGCAGCCATAGCAACAGAAGTGTTGTCAGTTAATTTTAGAAAAATTGCCCGTTTTATCGTGGCCAGGCGCCACGGCCCGCTATTCCGGCCTTCCTGCCCCCGTCGAAACCAGTACGCCCCCCTATGACTCAAAAGCGGCCGTAGGGATCCGGCAGCTTGTTGGGCTCGGGATAGGTCTGCCCATGGGTGTCCACCGTGATGGAGGCGATCTTCTGGGGCTCCAGGGGCCGGTCGGAACGGTCCGTCGGCACTCCGGCGATGGCGTCTACCACCTCCATGCCCGAGGTCACCTTGCCGAAGGCGGCGTACTGGCCGTCCAGGTGCTTGGCGTCGTCGTGCATGATGAAGAATTGGCTCCCCGCCGAGTTCATGGACTGGCTCCGGGCCATGGACAGGACGCCCCGCTTGTGCCGCAGGTCGTTTTTGACCCCGTTGTAGAAAAACTCGCCCTTGATGCAGTACCCCGGGCCGCCCATGCCGGTGCCCTCGGGGCAGCCGCCCTGGATCATAAAGCCGGGGATCACCCGGTGGAAGATCAGGCCGTTGTAAAAGCCCTTGTTTGCCAGAGAGATGAAGTTGTACACGCTCTGGGGCGCCTTGTCCGGGTACAGCTCCCCGGTGATGACGCCGCCGTTCTCCATAGTAATGGTGAATGTGGGATTCATAATCAATATCGCTCCTTCATGGCCCGCTCGATCTGACGCTTGGCGTCCCGTTCCGCTGCGGCCTGTCGTTTGTCGTATAGCTTTTTGCCCTTGCAAAGCCCCAGGTCGATCTTCACCCGGCTGCCCTTGAAATAGACCGACAGGGGGATCAGGGCGTAGCCCTCCTGCTTGACCTTGCCGTAGAGCCGCAGGATCTCCCGCTTGTGGAGCAGCAGACGGCGGGGGCGGGTGGGGTCCCGGTTGAAGATGTTTCCCTGCTCATAGGGGGAGATGTGCATTTGATTGACCAGCATCTCCCCGTTCTTGACGCCGCACCAGGCGTCCTTCAGGTTCAGGGCGCCCTGCCGGATGGACTTGACCTCGGTGCCGCACAGTTCGATGCCCGCTTCCAGTTCTTCCTCCACAAAATACTCGTGATAGGCTTCCCGGTTCCGGGCCATGATCTTGACGCCCTTTTTCTCCGTTTTCTCCGTCTGCGGCACCTCCTTTTCTTATTGACTATTATGTATTATACCATGACTGTCAAGGCTGTCAAACAGAAATTTCTCCAGATCTGCCGGCGAACGGAAAGAAAAATCACAGGTCTGCTCCATCTGGCGGAGGATCTCCGGGCAGTCCAGCCGGCTCCAGGCGGCGAAAGCGATCCGCACCCCGGCGGACCGGGCCATCTGGTAGCCGGGCAGCAGGTCGTCCACTACCAGCAGCGCCTCCCGCGGGAGGTGGAACCGGCCCATGATGTCCTCCAAGGGGAAGGGACTGGGTTTTCGATGCTCCGCCGGCATATCCCAGCCGTAGACGGCGTCGGGCGTCAGGCCGAAGTGGGTCTGATAGTCCCGGGTGATGTTCTCCCGGGCGGAGTGGGATACCACGCACACCAGCCCCCCGGCCTCCTTCTGCCGCCGGATGACCCGGCCGATGCCGGGGTAGGGGTCCGGCATATGGACGCGGACATAGTCCTGCCAGCCCCGGAATTCCTCCTCCAGCTCCCGATCGGTAAATTGAAACCGCTCCCGGCACATCCCGGAAAACCCGGGGGAGAAGCAGCCCTGGGTATATTCCGCCAGGGTAATGGTCTGCCCCGGCCGGAACCGATCCAGGATCTCGCAGAAAAAGGGATAGTTGACGGTGGCCTCGCTCTGGACCACGGTGTCGTCGTGATCCAGGACCAGGCAGGGATATTTCAGCATGGCGGAGCCTTCTTTCTCTTTCCTGCTGTCATTATAGCAGAAGGAGGGGCCTGGGGCAAGCATTATTTTCCTCTTGACTTTATCGAACAAATGTATTATACTATGTAAAAAAGGAGGCGAGGGCCATGGAACCCGTGAAAATGGACATTCATCCCGTGGACGTGATCTGCGTCTGCTCCGCCGACGGGCAGCTCCGTCCCCTCCGCTTGCAATTGGAGGACGGGGGCCACCGGCTTTACCGGCTGGATATTCAGGAGGTGGTCGGCGTGCGGGAGGTCCGGTATGTGGGGGTGGAGGCCCTGATCTTCCTCTGCCGGGCCTTTGAGGGGGAGCGGGAGCGGGTCTTTGAGCTGCGCTACACCCTCCGGGCCCACACCTGGCAGCTTCTGCGGTGGGTGAGTTAGATGGCGGAGCGGGTGATCTTTCATGTGGACGCCAATTCGGCCTTCCTGTCCTGGACCGCGGCCTATCGGGTGAAGATCCTGGGGGACTCGGAGGATCTGCGGGACATTCCCTCGGTGGTGGCCGGGGACAAGGCGTCCCGGCACAGCATCATTTTAGCCAAGAGCGTCCCGGCCAAGAGGTTCGGCGTCAGGACCGGGGAGCCATTGTTTCAGGCCCTGGAAAAGTGCCCCAATTTGAAGGTGGTCCAGCCGGACTACCACCTGTACGTCCAGGCGTCCCGGCAGTTTGTGTCGCTGCTGCGGGAATTCTCCCCGGAGGTGGAGCAGTATTCCATCGACGAGGCGTGGGTGGACATGACGGGCACCCGCCGCCTCTTCGGCGCCCCCAGGGCGGCGGCGGAGCTGCTGCGCCAGCGGGTATGGGAGGAGCTGGGGTTTACCGTCAACGTGGGGGTGTCCTCCAACAAGCTCCTGGCCAAGATGGCCGGGGATTTTGAGAAGCCAAACCGGGTCCACACCCTGTTCCCAGAGGAAATGGCGGAAAAATTCTGGCCCCTGGGGGTCCGGGAGCTGTTCTCCATAGGTCCCGCTACGGAGCAGAAGCTCCTCAGGATCGGGATACGGACCATCGGGGACCTGGCGGCGGCGGACCTGGGCCTTCTCCGGCGGTATCTGGGCAAGCAGGGGGAGACCCTCTGGCACTTTGCCAACGGCCGGGGCGCGGAGAACCTGACCCCGGTACAGCCGGAGAACAAGGGCTATGGCAACTCCGTCACCACTCCCCGGGACGTGACGGACCGGCAGGAGGCCCACCGGGTCCTGCTGAGCCTCTGCGAGACGGTGGGGATGCGTCTGCGGAAGGACGGAAAAAACGGCCGCTGCATGACGGTCCATCTTCGGACCGGGGAGTTTGTCCACTTCTCGCACCAGGCGCAGATGCCCAGCGCCACCAACGGCACCGAGGAGCTGTACCGGGCCGCCTGCCAGGTCTTTGACGAGGCATGGGATACGGTCACCCCCCTGCGCCAGTTGGGGGTCCAGGTGACCCGGCTGTCGGAGGAGCCGTACCAGCAGTTCGACCTGTTCTCCGGCGTCAGCCCGGCCCAGCAGGCCAAGCGCCTTCGCTTGAACGAGACGGTGGACGCTCTTCGGGACCGCTTCGGGGAGGACATCATCCGCCGCGCCAAATTTACCGCCGATCCCGCCGGTCACATGGCCGGCGGCCTGAGCCGGGACCGGCGGACGGGAGTCACCAAGCCGGTGCCGCCGGAATTTTGATTTGACATGGGCCCTTTCCCGCCCTATAATAGCTCCAAAAGGAGGCGCGGCCATGAACATCGTCCAATTTTACCGGGGGGATCCCAACGCCCCCAGGCCCACCCGAGGGGCCCACTTGGGAGCCAACGCCATTCTCACCTGCCAGGGCCGGATCCTGCTGGAATGCCGGTGGGACTGCGGCGGCTGGGGCCTGCCCGGCGGCGGAGTAAAGGCCCACGAGAACGAGGCGGAGGCCATGGTCCGGGAGCTTTATGAGGAGCTGGGCCTCCGGGTCCGGCCGGAGAAGCTCCGAAAGCTGGGAGTCTACGGGGAGCCGGGCCGGATCGCCGCCTACCGGGATGGCAGCGTGTGGCGGATGGTGATCGTGGTGTTTGGCCTGGACCTGCCGGAGACGCCGGACCTGACCATCAGCCGGGAGTCCCGCCGCCTGGCCTTTTTCACCAAGGAGGAGGCCCGGGACCTGGACATCGTCGTCACCCACCGGGACATCGTGGAGGACTGGTTTCTGAACCGATAGTCGGACGCCGCGAAGAGCGGCTCCCGCAAACGATCTGACGAATCGACCCGGCGGAGATTTGATAAATCACCTTAACGGGCGGTCGATTTCTTCCCAAATCCTTTTGAAACGAAAGGGCGCGCTTTTATTCCGCAAAAAACCGGAGCGGCATGAGCAAAGTCATGCCGCCCCGGCAAATTCTATATGAACGGGCTTTTGCCCGCGCGCGCTTTCCGCCGGGGCGAGTTATGTTGGAAGAGAGGCTGGTCAGTCCCGCCGCTCCCAATCGTTTTCGTACTGCTCCCGGAAGCGGGCCGAAAAGGCCGGCGGTTCCCCTTGGGCGTAGAGATGGGAAATGTCCCCAAAGGCGCTCATGCGAAAATAGGCCAGCCCCTTCCGCCGCTCTTCCGTCGCCAGGGTGGTCACTGACGAGGGGGCGGCGCACAGCCCGTGCCAGAGGGGCATGGGGGAGATGTTCAGCAGATGGCTCAGCAGCACGCACTGGATGCCAAAGTGGCAGAAGAAGGCCAGAGTGTCGCAGTTTCCCTTCTCCACCCGGTAGAGCCGCCCCTCCCGGCGGTAGCCGTTTTCCGCCAGGACCCGGTCCAGCCCCGCCGTTACAGAGTCATAGGCTTCCTTCACCCTTCCCGCCGCCATGGCGGGAGGGAGATACCATCGGTCCGGCAGGAGGAAATCCGGCTCCGCCGTCCAGTCCTCGGGAAGCCAGTCCCAGGGCACCATGTCCCGATCCGGGGCGTCGGGGCGGCGGATGGGGGCCTGGAACTCCCGGAGCCAGGGCATCACCTCCGCCTCCCGGCCCAGCTTTTCCAGCAGGGGCGCGGCGGTTTCCCGGGCACGGCCCAGAGGGGAGATGTAAAATTTACGGATCTTCACTTTTTCCAGCCGGGGCGCCAGACAGGCCGCCTCCCGGCGGCCCTTGGGGGTCAGGGAGTCGGCGGCGTAGTCCGGGTCGGCGTGGCGGATGAACAGCAGCTTCATGGCGGGTCCTCCACAGATGGTTTTCCCTATTGTAGCAAAAAATCGGGAAAATGGCAAGGGCGCGAGGCCACCTTTTGCACAGCCGGCGGATCTTCGCCGCCCGGCGGGGGAAGGGGGGCCCGGGCAGGGCGGGGCGGTTTTTGCGGATTTTCTGAAAAAATACTTGTATCTTTCAAAAAAATGTGATACGATATTCGTCAGACGGCGCAGTATCCTAGTCGAGGCGGCCGATTCCCAAGAAGGGCCTAAAAATCCTTTGAAGGGCATATCGATGAAGTCCCTGGTGTTTGCTTTTTGCGCCCAGCTTAGGGTGGATGCTGGGGGTTAAGGATTCCGGGCGCACCCCAATGGCATGGGGTATCCGACCCGGTTTCCGTGGAGACCTTTTCTTGTGCGACGGCGGAAGAGCCCCTGCTGGACCCGTCCGCGTACGAACTAGGTATGAACCTGCAAGGCGGTGCACAGAATCGTGTGCTGCGTGCAGAGTAGCCTGCCTTGCGTGGGTATGCGGGGAAAGGGGACAGGCGGAACGTTTCATGGCCATGGAATTTCCGCTATTGCTCCTGGAAACCATGCCTGCAAAAGAGGCTAAGAATCGGATCGCTTCGCAGTGGAAAACACCTAGGCTGTCCTAACCGGGCGGGCAGGGGATTGCAGTACGGACTCAGTGGCAATCGGGTAGTCAGAACCGGCAACGCCTGAACGGACGGATCAAACGGAAACGGCCCGCACGGCAACGGCGGGTACCGTCTGGGGAAAACCAACCCGACCTAAGCCGTAAGATTTATCCTGCCTGCCGCCGTCTTACTTAAACAATAAGGAGCGTTTCTTCCAAGTGGCTAAATCCGACCCCGACGCGGGGAAAAAAGAGCGAAATAAGACGATCCGCTGGGTCGTCACCATTTTCCTGGTCACGCTTCTTGTCTCCGCGGTGATCTCCCTGATCTCCGAGGAGCTTTTGGACGGGAGCGGTATTTTCGCCGCATTTGTCATTTTGTTTGCCATTGTATTGGTAGGGATTGTCTTTGACATCGTGGGAGTGGCCGTCACCTCCGCCGACGAGCGGCCCTTCCACTCCATGGCCGCCCGGAAGGTGCCGGGGGCTCAGGAGGCCATCCGGCTCCTCCGCAGCGCCGAGCGGGTCAGCTCCATCTGCAACGATGTTGTGGGGGATATCTGCGGCGTGGTGTCGGGGTCGGCCTCGGCGGTGATCGCCGCGCGGCTTTTGCAGAATTTTACTTTCAATTGGCCCCGGGCGGCGAGCTTGTTCATGTCCGCCCTGGTGGCGGGCGTCACCGTGGGGGGAAAGGCCCTGGGGAAGACCTTCGCCATCGGCTCCGCCACGCAGATCGTCCACACCGTTGGGCGGCTGCTTCACGGTCTGCGCGCCCTTCCGAAGATGTTCGGGAAGGGTAAAAAGAAAGGTTAGGAAGTAGTATGCCGTGAGCATATTGGAAAATATCCAGGGCCATCAGGACCTACAGAGCCTGAACGATCGGGAACGGGCCATTTTGTGCCGGGAAATCCGGGAGTTCCTGGTGAAACACGTTTCCCAGACAGGGGGCCATCTGGCCTCCAATTTGGGCGTTGTGGAGCTGACGGTGGCTTTGGAGACGGTGTTCGACACCGCCGTTGACCGCCTGGTATTTGACGTGGGTCACCAGTCTTATGTCCATAAGCTGCTGACCGGCCGCCAGGCGGATTTTCAGCGTCTGAGAAAATTCGGGGGCCTGGCGGGCTTCCCCAAGCCGGAGGAAAGCGACACCGACGCCTTCACCGCCGGCCATGCTTCCAGCGCTGTCTCCATCGCCCTGGGCATGGCCCGGGCCCGGACGCTGCTGGGGGAGCGCTACAAGGTGGCCGCCGTCCTGGGGGACGGGGCCGCCACAGGGGGCCTGGCCTTCGAGGGCCTGAGCGATACCTCCGTCAGCGGGGAGCCTATGGTTATCGTTCTCAACGACAATGAAATGTCCATTGACAAAAACGTGGGGGGCCTGGCCAAGCACCTGTCCCATCTGCGGACGGACCAGCGGTATCTGGACATCAAACAGTGGTATAAGCGGGCCCTGCTCCGCATCCCCGGCGGCAAGTGGATCTACAAGGTTTCCCACGATTTCAAAAGCTGGGTCAAGCGGTCCCTGATCCCCTCTACCATTTTTGACGAGATGGGCTTGACTTATCTGGGCCCGGTGGACGGCCACGATCTTCCCGCCCTCATCGCCCTGCTCCGCTTCGCCAAGGACGAGGACAAGCCGGTGGTGGTCCATGTTCTGACCCAGAAGGGGAGGGGCTATGCCCCGGCGGAGGCGGACCCGGCCCTGTTCCACGGGGTGGGGAAATTCGACCCCACCACCGGGGAGGTGGCCTCCTCCACCCGGGAGACCTATTCCCAGCGCTTCGGCCGCACCCTCTGCCGCCTGGCGGAGGGGGACGGGCGGGTCTGCGCCATCACGGCGGCCATGCCCGGCGGCACCGGGCTGCTGCCCTTCAAGGAGCGGTTCCCGGACCGGCTTTTCGACGTCGGCATCGCCGAGGGCCATGCCGTTTCCATGGCCGGAGGACTGGCCAAGCAGGGCATGGTCCCTGTGGCGGCCATTTACTCGACCTTTTTGCAGCGCTCCTACGACATGATCCTCCAGGACGTGGCTCTGCTGGGCCTCCATGTGGTCCTGGCGGTGGACCGGGCGGGCCTGGTGGGGGAGGACGGCTCCACCCATCAGGGCATTTTCGACGTGGGCTTTCTGCGTCAGGCTCCCGGGCTGCGGCTGCTGAGCCCCGGAAGCCTGCTGGAGCTGGAGCAGATGCTTTCCTGGGCCGTTGAGGACCAGGAGGGCCCCGTGGCCATCCGCTATCCCCGGGGCGGGGAGGGCGGATACACGGATTCCGCCTGGGACGGCGGGAAGACCTCCGTCTTCCGTCACCGGGCGGGGAAGGACGCCGCCATCGTCACCTACGGCGACCTGCTGGACAACGCCCTGGCGGCGGCGGAGCTCCTGGAGCGGGAGGGCATAGAGACGGCCGTTCTGCGGCTGCTGACCCTTTCCCCTCTGCCGGGGGAGGAACTGGCGGCGCTGCTGCCGGAGGGCCCCCTGGTCATTGTCGAGGAGACCTGTACCGGCGCGGGCGTCAAGGAGGCCCTTGCCTGGGAGCTTGAGGAACATGGCTTCCACGGGCGCATCGCGGGCCTGGATCTGGGGCACCGCTTCATTCCCCATGGGGATATTCCATCCCTTCGCCGGATGTGCGGCCTGGACCCGGAGGGCATCGCCAGGGCGGTGAGAAAGGCGGCGGGCCGTGAAGAGTAAAAAGCGTCTGGACCTGCTGCTGACAGAGCGGGGCCTGGCGGAGAATCGGACCAGGGCCCAGGCCGTTATCATGAGCGGCCAGGTCTACGTGGACGGCCAGAAGGCCGATAAGCCCGGGGCGTCCTTTGAGGAGGACGTCTCCATCGAGGTCCGGGGGCAGACCTGCCCCTATGTCAGCCGGGGCGGCTATAAGCTGGAAAAGGCCCTGGATACCTTCGGCATCCGCCCGGAGGGATATGTTTGCAGCGACTCCGGCGCCTCCACGGGAGGCTTCACCGACTGCCTCCTAAAGCGAGGGGCGAAGAAGGTCTTCGCCATCGACGTGGGCTACGGGCAATTGGATTGGCGGCTCCGCTCCGATGAGCGGGTGGTGGTCATGGAGCGGACGAATATCCGCTATGTGACCCCCGAGCAGCTCGGGGAGCCGCTGGACCTGTCGGTGGTGGACGTGAGCTTCATCTCCTTGAAGCTGGTCCTGCCGGTCATCAAAGATCTGCTCAAGGACGGCGGCCATGTGGTCTGCCTCATCAAGCCCCAGTTTGAGGCGGGGCGGGAAAAGGTGGGCAAAAAGGGCGTCGTTCGCGAGATCGGCACCCACATCGAGGTGCTGGAAGCCTTTTTGTCCCTGGCGGAGACGCTGGGCTTCTCCGTGCTGGGGCTGACATTCTCTCCGGTGAAGGGGCCGGAGGGGAATATCGAGTTTTTGGCCCATCTGCGCCTGGGCCAGTGGGACACGGTCCCCCAGGACCCGGCCAAGGTGGCCCGGGAGGCTCACGAGACGTTAAAGGGGTGAAGAATCCGTTGAAAAAGGTGGTCATGACCCCCAATCCCTATCGGGACAAGAGCTTTGCCACCGTCCGCGCCGCCATGGAGATCCTCCGGCAGGCGGGGATGGAGGCAAGACTGTGCCTGCCCTTTGAGGTGGACCGGTCCTATACCCTGCCCAGGGATCTCCGTTTTCACCGCCTGGACCGGGAGCTGCCGGAGGCGGACTGCGTGATCTGCTTCGGCGGCGACGGCACCATTCTCCACATGGCAAAGGCGGCCACCCGCTGCGGCAAGCCGGTGCTGGGGGTGAACATCGGCACCATGGGCTTCATGGCGGAGCTGGAGAGCACGGACTTGGACCAGCTCCCCCGCCTGAAAACCGGGAACTTCACCCTGGACAGCCGGATGATGCTGGACGTGACGGTCCACCGGGGCAGGGATATCATTTTCCACGACATCTGCCTCAACGACGCGGTGGTGACCAAGGGGGCCGTCGCCCGGATCATCCAGCTCACCGTCCGCTGTGACGGCGTGGAGTGCATGGAGTTCGGCGGGGACGGCCTGATCGTCGCCACCCCCACGGGCTCCACGGCTTACAGCCTCTCCGCCGGGGGCCCCATCGTGGAGCCGGAGGCGGAAAACATCCTTGTCACCCCCATCTGTGCCCACAACGTGGACAGCCGCTGCATCGTCGCCTCGAACAAGCGGGTCATTACCGTTTGCCTGAGCAAGAACGCCCGTCGAAACGCCTTTTTGTCCGTGGACGGCGGCAAGGCCCTGCGGATCGACACGGGGGATGTGGTCACCATCCGCAAGTCGGACCTGGAGACCCGGCTCATCCGGCTGAAAAGCCGCAGCTTTTACGATGTTCTGAATATGAAATTCAAATAAAAAATAAAAAAATTGCATATTGGGAGGAACGAAATGAAAAATCAACGTCAGGCCAAGATCCTTGAGATCATCAACACCCAGCAGGTGGAGACCCAGGACCAACTGCTGGCGCTCCTGGAGGCGGAGGGCATCCGCACCACCCAGGCCACCATTTCCCGGGACGTGAAGGAGCTTCGCATCGTCAAGGAGTTGACGAGCTTGGGCAGCTATCGCTACACCACGGCGGACAACGCCATGACCAGCGGCTTCTCCACCCGGCTCCACACCATTTTCCGGGAGAGCGTCACGAGCCTGGACTATGCCCAGAACATCATTGTGCTGCGGACCCTGCCGGGACTGGCCTCCGCCGCCGGCTCCGCCCTGGACGCCATGAACCTCAGCGCCGTGGTGGGTACCCTAGCGGGGGACGACACGGTGATGGTGGTCATGCGGGACACCAATACCGCCGCTTCCTTCTGCGGCGAGATCAAAAGTCTTCTGAACTGACGCGGAGGGCCGGGGCGATGCTGAGTCTGCTGCACATTGAGAATATCGCGGTGGTGGAGCGGGCGGAGATCGCCTTTCACCCGGGCTTCAACGTCCTCACCGGCGAGACCGGCGCGGGCAAATCCATCGTCATCGACGCCATCTCCGCCATTTTGGGCCGCCGCGCCTATCGGGACATGATCCGCACCGGGGAGACCTGGGCCGCCGTCCGGGGGGTGTTTACCCAGGTGCCGGAGCTGCCCTGGTTTCAGGAGAACGGGGTGGACTATGACGCAGAGACGGTGATCCAGCGGGAGATCTACCTGGACGGCCGGAACGTCTGCCGGGTCAACGGCAGTTTGGTCACGGTTTCCATCCTGCACAAGCTGGGCATCCAGCTCATCAACATCCACGGCCAGCACGACGCGGCCACCCTTTTCGACGAGGAAAATCACCTCCAATACCTAGACGCCTACGCAGACAATCAAGCCCTCCGCCAGGATTACCAGGAGAAATACGCCGCCCTTTCCGCCCTCCGCAGGCAAATCGACAGCCTGACCATGGACGAGGGGGAGAAGGTCCGCCGGATGGAGACCCTTGGATACCAGATCAAGGAGATCGCCAAGGCCAATCTGACGCCGGGGGAGGACGAGGCCCTGGAGGACCGTCGGAAGCTCCTTCAGAACGCCGAAAAGCTGCGCCAGGGCATGGACGCGGCGGTGGAGACCCTCTACGGAGGGGAGGACACCGACGGCGCGGCGGGATTGCTTGCGGAGGCGGAACGGGAGCTGAGCCGCCTGGCTCGGTACGGCGAGCCCTTTGCCTCCCTCCACGAGCGGCTGTCGGACCTGAAATACCAGGTCCAGGACGCGACGGAGGAGGTCCGCAGCGCCCGGGACGACCTCAGCGATTCCGCCGACGAATTGGAGACCATCGAAAGCCGCCTGGACGTGATCCACCGCCTCCGCCGGAAGTACGGCGCCACCTGCGCCGACATCCTGGCTTACTATGAGAAGGCTCAGTCGGAGCTGGAACGGATCGAGCTTGCCGGAGATGAGCTGGAACGCCTCCGGGGTCAGCTCACCGCCGCCGAAAAGGCGGCCATGGATGCGGCCCGGGCCCTGTCTGAAAACCGTCAGGAGGCTGCCCAGCGCCTCTCCCAGGCGATTTTGGAGGAGCTGCGGGAGCTGGATATGCCAAGGGTCCAGTTTGCGTGCCAGTTCACCCGGACGCCACTGGGCCCCAACGGTCTGGACGCCGCCGCCTTCTACCTCTCCGCCAACGCCGGCGAGGCGCTGAAACCCCTGAGCCGGGTGGCCTCCGGCGGCGAGCTGGCCCGGATCATGCTGGCCATGAAAAACGTCCTGGCCCGGCAGGACCAGGTCGCCACCTTGATCTTCGACGAGGTGGACACCGGCGTCTCCGGCCGGGCCGCCCAGAAGGTGGCGGAGAAGCTCCGCAACCTGGCCCAGAACAAGCAGGTCCTCTGCGTCACCCATCTGCCCCAGCTTGCGGCCCTGGGGGACACCCATCTGCTCATCGCCAAGACCGAGCGGGAGGGCAGGACCTACACCACCGTCACCCCCTTGGACCGGCAGGGCCGGATCCAGGAGCTTGCCCGGATCATCGGCGGTTCCAGCATCACCCCCATCACCCTGCAAAGCGCGGCTGAAATGCTGGACCACACTTGACAAAACGGGATTTTTCTGTTACCATACGATCAACGCGATGAAGGGATGCTTAGTCGCCCTCAACCCCTCCAGAGAGCTGCCGGCCGGTGCGAGGCAGCGGGGCGGACGATGAAATTACCTCCCGGAGCGGCCCGCCTGAAGGAAACGTAGGGCGGGACGGGTCGGCCCGACAGCGCCGGGGGTGTGTTTCACGCGATTTTCTTCCAAAAGCTATGTTTTGGGGAAGCGCGGGGGCACACCGTGAGGGTCCGCGCCGCGAGGCGGGGCCGAATCAGAGGTGGTACCGCGTATATTACGCCCTCTGTCCGAGCTGGACAGGGGGATTTTTTCTTTAGGAGGGAAGAATATGGTAAACATCACGTATTTGGGGCACGCCTGCTTTCTGCTGGAGTCGGAGGGCTATCGGACCGTGCTGGACCCCTATGAAAACGGTTCCGTGCCGGGTCTGGGGGACCTGACTCTGGCGGCGGAGGCGGTGTATTGCAGTCACGCCCATGGGGACCACAACGCCGCCCACCTGGTCCGGCAGACCCGGACGGCCCTTCGGGCCCCCTACACGCTCACGGAATTCCAGGCGCCCCACGACGACGCCGGTGGCAAAAAACGGGGCATGACCACCGTCCGCATTTTCGACTTCGGCGGCCTCCGGGTGGCCCACATGGGAGACATCGGCCGGCTCCTGACCCCGGAGGAGGCGGAGAAATTAAGGGGCGTGGACTGTATGCTCCTGCCGGTGGGGGGCTTCTTCACCGTGGACGCCGCCCACGCGGCTCAGATCGCGAAACAAGCGGGGGCGAAAAGGATCGTTCCAATGCACTACCGGACCAAGACGACGGGCTTTCCGGTGATCGGTAAGCTGGAACTGTTTACCCGCCTGTATGAAAACGTCTCCTACGAGGGGGACACCCTCCCGCTGACCCAGGACACCCCGGCGGGGGTCCATGTACTCAAACAAAAAATGGCAAAAGGAGAAGAAAGATGAAACTAT
>CANQQO010000044.1 GCA_947625965.1 uncultured Oscillospiraceae bacterium
TATCCTCCAGAGAGAAGTCAACCCTGATTTTCTTTGACTGGATTTCTCCCTTGGAAAGTTGAACAACCGTCTCCACGGTGGCGGTGGTGGGGTTGGGGACCACCTGGTCAAACATGGCATAGAAAATTCCCGCCTGGTTCAGCGCCTCCTCCAAATGGCGGGTCAGGCCATGGGCCGCTACCCCCGGGTCCGTCACGATCAGCGCCCGGGAGACGCCGGCGCGCTCCAGGACGCCGGGGACCTCCCCCACATTGGCAAGGGGCTTGGGTTTCCGGTATGGCAAAAGGGGGATGGAAATGCGGAGGGCAAGCTGAAAGGCGCGGCAGTAGAGTTTACGCACAGGCTGCATAGAGGGGTGACCTTCTTCCTATTGTTTATACATCAACAATAGGATACCAGCTTCCGCCTCATTTGTCAAGTCCAACCAGCCGATTCACCACATAAGACGCCAGCAGCAGCCCCGCCGCCGCCGGGACGAAGGCGCTGCTCCCGGGGATCTCCCGCCGGGAGGACTCCGGGTCCGGGGGCGCCATGCCCCTGGCAGGTTCCTCCTGGGAATAGACCGCGGGCAGGGCCTTCACGCCCCGTTTCCGCAGCTCCTTCCGCATGATCCGGGCCAGGGGGCACCCGGAGGTGGCGTAGATATCCGCGATCCGCAGACAGGACGGGTCCCGCCGGTTTCCGGCGCCCATGGCGCTGACGATCTCCGTTCCCGCCGCCTGGGCCGAGAGGACCAGGCACAGCTTTCCCGTCACCGTGTCGATGGCGTCCACCACAAAGTCGTATTGGGAAAAATCAAAGTTCTCCGCCGTCTCTGGCAGGAAAAAGACGTCGCTGGTCTCCACCCGGATCTCCGGGTCGATATCCCCGACCCGCTCCCGGGCCGCGTCCGTTTTCCGCATCCCCAGGGTGGAATGGAGGGCGAAGAGCTGCCGGTTCAGATTGGACAGGCTGACCCGGTCATTGTCCACCAGCGTCAGTCGCCCCACCCCGCTTCGGGCCAGCGCTTCCACCGCGTAGCTCCCCACGCCTCCCAGTCCAAACACGGCCACATGGGCCCTCCGGAGCCGTGAAAGTCCCTCCTCGCCGTACAAAAGGGCGGCGCGGGAATACTGTTCCAGCATATATATCCCTCTTTTTCCAGTTTTTTTCATCATATCACAGAAAAACCGTCCCTGTCAATGACTTGACAGCCATGAAAATAAGGGTATAATGGAAAGTAAGAAAGGAGTGAAGCGCATGGCTGTTCGTCTCAACGAGGACAAGGAGATGGTCCGCACCATCCGGGAGGGCCTGAAGCGCACGGGAGGCTACTGTCCCTGCCGTCAGGAACGGGTGGAGGAAAACAAGTGTATGTGCAAGGAATTCCGGGATCAGATCGCGGACCCCAAGTTCAAAGGCTACTGCCACTGTATGTTATATTATAAGGAGTAAGGGAAAGCTTTCAAAGTGTTTCCCGGCAGCAAACGGGCTGGAAAGGGAAAAAATAGAGACATTCCCCCTTTTCCAGACCCCGCCTCCGGCGGCAATGGCCGCCTTTGACCGAAGACGCGTCGGGCTGGAGCTTCCCCATGGGAATTTTTTTCAAATTTCCCCTTTACAAATCCGGCAAACCCTGCTATAATAGCGGAGCGAAACAAAATCCCACGCGCCAGTGGCTCAACGGATAGAGCATCGGATTCCGGTTCCGAGGGTTGGGGGTTCGAATCCCTTCTGGCGTACCAAAAAGCCGCACCCTGTGGGTGCGGCTTTTTGGTACGCCTGGGGATTCGAATAATATAATGCGATCTGCCGGTGGCAGATTGCCGCCCAGTTCGCAAACTGGGCGCTCCTTCGCAAGACGAATCCCTTCTGGCCGATCCTTCAATTCCCGCCGCACCCACAGGGTGCGGCTTTTGATATACCAGGGGGGCTCGAACAATTCAATGCGATTCTATATCGATTTTCCTTGACAAAGGATATTGCATATGATATTATATACGCAATCAATGGAGGAAAATGGGATGCAGATCAAATTAAAAAAACAGGCGCAAAAGTACCTCGACAGTGTGGACGAACGCACCCGCCGAAAGCTCTACAGGGCGCTTGATCAGCTCTCCCGGTGGGAGGGCGACATCGTCCGCCTCGCCGGGACCAAGAACTGCTACCGGTACAAAATCGCGCACTACCGCATACTGTTTACATGGGAAAAGGGAGATATAATAATTACCGTTATAGAGATCAACACCCGTACCAACATCAAATACTGAAAGGTGATCGCATGAAACGCACATTGACTGCCAAAGAAATCGAAAAACGCCTTGCCCAGATCGACGCAAGACCGCCGGAAGAGCCCACGCCGGAAGACCTGGCCGCATTTGCGCAGGCCGAAGCGGAAGACCCCGATGACACCATTACGCTGGAGGAATACAAGGAGCAACGGGCATACAGCGGCAAATTGATGCTGCGCATCCCAAAGGATCTGCACCGGGAATTGGCCGAAGCGGCAAAGAAAAACGGCGTGAGCCTCAACCAATACGCGGTATATAAGCTCGCAAAATAAAACGCTTCAACAGGCGGCGCGAAATAAGCGCCGCCTGTTGATTTTATGGGGGCTGAGAATATCCGCCCCTTCCGGCGGTTAGAATCTTTTTAGGGCCCCACGATCGTCCCCGGAGCCCCCGTAAAGGAGGACAGGACCTCCACCGTGAGCCCATGGTCCCGAGCCAGCTCTACGCTGCGGTCATGGAGGACCTGCGCGCCCTCCCGGATCAGGGCCAGCATCCGGTCATAGGAGATCCGGTCAAACCGGCGGGCGTCGGGAAAACGCCGGGGATCCCGGTCGTAGACGCCGTCCACATCCGTGAAGATCTGACAGGCGTCCGCGTTCAGGAAGGCCGCCAGGGCCACCGCCGTGGTGTCTGAGCCGCCCCGGCCAAGGGTGGTCACGTCGCCGTCGGGGCCTAGGCCCTGGAAGCCGGCCACAACGGCGATCCTGCCTGCCGCCAGCTCCCGGCGGAGCCGGTCCCCTTCCAGAGCCATTATCCGGGCGTTGCCGTGGACGCCGTCGGTGCGGATGCCCGCCTGCCAGCCTGTCAGGCTCACCGCGGGATACCCCTGGGCCTGGATGGCCATGGCCATGAGGCCGGCGGAGAGCTGCTCCCCGGTAGACACATAGGCGTCCATCTCCCGGGGACTGGGGGCCAGGTCCGCCGCCGCCGCGATGAGCTCGTCCGTGGTGTCCCCCTGGGCGGAGACTACCAACACGACCTGGACTCCCTGCCGGGCAAGGGCGACGGCGCGACGGGCGGCGGAACGGATCCGATCCAGCGACGCCACGGAGGAGCCGCCGTATTTCTGCACGATCAGCATGGTTTTTCACCTCCGGTGACAGTCTATGTCGCATCCTGTCAAGCGGTGAAAAACCTCCCGGCTCTTTGGCCGGGAGGTTGGGTATGCTTATGGCTCAGGCCGCCAGGATCTCCGCCCGCAGAACGCCGGGCAGCTCCTTCAGCTCGCCCAGGAGCTGGGCCACCTCCACCGTCAGGTCGATGGTTTCGGCGGTGATGGTCACCGGGGCGGAATCGTTGGTGGGAATGATGGAATTGATGGTCAGAATATTGGCGTGCCGCATCGTAAAGGTCCCCAGGACCGCCGCAAGAACACCCTGCTGGTCCCGCAGAAGAAGCTGGAAGGTGACGATCCGCCCTGCCATCATGTTCTGAAAGGGAAGGATCGCATCCCGATACTTATAAAATGCGCTCCGGCTGATGCCCGTCCGGGCCGCAGCCTCGTTGACGGCCCGCGCTTCTCCGCAGGCCAGCAGCCGCTTCGCCTCCGCGACCTTCAGAAAAATCTCCGGAAGGGCGTCCGCCTGGACGATAAAGTAGTCCGTGCTTTTCATGGTTGGTTTCCCTCCTGCTATGTGAGCTTTCAAAAAATGTGTAAATTTGGCTCTGTTTTTTTAGCTGTCCACATTGTATCATAATATTTTTCAAATTACAACCCCCATTTGTGCAAAAAACCCTGGAAAGGAGCTTAAAATGTCCTATTCCGCCCTGCAAAAACCTCTGGCCTTGGCCGGTGGAGCTTTGGCCCTTTATTTTGGGCTGCGATATCTTCTGCCGCTGATTTTGCCCTTTCTGCTGGGGGCGGGACTGGCCCTGGCGGCGGAACCGCTGGTCCGGTGGGGCGAAAAGAGAGTGGGCCTGCCCCGTCCAGCCGCCGCAGGGGCCGGGGTCTCGGCGCTACTGCTGGCGGCGGCGCTGCTGGCCGTGCTGGTCGGAAGGCTGGCGCTGCGGGAGCTGGCGTCGCTGATGGACGATCTGCCGGACCTGGAAGCCGCCGCCGGCCAGGCGCTGACCGCCCTGGAGGACGGGCTGGTGTTTTTGGCGGACCGGTCGCCGGAGGGCGTCCGGCCGGTGCTGCTGCGGTGCGCCACCGACCTGTCCGGGCAGGGGGCGGCGGTATTGCAGGGTCTGCTCCGGCGGGCGCCGGGCGCCATCTCCGGGCTGCTGGCGCGGGTCCCCGACGTGCTGCTGGCCCTGGGGACCGGGGTGCTGTCCGCCTTTTTCTTCTCCGCACGGCTGCCGAAGCTGCGCCAGAGGCTCTCCCAGGCCCTGCCAGAGAGCTGGCGGCAAAGACTGGCGGCGCTCCGTCAGTGCCGGGCCGCCCTGGGCGGGTGGCTCAGGACCCAGGTAAAGCTGGGGGCCCTGACGATGCTCATCTCCGCCGCCGCGTTGACCTGGATGAGGGTGCGCCACAGCCTCCTCTGGGCGATGGGGATCGCCCTGGTGGACGCGGCGCCGCTGCTGGGGTCCGGGACGGTGCTGCTGCCCTGGAGCCTGGTGGCCTTCCTGGAGGGAAAGGGCGCAAGAGCCCTAGGACTTCTGGGGACCTACTGCCTGTGCGCCCTGACCCGGTCCATTCTGGAGCCCAAGCTGCTGGGCCGTCAGCTTGGCATAGACCCCCTGGCCACCCTGGCGGCGCTGTACGTGGGATACCGGCTCCTAGGCGTGGCGGGGATCCTGCTGGCCCCCATGGCGGCGGTGGTGGGGATGGCCCTGGTCCAGGCCCGGGAGGGCTGATCCTCCCGGGACGGACGCCGGGAAGCCCGCCGCCGGCGGCTGGGGAGCGCGTTCCGATGGCCCTTCGGAATGGAAGCGATACAGCCTTTCTCCCGTTTCCACTTCCTCCCATCGGCAAAGGGTCCGCCGGCGGTCCCGGGCGCCTCTAAAAAATTCCCCGAGCCTATTGTACATCCGGCTTTTTTTTGCTATAATAGCGGAAAAAGTTTTTGATTTGGATGTGCTGAATTTGAAGTACGGAATTTGGAGGATTGCGGAACCGAAGCCGGAGGCCGTCAACGCCCTGGTGGGCGGGGGATATCCCCCCCTGACCGCCATGATCTTAGCCGCCCGGGGGATCCGGTCGGCCCAGGAGGCCGCAAGCTACTTAGACCGCAGCGCTCCGCTGCACGACCCCTTCTCCATGACGGACATGGACCTGGCCGCCGGCCGGGTGGGCCTGGCCATGGCCCAGGGGGAGAAGATCGCCGTCTTCGGGGACTACGACGTGGACGGCATCACCGCCACCTGCCTGCTGACGGACTTCCTCCGCAGACACGGCAGCCATGTGGTGCCCTATATCCCCGGCCGGCTGGAGGAGGGCTATGGGCTGAACGCCGCCGCCATCCGGCAGCTCTGGAAGGAGGGGGTCAAGCTCATCGTCACCGTGGACTGCGGCATCACCGCCGTGGAGGAGGCGGAGGTCTGCCAGGACCTGGGAATGGACCTGGTCATCACCGACCACCACGAGTGCAAGGACCGCCTGCCCAGGGCCGTGGCCGTGGTGGACCCCCACCGGCCCGGGGACCGGTATCCCCACAAGAATCTGTCCGGGGTGGGGGTGGCCTTCAAGCTGGCCGCCGCCCTCTGCGGCAGTCAGGAGGAGGTCCTGGAGGACTATGCCGACATGGTCTGCCTGGGGACCGTGGCCGACGTCATGCCCCTGCGGGGGGAGAACCGGCACTTCGTCCACCGGGGACTGGACTCCCTGCGCCGGACCAAACGGCCCGGCATTGCCGCCCTGATCCGGGAGAGCGGCTGCGACCCGGAGGATCTGACCACCTCCTCCATCGGCTTCTCCCTGGCCCCCAGGATCAACGCCGCCGGACGGATGGGCCGCATCGACCTGGCGTTGGAACTCTTCCTGACCCAGGACCCTCAGCGGGCCACGGAGCTGGCCCGGGGCCTGTGCGACCTGAACCGGCAGCGGCAGGCCGTGGAGTCGGACATCTACCGGGAGGCGGTGGGGATGCTGTCCCAGACCGCCGCGCCGGAGGCCATCGTCCTGGCCAAGGAGACCTGGCACCAGGGGGTGGTGGGCATCGTTGCCAGCCGCATCGCGGAGGAATACGCCTGCCCCACCTTCCTCATCTGCCTGGACGGGGACCACGGCAAGGCCAGCTCCCGGAGCTACGGGGGCTTTAACCTCTTCGCCTCCCTCACCGCCCTCTCCCCCCTGCTGGAAAGCTACGGCGGCCACGAGCTGGCGGCGGGCTTCACCATCCGCAAGGGGAATATTCCCGATTTTCAAAACCAGATCTGCGCCCTGGCGGACCAGTTCTTCGCCGGGGAGATCCCCCGCTCCACCCTGGACATCGACTGCGCCGTGCCCCCGGAGCTGCTCACCTCCGCCAATATCGAGGCCCTGGCCCAGTTGGAGCCCTGCGGCGGCGGGTGCCCCAAGCCGGTGCTGATGCTCTCCGGGGCGACTGTGGAGCGGCTGATCCCCGTGGGGGGCGGCAAGCACCTCCGGCTCCGGCTCCGGGCCGGGCGGATGGGCTTCAACGCCATCTACTTCTCCCCCGGCCGGGAGGCCGCCTCCGTCAGCCAGGGGGACGCGGTGGACCTGGCCTTCCGCCCCCAGATGAACGAATTTCGCGGGGAGCGGGTGGTCCAGCTCAACGTCCTGGACATCCGCCCGGCCTGCAAGGCCCCCTGCTCCGACTCCCTGGCCGGGTACCGCCGCCTCCGCAGCGGCAGCCTGGACCGGGAGGCCGCCGGGGAGCTGCTTCCAGACCGGACCACGCTGGCCTGCGTCTGGCGCTACCTCAGCGCCGCCGGGCCGGTGCAGGAGTCGCCCATGTGCCTCTGCCGGAAGATCGTCCGGTGGTCCGGGCGGCCCCTGAGCCTGGAGCAGATGTTGGTCTGTCTGGACATCTTCGCCGACGTGGGACTGCTGCGGTCCCAGCGGCGCCATAAATACATCGCCATCCATCTGATCCCCCGGGAGCAGAAGGCCGACCTGAATCAGAGCCGGACCATGCAGATCCTGCTCCATGCGAAAGAGAGCTGAATGCCATGGAAACCTTTGCCGAACACTACGCCTCCATGTGCGCCGCCATCAACCGGTATATGCCGGGGGCGGACATGGGCGCCATCGACCGGGCGGTGGAATACGCCCGGGAGAAGCATAAAAATCAAAAGCGGAAGGACGGCTCCCCCTACATCATCCATCCCCTGGCGGTGGCGGAGATCGTGGCGGAAATGGGCCTGGACACCGACGCCATCCTGGGCGCCCTGCTCCACGACTGCATCGAGGACACCGACGCCTCCCACAACGACATCGAGGCCATCTTCGGCCCCACCGCCGCTGAGCTGGTGGAGGGGGTCACCAAGCTGACCCGGGCCAATTTTTCCAGCACCGAGCAGGCCCAGATGGAAAATCTGCGGAAGATGTTCATGGCCATGTCCAAGGACATTCGGGTGGTGCTGATCAAAATCGCCGACCGGCTCCACAATATGCGGACCATGCAGTACCAGACCCCGGAAAAACAGATCCTCAAATGCCGGGAGACCATGGACATCTACGCCCCCCTGGCCCACCGGCTGGGCATGCAGAAGATCAAGTGGGAGCTGGAAGACATCGCCCTGCGGTACTTAGAGCCGGAGGCCTACAACCAGATCATGACCTTCCTCAACGCCCGGAAGGAGCAGGATCAGGCCTTCATGAACGCCATCCAGGAGAAGATCACCACCCGCCTGTCCACCATGGGCATCCGGAACACCACCTACGGCCGGATCAAGCACGTCTATTCCATCTACCGGAAAATGCAGGCCCAGGGCAAGATCATCGACGAGCTGTATGACCTGTACGCCTTCCGGGTGATCGTGGACACCATCCCCAACTGTTACAACGTCCTGGGCCACATCCACGACCTGTTCAACCTGGTGCCCGGGCGGTTCAAGGACTACATCTCCACCCCCAAGCCCAATATGTACCAGAGCCTCCACACCACGGTCATCGGCTCCCAGGGCATCCCTTTCGAGGTCCAGATCCGGACCTGGGAGATGCACGAGACGGCGGAGTACGGCATCGCCGCCCACTGGAAGTACAAGCAGGGCGCCGCGGGCGGCACGGAGAAGGACTTCGAATGGGTCCGCCGGCTTCTGGAGAGCCAGCAGGACACCGACGCCGAGGATTATGTCCACTCCCTCAAGATCGATATGTTCGACGACGAGGTCTTCGTCTTCACGCCCCGGGGGAAGATCGTCAGTCTGCCCGCCGGGTCCACGCCCATCGACTTTGCCTACGCCATCCACTCCGGGGTGGGCAACGCCATGGTGGGGGCCAAGGTCAACAATCGGATCTCCAACATCGACGCCACGCTTCAAAACGGCGACATAGTCGAGATCCTGACCTCCAAGACCGCCAAGGGCCCCAGCCGGGACTGGCTGAACATCTGCAAAAGCAACCAGGCCCGGACCAAGATCAAACAGTGGTTCAAGAAGGAGCGCAGGGACGAGAACATCGTCCACGGCAAGGCCAGCTTCGAGGCCGAGATGAAGCGCCTGGGCCTGCCCACGGCGGTCCTGGCCGACGAGGAATTGTCCGGCCACCTGCTGAAAAAGCTGGCCTTCGACACCTGGGACGATATGTACGCCGCCATTGGCTATGGGGGCCTCACCGCCGCCAAGGCCGTTGGCCGGATCCGGGAGGACGTCAGCCGGGCCGTCAAGCCGGTCCCGGAGAAAAACCCGGCCATGCCCCTGCGCCTGACCCCCGAGGCCGCCAAGAGCCGCCACGCGGTGAACGGCGTCATCGTGGAGGACATCGACTCGTGCATGATCAAATTCTCCAAGTGCTGCACCCCCGTGCCCGGGGACCCCATCGTGGGTTTCATCACCAAGGGCTTCGGGGTGTCCATCCACCGGACCGACTGCCCCAACGCCCAGAACCGAAACGACCCCCGTCAGGCCGCCCGCTGGGTCCGGGTCCACTGGGCCAACCAGGAGGAGCAGCCCTTCGACACCACCCTGGAGCTGGAGTGCATCACCCGGGACGGCCTTCTGCTGGACGTGGCCACGGCCATGACCACCGCCCGACTCCGGGTCAAGGAGCTCAACGGCAAGGACCTGCCGGGGGGCCGCAGCGTGTTCACCGTCCGCTTTGAAGTGAAAAACGTGGCGGAGCTGGTGGCAGTCCGCAACCGGCTCATGAGCATTCCCGACGTGATCAGCTCCCGCCGGGGGCAGAATTAGGGGGGAGCGGCCATGCGCGCTGTCATCACTAGAGTGTCCTCCGCCTCCGTCGCCATCGGCGGGGAGACCGTGGGGGCCATTGAAAAGGGCTTTTTGATCCTGCTGGGGATCGGTCCCCGGGACACCCTGCGGGAATGCCGCTGTCTGGCGGAGAAAATACTGGGTCTGCGGATCTTTTCCGACGAGAACGGGAAGATGAACCTGGACCTGGGCCAGGTGGGCGGCCGTGTGCTGGTGGTGAGCCAGTTCACCCTCTACGGCAACTGCCGGAAGGGCCGCCGCCCCAGCTTCACCGAGTCCGCCGGGCCGGAGCTGGGCCGGGAGATGTACGAGGCGTTTCTGTCCCTCTGCGCCGAGCTGGGCTTTCCCCCGGAACACGGGGAATTCGGGGCGGATATGCAAGTCTCCTCCGTCAACGACGGCCCCGTGACCCTGATCTTGGACACCGATCAGCTTCTTCTGACCTCAAGACATTAAATATAAATAGGAGATACTATGACCATAGAAACGCTGACTCTGGGTGAAAATCATTTTTTCACCAACTGCTATCTGGTTTCCGAAGGCAAGGAATGTCTTGTCATCGACCCCGGCTTCCAGCCGGAGACGGTCCTGGCCGCCCTGGAGGAACGGGGACGGGTCCTGGAGGCCATTTTGCTGACCCACGGCCATTTTGACCACGTTGGGGGCGTGAAGGCCCTGGCCGACGCCACCGGCTGCCGGGTATTTCTCCATCCGGCGGACCTGACCCTGCCCCCCGCGCTGTCCGCCGGGAAGCTGTACTATACCGACGCCTTTTCCGACGGACAGGAGCTGACCCTGGCGGGGCTGACCTTCCGGGTCCTCCACACCCCGGGCCATACCCAGGGGTCCGTCTGCCTGATCTTCCAGGACGTCATCTTCTCCGGGGACACCCTGTTTGCCGACTCCTGCGGCCGGACGGACCTGCCCGGCGGCAGCCGGTACAATATGGTCAACTCCCTGGCCCGGCTCGCCGGCCTCCCCGGGGACCCGGCGGTGTACCCCGGCCACGGCCAGGCCACCACCCTGGACCGGGAGCGGAAGTTCAATCCCTACCTGCGGGCGCTGTCATGAAGCTGTATCTGCTCGGCCACGAGGACCGTTACTGCGTGGAGCAGCTCCAGCTCTCCCTGTTTCCCGACCGGCCCATGGAGCCGGCGGACGGGCCCTTTGAAGGGGACGGGGCCGTGTCCTCCCTCCACCGGGGGAAGACCTGGATCACCGCCTCCGCCTCCATCACGCTGAACGGGACCACCCACCGGGCGGTCCGCCGGCTTCGGGCGGAGGAGGAGACGGTCCGGCTGCGGCGGCGGGCTTTGCAGCAGAGCTACTACCTGGCGGCCCTGCCCTTTTTGCCGGAGCCGCCTCCCTGGGGCGCCCTGGCGGGGGTCCGGCCCACCAAGCTCTCCACCGCCTGTCTGCTCTCCGGCGGCACGCCGGAGGCGGCGGAAAAGCTGCTGCGGCAGGTCTATTTCGTCACCCCGGAGCGGGCAAAGCTGGCCCTTCCTTGCTCCCTGGCCACCGTGGAGACGGCGGCGCTGCTGGAACCGGGGGACGTTTCCCTCTACATCGGCATCCCCTACTGCCCCACCCGCTGCGCCTATTGCAGCTTTGTCAGCCGGGGCGTGGGCCGGGACACCCAGGCTTTGGAGCCCTATTTGGAGGGGCTTTTGAAGGAGCTGGAGGTCACCGGAAAATTGTTGGAAAGTTTTCACCGCCGGGTCCGTACCCTTTATATAGGCGGGGGCACCCCCACCACCCTCTCCGCCGGGCAGCTTTCCCGGCTGCTGGAAAATACGCGGTCCCGCCTGGACCTTGGGGGCTGTTTGGAATTTACCGTGGAGGCCGGCCGGCCCGACACCATCGACCCGGAGAAGCTGGAAGTGCTGAAAGCCTGGGGCGTGGACCGGATCAGCGTCAACCCCCAGAGCATGGAGGACCCGGTCCTGGCCGCCTGCGGCCGCCCCCACCGGGGGGCGGACATCCTCCGGGCCTGGGAGCAGGTCCGCGCCGCCGGGATCTCCGCCGTAAATATGGATCTGATCGCCGGCCTCCCCGGGGACTCCCCCGAGGGCTTCCGGCGGTCCCTGGACACGGTGGCGGCCCTGCGGCCCGCCAACATCACCGTCCACACCCTGGCCCTGAAGAAGGGAGCGGACCTGCTTTCCCATTCCCAGCCCCGGCCCGACGCCCAGGCGGTGGCCCAAATGGTCCGCTATGCCGGCCAAGCCCTGTCCGGCCTGGGCTATTCGCCCTACTATCTCTACCGGCAGAAATATATGTCAGGCAGCTTCGAGAACGTGGGCTGGACCCTGCCCGGTCAGGCGTGCCGGTACAACATCTGCATGATGGAGGAGCTGCACCCCATCGTCTCCCTGGGCGGCGGGGCCATGAGCAAGGTCCCCCTGCCCGGGGGCGCGCTCAGGCGGTTCCCCAACCCCAAATATCCGGAGCAATACCTTGCCTCCCTGGACCGGGTCCTGGAGCAGAAGGCGGCGCTCTTTTCCTGCATGGAAGGAGGACTTTGATTGGATACCCTCATCGCCAACGCCACCATCGTCACCATGAACGAGGGGATGGAGGTGCTCTTCGGCGGCTATCTGGGCGTCACCGGGGGGAAGATCTCCTACCTGGCCAAGACGCCTCCCGCCCAGCCCCCCGCCGCCATCGTGGATGGGGCGGGGATGGTGGTCCTTCCGGGACTCGTCAACTGCCACACCCAATTGGCCTCCACGGCCCTCCGGGGTCTGGTGGACGACCTTCCCAACAAAGGCGCCCTGGAAGCCATCCTCCAAAAGGAGGAAAAGCTGGACGCCCGGTCCGCCAAAGCCGCCGCGTCTCTCGGCATCGCCGAGTGCCTTCGGTTCGGAGTGACGTCGGTGTCGGACCTGTACTACTATCCCGAGGCCACCGCACAGGCGGCGGAAGAGGCCGGGATCAAAGCCAATCTGGCCCTGTCGGCCTACCGCTTCGAGGACGAGAACGAGCCCTTCGACTTTGAGACTGACCCCCAGTGCCGGGAGGTCCGGCGGCTGGCGGAGAAATGGAACGGCTTCGACGGCGGCCGCATTCGGATCGACGCCGGGATCTACGCCGAGTACACCTCCAACCACCCCCTCTGGGAGGGGCTCTCCGCCTACGCCCGGCAGGAGGGGCTGGGTTTCCAGCTCCACCTGGATGAGACGCCGTCGGAGGCGGACTCCTGTTTGGAACGGACGGGTCTGACCCCCGGGGAACTGCTGGACTGCCACGGCGTCTTCGGGGTCCCCGCCGCCGCCGTGGGCTGCGGCTATCTCAGCGACGGGGAGCGGGCCCTGCTGGGCCGCCGCCACGTCAGCGCCGTCGCCACCCCCATCGCCTCCGGCAAGGCGGGCTTCCGGACCGTCGCCGTGACGGACTGCGTGAAAAGCGGCATGAACGTGGCCCTGGGCACCGGCGGCGCCCCCCAGGCGGGGAATCTGGACCTGTTTGAGGCCATGCGCTCCATGGCCCTCTCCGCTCGGCGGGAGGGCGGCGACGCCTCGGCCCTGCCCGCCCCGGCGGCGCTGATGATGGCGACGGTCTGCGGCGCTCGGGCCCAGGGGCGGCAGGCGGAGTGCGGGATGCTGAAAATCGGCATGGACGCGGACCTGATCCTGGTAGACTTCTCCGCCCCCCATCTGATCCCCAGCCACAACGTCCTGAGCAGCCTGGTCTTCAGCGCCAAGGGCGGCGACGTGGCCATGACCATGGTCCGGGGCAAGACCCTCTACCGGAACGGCCGGTTCCCCACCCTGGACCTTCCGGCCATCGTCAAGGAGCTCACCGACTACGCCATTCCCCGGCTCTTTGCCCGGGAGCGATCCTAAGGAGGTCCCTATGTCCCAAAGCGCGAAAAAGCAGACCTTCCTCCACGGCGCGGCATTGCTGGCGGTGGCCACCGCCATCGTCAAGGTCGTGGGGGCCCTGTATAAGATCCCTCTGAAAATGATCGTGGGCGACATGGGGTACAGCTACTTCTACACCGCCTACGACATCTATACCGTCCTCCTGCTCATCGCCACGGCGGGCCTGCCGGTGGCCATGAGCCGGATGGTCAGCCAGACCAGCAGCTTGAAAAAATACAACCAGGTCCGCCGGGTCTATACCACCTCCAGGACCATTTTCGTGGTCCTGGGCCTGACGGGCAGCGCGCTGATGATCCTATTCTGCCACCAACTGGCGGAGTTTGAGCACCAGCCCGACGCCTGGCCCGCCATCGCCTGCCTGGGGCCCTGCGCCTTTTTGATGTGCCTGATGTCCGCCTACCGGGGCTTCTCCCAGGGGCTGGGGAACATGATCCCTACCTCCGTCAGCCAGGTTTTGGAGGCGGTCGTCAAGCTGGTGGTGGGTCTGGCCGCCGCCTACGTCATCATGGCCCTGACCCAGAGCGTCCCCCTGGCCGCCGCCGGCGGCATTTTGGGGGTGACGGTGAGCTGCCTGGTGTCCACGCTGTACCTGTCCTACTGCTTCCGGAAGGTCTACAACGCCATGCCCGCGTCCAGCGACGCTCCCGGCACCTTCGGCGCCGCCACCCGGGAGCTGATGGTCATTGCCGTGCCCATCACCGTTGGCTCCGCGGGGCTGCAAATGCTCACCGTGCTGGAGACGAACCTCTATATGAACCAGCTCCTCACCGCCGGGGGCCTGTCCCAGGCCCAGGCGGACATGATGAAGGGCGTGTACAACATGACCCAGACGGTCTTCAATCTGCCCTGCGCCTTCATCGTGCCCATCACAGTCAGCGTCATTCCCGCCATCACATCCCACTTGACTCTCCTGGACCACCGCGCCGTCCGGGGCACCGAGGAGTCCGCCGCCCGGATCACGGGGCTCATCAGTCTGCCCTGCGCCGTGGGGTTGACTCTGCTGGCCGAGCCCATCATGGCCCTGCTGGGGGACTACGCCGGGGAGAATCTGGTCCTGGCTACCCAGCTCATGCGGCTGTTTGGGGCGGCGGTGTTCTTCTACGCCGTGATCCAGTTGACCAACGCCCTGATGCAGGCCCATGGCTACGCCCATCTGCCGGTGATCAATATGCTCCTGGCCGGGGTGGCCAAGCTGGCGGTGGTGTATATCCTGGTGGGCAACTCCGCCATTGGCCTGCTGGGGATGCCCCTGAGCGCGGTACTGTGCTACGCCTGTATCTGCGGGATGAACCTGCTGGTGATGCGCAAGGTGGTGCCCCAGAAGCCGCGGATGGTGGCTAATCTTCTCCGGGCACTGATCCCCTCTCTGGTCATGGGCGCGGCGGCCTACGGGACCTGGTACGGCCTAAAGCAGCTCCTGGGCGAGGGCGGCAGCCGTCTGATCCTCTGCGCCGCGCCGGTGCTGGTGGGGGTCGTGGTGTACGTCGCGGGCGTGATCCTGTGCAAATCCATCACCCGGGAGGACTGTCTGCTGCTGCCCAAGGGAGAAAAAATCGCAAAGCTGCTCCATTTGTAAAATAGTCCTTGCTTTTTGGGGAAAAATATGATACCGTAAAGAAGCGAAAAATTTTATCAGCGAAGGAGCGCTCACTTATGAACAAGACCGAATTGATCGCCGCCGTAGCTCAAAACGCCGGCGTTTCTAAGAAGGACGCGGAGCGGGTCGTCAACGCCGCTCTGGATGAGATCTGCCACAGCTTGGCGGCGGGGGACCGGGTACAGCTCTCCGGTTTCGGCGTGTTCTCCGTGAAGGATCGGGAGGCCCGGACCGCCCGGAATCCCCGGACGCAGGAGCCTATGGAGCTTTCCGCCACCCGTCTGCCGGTGTTCAAGGCCAGCAAGGTCCTGAAGGACCTGGTGGCGAAGTAATGCGGCTGGACAAATTTTTGAAGGTCTCCCGCCTCATCAAGCGCCGCACGGTGGCCAACGAGGCCTGCGACAACGGCCGGGTCACGGTAAACGGCCGCCCCGCCAAGGCGGGCTACGAGGTCAAGCCCGGCGACCGGGTCGAGATCTCCATGGGACCCCGGGTGGTGGCCGTGGAGGTCTTGGAGGTGGCGGAGAACGTCCGGAAGGACGACGCCGCCGCCATGTACCGTCAAATTTGAGAAAAGTCCGCCAAAAGGCGGACTTTTCGGCTTATCAAAGAAGCCTTTCCGAGTTTGCCGTCCGCAGACGGCAAATGGATTTCGATCCTTTTTGCTAGGGCGTGTACCCGGCAAAAAAACTCTCAGGCGGTAGTAGCGCGAGCCGGGCGTAAGGTCGGCGAGTGCGCTATTCAGCCTGTGTTCCCCTCCAAATGGGAGCTCCGCGAAGCGGGTCCCATTTGGGAGGCTTTGGGCGCCCCTTGCGGGGCGCCCTTTCGCGTTTAGTTGCAGCCGCAGCCACAGCCGCAGCCGTTGGAGCTGTCGCCGCACCCGCAGCCGCAGCCGTTGCTGATGGTGGACAGACCGCAGCCGCCGAAGCCGCCGAAGAGGATCAGCAGGATGATGAGCCAGTACAGATTGTTGTTACACATAGAGAAGACCTCCTAACATTTTTCGCGGTTGTCGCCGCGCAATCCATCCTATTCCCCTCCCCCAAAAATGTGCGGCGGGCGGCGTGCCGCCGCGGTCAGAGCGTGCGCCAGCCCGGTGGTATTCGTTACACCTCCCGGGCTCGCTCGGTATCGGTACTGCGGGCGCGATAGCGCTCTGGTATCGTTACCCTTGCCACCAGCCTGGTTTCGTTCTTGCGGAGGAGTGGGCAAGACATTTTGACCGTAGGCTCTTCAAAAGAACCTGGCACCCCGTAAAAGCTCCCAAGCGTGCCCGGATGGGTTTGCCGGGGTATGCGACACCAGAGGAACCACGCCGTGGCCACGGAGTGGGCCACGGCGGTGGCTGCCCCTCGGTCCACCGGGCCCGGACGGGGGTCGCACCGCAATAGCTGTACAAACCCGCTAACCCTCCCATGCACCGATTTAGAACCGCCCGTTAGCAACCGCTCTCAATCAGCGCAACGCACCGATTGGAACGCTGCACCGAAGGATTTGCAGAGCCACGGTAGACGCTGCACCAGGGTT